>NZ_JAQLOI010000001.1:325301-650602 GCF_028204155.1 Vibrio algarum | reverse complement strand
ACGGAAAGGCTCAATGCTTGGCTTTCCGCGCGACAACAACAGGCTGGTATTGTGATTGGAACCCGATCCGCATTGCTTACTCCATTTAGGGATCTCGGCATTATTATTGTTGATGAAGAGCATGACACCTCTTATAAACAACAAGACAGCTTAAGATATCACGCACGAGATGTAGCCATTATGAGGGCCCACAAAGAAAACATCCCAATTGTTTTAGGGTCAGCCACGCCTTGTTTCGAAAGTTTACAGAATGCTATCTCAGGTAAATATCATCACCTCATATTAAGCGAGCGAGCTGGTAATGCGGTCCCTGCTACACATAAAGTTTTAGATATCAAAGGGCTTTATTTGGAGGGGGTTTATCAGCCCCTTTAATCGCTGAAATGAGAAAACACTTAGATTCTGGAAATCAAGTGATGTTGTTTCTAAATCGAAGAGGGTTTTCCCCGCGTTGATGTGCCATGAATGCGGCTGGACCGCAGATTGTAAGCGATGCGATGCGTACTATACGTACCATCAAAATAGTAATGAAATGCGATGTCATCACTGTGGTTCTCAACGTCCTGTTGTACACCAGTGTCATGGATGTGGCTCAACTCAACTAGTCACGGTTGGGGTAGGCACCGAACAGTTGGAGCAGCAACTACAGTCGCTATTTCCTGAATATAAAACGCTACGTATTGATCGTGATAGCACAAGAAGGAAAGGTTCACTAGAGGCTGCATTAGAAACCATTCGAAATAACAAAGTTCAAATACTCATTGGTACGCAAATGCTTGCCAAAGGACATCATTTCCCTGACGTAACCTTAGTAGGGCTACTCGATGTGGATGGATCTTTATTCAGTAGTGATTTTCGAGCTTCAGAACGTTTAGCTCAACTCTTTATCCAAGTCGCGGGTCGAGCAGGCCGAGCAAGTAAACCCGGTGAAGTTCTATTACAAACTCACCACCCTGAACACCCTTTGCTGCAAGCTCTTCTCTACAAAGATTATCATCACTTTGCTCACACTGCGCTTAGAGAAAGAAAATTAGCAATGCTTCCGCCCTTTACCTACCTGACATTATTTAGAGCCGAAGCCAACAATAGTAGTCTAGTAGAAGACTTTTTAAGACAGGTTAGACACACTCTCGAATCAAATCCTATGTTTGACGGTTATTCTATGGTTATGGGCCCAACTCCTGCACCTTTAGCAAAACGTGCAGGTAAATCGCGATGGCAATTACTACTACAAACCCCACATAGAAGCACTATGCAAAAACTTTTGCACAGTGCAAAATCCGCAATACAACTGTTACCTTTAGCCAAAAAAGTACGCTGGTCTATAGATATTGAGCCTCAAGATCTGAGCTAACCATTTGTTACGCGAATGATTTGTACTTGTTTATATTCACCAACGAGACATTCATCACACAACATATGCAAAATTTGTTACTCTACCCGTAAATTACATTTCTCTAAAGCAATACACTTAGAGCATAAACATACAGTTACATAACAATTATTACATTTTGGATATATAGAGGTTATTATTTATGGCGACAATGAAGGATGTTGCCCAGCTTGCAGGTGTTTCAACCGCTACGGTTTCACGTGCTTTAATGAACCCAGAAAAAGTTTCTGCATCGACTAGAAAACGTGTAGAAGACGCTGTACTGGAAGCTGGATACTCCCCAAATTCTCTAGCTCGAAATCTTCGTCGGAATGAGTCAAAAACAATTGTCACCATTGTTCCTGATATTTGTGACCCCTATTTTACAGAGATTATTCGAGGTATCGAAGATGCGGCAATGGAGCATGGCTACTTAGTTCTGCTAGGTGATAGCGGCCAACAGAAAAAAGAGAAAGCTCATTCGTTAACCTGGTATTTACTAAGCAAGCTGATGGAATGCTACTGCTTGGTACTGACTTACCATTTGATGTAAGCAAACCAGAACAAAAAAATCTTCCTCCTCTGGTAATGGCTTGTGAATACGCGCCAGAGTTAGAGCTGCCGACCGTTCATATTGATAATTTAACATCAGCTTTTGAAGCCGTTAATTACCTAACTCAAATGGGTCATAAAAAGATTGCACAGATTTCAGGCCCAGAAGAAGCCGCATTATGCCAATTCAGACATCAAGGTTACCAACAGGCATTGCGTAGAGCTGGTATTGCGCTAAATACCACTTACTGCACTTATAGTAACTTTAGCTTCGAAGGTGGCGCTAAAGCACTTAGAAAATTATTATCATTACCAGATGCACCTACTGCTATTTTCTGCCACAACGACACAATGGCTATTGGTGCGATTCAAGAAGCGAAAAAACTCGGGTTACGTGTACCTCAAGATCTTTCAGTCGTTGGCTTTGATGATATTCAATTCTCTCAATATTGTGATCCACCATTGACGACGGTTTCACAGCCTCGTTATGAAATTGGCCGTCAAGCGATGTTAATGATGTTGGAATTATTGAAAGGTAGAGATGTTCGAGCTGGTTCAAGGTTATTAGAAACAAAACTCGTCATCCGAAACAGTGCCGCTCCACCTAGAGCTTAACTATCCAAACTAAATTTTAGGTATTTACATTTTTAGCGGTGCTCAATAGCACCGCTTTTTAAACTAAGATTGTCTTCCTGATGCATTCTGGATTACCATATCCCTACCGAAATTTAGCTGATATGTTATGGCCAATAGAGATTATGTAAGACGAGGCCAAGGCTCTCGTAAAAACACTAAGCGTAAAAAGGCTCCCTCAAAAAAACCGTGGAAAATGGGTTTTCTCGCCGTTCTTTTATTAGGAGGGTTTGGTTATGGTTTAACAATACTAAATAACGACCCAGAGCCACCGGTCACACCAGAAGTGAAACCGACGACTAAACCGCAAACAACGAAAAATAAAGCCAGCTTGCCAGAGTTACCTGAAGAAGAGTGGGATTATGTTAAGTCTCTGCCCAATAAAGAGATCGAGATAGAAGCTAAGGAACAAGTTATATCTGCAGTCCCATACATTATGCAATGTGGTGCCTTTAAATCTTTAAGCCAAGCAGAAAGTCGCAAAGTGAACATCGCCTTCCAAGGCATTAGTAGTAAGATTCGTAAAAAAGAAGGCAGCAGCTGGTACAAGGTTGTTTTGGGGCCATATAAGCTTAAGCGCGATGCAGAAAAAGACAAACACACATTACAAAGAGCTAAAATTGAACCTTGTGCGATTTGGAAAGAAGAGCAATAAATAATTCAAAATAAAAATTTAATCCACCAAAAAGCGAGATAGTTAACTATCTCGCTTTTTTCATCCTTGAAATCCTTCACGATTATCCTCATATATTCGCTATCTCACTAGTAAAAAGAAAAGAGGCTATTCTCGTGACTACCATTGTATCTGTACGTCGTAATAATAAAGTTGTTATTGCTGGTGATGGACAAGTATCTTTAGGCAATACCGTAATGAAAGGTAATGCTAAAAAAGTTCGCCGTTTATATAACGACAAAGTGCTTGCTGGCTTTGCTGGAGGTACCGCTGATGCGTTCACCCTATTTGAACGATTTGAAAGTAAACTGCAAATGCATCAAGGTCACCTAACCAAAGCTGCGGTAGAACTCGCAAAAGATTGGCGTAGTGACCGCGCACTTCGAAAATTAGAGGCTATTCTCGCCGTCGCCGATGAAACTGCTTCGCTTATCATCACAGGTAACGGAGATGTTGTGCAGCCAGAAAACGATTTAATTGCTATTGGTTCTGGTGGTAATTTTGCTCAAGCCGCTGCAACTGCTCTTTTAGAAAATACAGAATTAGATGCTCGTGAGATAGCAGAGAAGTCTCTGAACATAGCTGGTGATATTTGCGTATTTACTAATCATCACCACACAATTGAAGAACTATAATTTTCTGCTCAGAATTGAGGAATAACTACATGTCCGAAATGACACCTCGTGAAATCGTTCACGAATTAAACCGCCACATTATTGGTCAAGACAAAGCAAAACGTTCAGTCGCTATAGCACTACGTAATCGCTGGCGCAGAATGCAATTAGAAGAAAGCTTGCGAGTAGAAGTTACGCCAAAAAACATTTTAATGATTGGTCCAACAGGTGTTGGTAAAACAGAAATCGCACGCCGCTTAGCGAAACTTGCCAATGCTCCCTTCATTAAGGTAGAAGCGACCAAATTCACAGAAGTGGGTTACGTTGGCAAAGAGGTAGAAACCATTATTCGCGACCTCACCGATGTTTCAATAAAAATGACCCATCAACAAGCCACAGAAAAAGTAAAATACCGAGCTGAAGAACAAGCTGAAGAGCGCGTTCTAGACGCATTGTTACCTCCAGCACGTGATGCATGGGGTGAAAATGAAAAACAAGAAGATACTTCATCAAATACTCGTCAAATATTCCGAAAAAAGCTGCGAGAAGGCAAACTAGACGACAAAGAGATCGATATTGATGTTGCCGCGCCTCAGATGGGCGTAGAGATCATGGCTCCTCCAGGAATGGAAGAGATGACCAACCAACTTCAAGGTATGTTTCAAAATCTAGCGGGCAATACAAAGAAAAGCCGCAAAATGAAAATTAAAGATGCTTATAAGGCCTTAGTTGAAGAAGAAGCAGCCAAACTCGTCAACCATGAGGAGTTAAAAGAACAAGCTATCTACAACGCGGAGAATAACGGCATCGTATTCATCGATGAGATAGATAAAATCTGTAAGCGTGGTGAAAGCTCTGGTCCTGATGTTTCTCGTGAAGGCGTACAGCGAGATCTACTTCCTTTAATTGAAGGTAGTACGGTTTCAACCAAACACGGCATGGTAAAAACAGACCATATTTTGTTTATTACATCTGGTGCATTTCAAGTATCGAAACCTTCAGATTTAATTCCTGAACTTCAAGGTCGTCTGCCTATTCGTGTTGAACTAGAAGCCCTTTCTAGCGATGATTTCAAAAGAATACTAACAGAACCTAAAGCTTCTTTGACTGAACAGTATATTGCTTTGCTAAAAACTGAAGAAGTAAACATTGAGTTTTCTGAAGATGGTATTAATCAGATAGCAGAAGCGGCTTGGCGTGTAAATGAAACAACAGAGAATATCGGTGCTCGTCGTTTACATACTGTAATGGAAAGGCTCATGGATGAAATATCTTTCGATGCTACAGATAAGCCTGGATCTAAAATGGTGATTGACTCAGCCTACGTAAATCAACGTTTAGGTGAATTTATCGAAGATGAAGACCTAAGCAGATTCATTCTGTAACTTCCAATAATTACGAACGTTTTTAGATAAGCCCATCTACCCCTTTAGATGGGCTTTTTATTATTTGTGCAATTGGTATACTGCTTCCATCAAATTAAGGTAAACAATGTCAATGAAGCAGTCACTCGCAATCTGGCTAGATGCAGCAAGGCCAAAAACTCTACCACTCGCTCTCGTTACAATTACGACGGGCAGCAGCTTAGCTTATTCAAATGGCAGTTTTTCTTTTGCTGTTATGGCACTCGCTTTACTTACCGCGATACTTCTACAAATTTTATCTAATTTGGCCAATGATTACGGCGATGCTCAACAAGGCACTGACAACGATGAGCGCTTAGGCCCAACCCGTGCAATGCAGTCAGGAGCTGTAACGCAAAGAGAGATGAAGCGGGCTATTGTGCTTAATATTGGCTTAACGATCCTATCGGGCTTAGCTCTCATCTTTTATTCTCTTGAAAGCTTTACTAATATCATGGCATTTTTAGGCTTAGGGTTTCTCGCCATATTAAGCTCTATCGCTTATACCGTTGGCAATAAACCCTATGGATACGTCGGTCTAGGTGACCTGTCTGTTTTTGTATTCTTTGGCTTATTAGGTGTTGGGGGAACTTACTTTCTTCATACTGGCTTTATCCATGCTGACATTTTCATTCCTGCCATTGGATGTGGATTGTTAGCCGTTGCTGTACTCAATATTAATAATATGCGCGATATCGATAATGACCGAGCCTGTGGTAAGAAAACCGTTGCAGTAAGGCTTGGAGAGCAACCCGCGAAGTATTATCACATCATATTAATTGGATTGGCTTTTCTCTCATATGTCTATTATCTATTTAGCCACAGTACGACTATTTGGATTATTGTTCCTTTCTTTTTATCCGCTATTACCTTAGCAAAACATGGCAAAGAAGTACTGGAGTCAAGCTCTCCTGTCTCTATTGCACCAATGATGCCAGTTATTGTTAAATGCGCATCAATTACTAACATTTTGTTTTCACTGGTAGTTGTAGCTCAAACAATAGTTAGATAATTGAGCCTTGTCATTGCATTGACTCATCGAGTCGATATACTCGATAGTCTTTTCAGTAGCCAATAGAAGACAACGCATATGGAATACAACACCTCTGCTCTTTGTGATATTTACTCAGACCAAGTCGATGTAGTCGAACCAATGTTCAGCAATTTTGGTGGAAGTGCCTCATTTGCAGGTCAACTTACTACCGTAAAATGCTTTGAGGACAATGGTATTATCCGCTCGATCCTAGAAGAAGATGGTACTGGTCGTATTCTCCTAATTGATGGTGGTGGGTCTTTACGCAGAGCGTTAATTGATTCTGAAATTGCCGCGCTTGCTGAAGAGAATGATTGGGAAGGCATTGTTGTTTATGGCTCAGTACGAGAAGTAGATGAGTTAGAGGACATGAGCATAGGCATACAAGCCCTTGCTTCTATTCCTGTTGGTGCAGCAAGTCAGCAAATTGGTGACATTGATGTTCCAGTGAACTTTGGTGGCGTTACCTTTTTACCGGAAGACTATCTTTATGCGGATAACACCGGCATCATTATCTCACAAGAACCATTAAACGCAGATTTGGAAATTCTTGAAGACGATACCTTTGAAGACATCGATGATGAAACCGAAGAAGACATTCGCTAAACAATTTAATCCATTAAAAAGCAGCCCTGTGTTAGTGGCTGCCTTTTAGCTTTTAAAAAGTTACTCTACATCTTCCATCTTTCCGAGCAAAATACGTATTCTTTGCTGCCAAGCTTCATGCTCTTGACGCATCTGTTCATTCTGTTGCTCTAGATCCGAACAATTATCTTTTAATGAGGTTGTTGCTTGCTCCAAGTTTTGGTTTTTTTGCTTAACTTCTTCTAATTCCATCTGCAACAAGGTGATAGTATCAACCGCGGTTTGGATTTTTGCTTCTAACTGCTCTAGCACTTCTAAAGACATACATTCTACCTTTACTTTTGTTCTAGTTGACTGAAAGAAAATTCAGTCACGAATGGCTTTATTCTACTCACGCTTTTCAATATAAACACGTTTAATATCATGATTCTCGAGTTATATGCTCAAAATTAAAACAACTGCACTCATTTTTTTAACTTATTAAGCCTCCAATCAGCTTCATATTGAATCCAGCACAGCTAATTTTATTTTCTATCAGAAAATGACAAACTGGCGGATGAAACAAAACCAAAAAGGCAAACGTTTACTCTTTTGTATGATAGAATCCCCGCAAATTTTTTCTCCCGATTTTTTACTATTTTGGAGTAGGCATGAAACGCGATTTAGCAATGGCATTTTCTCGTGTAACAGAAGGTGCAGCACTGGCAGGTTATCATTGGCTCGGACGAGGTGATAAAAACGCCGCGGATGGAGCTGCTGTTGAGGTGATGCGTACGCTTCTCAACAAAACAGAAATCGATGGTGAAATCGTCATCGGTGAAGGCGAGATCGACGACGCACCAATGCTATTTATTGGAGAGCATGTTGGTATTGGCGGAGATGCTGTAGATATTGCTGTCGACCCGATCGAAGGCACTCGCATGACCGCAATGGGTCAAGCGAATGCTCTAGCGGTGCTTGCCGCTGGTGAAAAAGGCAGCTTTCTAAAAGCGCCGGATATGTACATGGAAAAACTCGTTGTTGGGCCTCAAGCTAAAGGCTGCATCGACTTAGATAAACCACTTACAGAAAACTTAGAGAATATCGCTCAAGCGATGGGCAAATCTCTGAATGAGCTTGTAGTAACCACCTTAGCAAAACCACGCCATGACAAAGTTATTAAAGAGATGCAAGAGATGGGTGTCCGCGTATTTGCCGTTCCAGATGGCGATGTAGCTGCATCAATTCTCACTTGTATGCCAGATAGCGAAGTTGACGTAATGTATTGTATCGGTGGAGCACCTGAAGGTGTTGTTTCTGCCGCGGTTATACGTGCCCTTGACGGAGACATGCAAGGCCGTCTGCTTCCTAGACATGAAGTAAAAGGCGATACCGAAGATAATCGCATCCACGGAAATCAAGAACTCGCTAGATGTAAAGAGATGGGCGTAGAAGCACGTATCATCTTAAAGATGGAAGATATGGCATGCAGTGACAATGTTGTTTTCTCAGCAACGGGGATCACTAAAGGCGATTTGCTCGAAGGGATTACACGCAAAGGTAACATAGCTACTACGGAAACCTTACTTATTAGAGGTCGTTGTAGAACCATTCGACGTATCAAGTCTATCCACTATTTAGACCGTAAAGACCCTGAAATTAGAGATATAATTCTTTAACTTTCCTACTTAAACATCGTCAAGCGCAGCTAATATAGCTGCGCTTTTTATTTTGCTCATTAGTTAAGGATTTGCTTTATTAATTACTTAATTCATAATAAGAACTGTAATGATAAGTTACGAGTATAATCTTAGGTACTTGCGGTGAAAACAACGGATAGAATATTACAGAAACTCAAGAGTGAAGGTTCTTTGACAGCAAAGAACCTTGCAGACGATCTTAACATGACGAGCATGGGAGCACGTCAACACCTGCAGACGTTGGAAGAAAACGGCTTGTTAGAGTTTTATGATTTAAAGGTAAAGGTAGGACGCCCTACACGCCATTGGCGGCTTACATCTAGAGGACATGCACAGTTTTCCGACCGTCACGGAGAACTTACCGTTCAAGTCATCGAAGCCGTCGGCACATTATTTGGGGAGGATGGTATAAAAAAAATCGCGTTAGAGAGGGAAAAACAAACATTAGAGAAATACAGTGAGTCAGTATCAAAATTCACTGACCTTAAAGGTAAACTGCAACAACTTAAAAATCTTCGTGTTGAAGATGGCTACATGGCAGAGTTAACCGAAGTGGGTAATGCATTTATCTTAATCGAAAATCACTGCCCTATTTGTAAAGCTGCAAAAAGTTGTCCTAGCTTGTGCCTATCTGAACTGAATGTATTTCAAAAATTACTTGGTGAAAACTGCAAAGTAGAACGCACTGAACACATAATAAAAGGCGAAAGGCGCTGTGTTTATCATATTCGAGACACACTGAACTAGACAATGATTAGAGGCAATTTTACCCCTCGGACTAGCTAAAATTGACTACACTTATATGAATGTAAAATAATGTAAGCGTCAATTACAGGAGGGTTAATGCCACAAATTCAGTATGATCAAACACTTCCATCTTTTGACGAACTGGTCGAATTAGCTCAAAACAATCCCCAAGGTTTCGAGACGTTTAAGCGTAAAGCATGCGAACAAGTGATCACTGGCGCATCAGAAGAAATGATACCGAGACTACGCGCCCAACAAAGTCATATTGATCGAGTTATTAGTCACTGCAAAAACCCATATCATATCAATATTGTTTTAGCGAGGGAGCTGAGTCTTCAGGTTGTTAAGATGCATGAGGTGCTGGAAGGAGAACATAACTTAGACGATGGCGCTGAAATAATTCCATTTTCTCCACGCCATTAATTAATGACAAATACAATACGCTACCTTATTGGAGGTTTGCCGTACTGATTTTCTTCTTTATTGCCTTCAAACAAACCACACTCAGCAAATATCCATGCACCGCATGCCATAGCAGACAGAGATATTATAGATTGCACCATAGAGGGTTGGAATTGCCCCCTGCCTCCGCTACAGGTATCATGAATCGGGTCAACACAAGAGGTAAATGCAATACTAACCAACGCAAAGATTTACCCCTATCGTGCCAACGCTTTCCTGTTATCGCTAGATCAGGAATAACCAATAGCACTAAAATTACTGGAAGCACCATACTATCCGACTCTGGAAACAGATTTTTCACTAAAGTGGCGACAGTAATAATCATTAGAAAGTAGAACGCATTCCACAGCCAAAAAGTTCTGCGACTTGCTCTTCCTCGAAATGAAAAAAGCAGTTCAGGTATCGACATCAATATTTACCTTAAATTTAATTGAGTACCTTCTTGAAGGTACTTCTATCCATATCACGCATGTTCACCGACACGCTTTTTACTGTCCCAGCTTGAGCAGTTAGGACATCAATAAGCTGATGAGACAACTTGTTTTTTTGTTCGTCTGACCGACCAGATAACATCTCAAACGTAATATGAATAAAGTCTTCACTATCATCATATTCGCCAATCAACCATTGATGACATCGCAAAGCACGAGACTTCACATCATCGGCTTGAAATAAACCACAATCCAAAGCAACCTGATGAAGGTCCTTTAATAACCCCTGAATATTTACTCTATCTTCAACGGAGTTAGTGTATTCCAATACAATATTTGGCATTTGATATATTTCCTTAAGTCAGACTGAATCAAAATACAGTAATCCGAGCAAATTTCTAAAGTTTAGCTATTATTTTGTATGCTGGATCAAGTTTGACTAACAACCGTACAGATCTAAAGCCAAAGATTCGATAAAGAAATGATTCGTGTCATGATCTAACAGGCTTTATCTGTTATATTCTTTCGAAATATTGTTTATTTTTTACATTAATTACTTTTTGGAGATATTCTTATGCGTCATCCTGTAGTTATGGGTAACTGGAAACTTAACGGTAGCAAAGCAATGGTAACTGAGCTACTAAACGGACTTAACGCTGAGCTTGAAGGCGTAACTGGTGTTGACGTTGCAGTTGCTCCACCAGCACTTTATGTTGACCTAGCTGAGCGCTTGATCAAAGAAGGTGGCAACAAAATCATTCTTGGTGCTCAAAACACAGATTTAAATAACAGTGGTGCATTCACTGGTGATATGTCTCCAGAAATGCTTAAAGATTTTGGCGCAACTCACATTATCATCGGTCACTCAGAGCGTCGTGAATACCACAACGAATCTGATGAATTTGTTGCACAAAAATTCGCATTCCTTAAAGAAAATGGCTTAGTTCCTGTACTTTGTATTGGTGAGTCAGAAGCACAAAACGAAGCTGGTGAAACTGTAGCAGTATGTGCTCGTCAACTAGACGCAGTAATCAAGACTCAAGGCGTTGAAGCTCTAAATGGTGCTATCGTTGCTTACGAACCAATTTGGGCAATCGGTACTGGTAAAGCTGCAACAGCTGAGCAAGCACAAGAAATCCACGCAGCTATCCGTGCTCACATCGCTCTATCAAGCGAAGAAGTAGCTAAGAACCTAGTTATTCAATACGGTGGTTCTGTTAAAGATAGCAACGCAGCAGAACTATTTGGCATGCCTGATATCGATGGCGCGCTAGTTGGTGGTGCAGCACTTGATGCAAAAGGTTTTGCAGCAATCGCTAAAGCAGCTGCAGTAGCAAAAGCTTAATTTATTCATATCATCTAAGCTTTGCGCTTAGTGGTGACAAAAAAGTCAGCCAAGGCTGACTTTTTTATTTATAAAGCATTACAAAAATAAAAACGGCCACTAATCTCTTAGTGGCCGTTTTTATCAGTTTCTAATTAAGTCTAGAACAATTCGTCTGCAACTTTATATAAATCTGTACGTACTGGACGCTTCATATTCTCGATAGCATCGATTATATCATGGTGAATCAGCTCCTCTTTTTGGATACCAACACAACGACCACCTTCACCTTCCATTAGAAGATGGACAGCGTAATTACCCATGCGAGATGCTAAAACACGGTCAAATGCCGTCGGACGACCACCACGTTGAATATGACCAAGAACCGTTGCACGAGTCTCTCGACCTGTAGCCGCTTCGATATCTTTAGCAAGTTCATTCGCATCCATCATTAGCTCTGTTAGCGTAATAATGGCATGCTTCTTACCTTTAGCGATGCCGCTTTGAAGACTTGCAATTAACTCTTCTTTGCTCCATGGCTGTTCCGGAGTAATGATGTACTCACAACCACCAGCAATCGAAGCCATTAAGGTCAAATCACCACAATGACGCCCCATAATCTCAACAATAGAAATTCGTTGATGCGATGATGACGTATCACGTAGACGATCAATATTATCAATAACAGTGTTAAGCGCTGTTAAGTAACCGATAGTGTAGTCAGTACCAGCAATATCGTTATCAATAGTGCCCGGTAGGCCAATACATGGGTAACCCATCTCAGTTAGCTTCTTAGCCCCCATGTAAGAACCATCACCACCGATAACGACTAATGCTTCGATACCATGTTCGTTTAGATTCTCAATCGCTTTTTCACGAGTTTTTACTTCTCTAAACTCTGGAAAACGCGCAGAACCTAAGAAAGTACCACCACGGTTAATCACGTCAGAAACACTAGAACGATCTAATTTTTCAATACGGTTTTCATATAAGCCTTGATAGCCGTCGTAGATACCATACACTTCAATACCCGCTGAAAGTGCGGTACGTACTACGCCACGAATGGCTGCGTTCATCCCAGGTGCGTCACCGCCACTTGTCAAAACACCAATCTTCTTAATCATGCTCACCCTCGATTTTTAAATCAAATTTACAAATTTTAAATACCAACATTGTCATCATGTAATATTGTTTATAACAATATCGGCAGAATTCTTAATAGCCATTTCCTATATTCGCTCATTGCGCTTCTTGCGTCTTAGGGAGCCAATAAATGATGTAATTTATTCATTTATGAAAGAGTATTACATTTTGAGGGACAACTGAGTTGATTCACATCAGAATCGGTTTCAGTTTCCTTCATTCAAACAAAAGATAGCTCAAAATAACGCTTTTTGTCGGTGTAATTACTGAAATAAATTTACCAACCAAGTTCTTTTTGTCCTTTTTCTGTCCCATAGACTACAGAATATGGGTCTTGGTGAATAAGAACATCTGCATTTGGAAACGCATTTATAAGTTGTTCTTCTACTTCATCCGATATCTCATGAGCCCGGATCAGTAACATATTGTCTTCCAATTCCAAGTGCAACTGAATAAACCTAACTGGTCCTGACATTCTAGTTCTTAATTGATGCACACCCAAAACACCTTCAACAGACATAGCCACTTCACGAATGGTGTTGAGTTCTTCTTCTGGTAACTGCCTATCCAACAAGGATTGAACGGCTTCTAGTACCATTTTTATGGCACTAATCAATATAAATACACCAATACCAACCGCGAATGTTGCATCTGCCTGAGTAACACCAAAATAACTCAAACCAAGTGCTAACATAATCGCAATATTCATATAGATATCGGTTTGATAATGCAACGAATCTGCAGATATTGCTTGGCTTCCTGTCTTTCTTACAACGTGCTTTTGAAACATTACAAGCCCCAAAGTAACAAGCGTCGCAAAAAGACTCACATAGACACCGTATTCTGGAGAAGTTAACTCATGTGGGCGAAAGAAGCGATCCACCCCATTAAGGATAAGAAAACACGCAGACCCAGAAATAAACATAGCCTGAGCAAGTGCAGCCAAAGATTCTGCTTTTCCATGCCCAAAAGTATGCTGTTCATCCGCAGGCTGAAGAGCGTAACGAATAACCACTAAATTAACACCAGACGCAGCAAGATCGAGTAAAGAGTCAATGAGTGATGCCAGTAAACTTACCGAGCCGGTAACCCACCAGGTCGCTAGCTTTACAATCAGAAGTAATGTCGCTATTGCAGTTGCCATCCAGGCAGCCATTGACACTAAACGGGCGTATTCTTCTTTCATATCAGATCAAAATAGGAAGATTTGGTTGGATTATAGCCATGAATTTGTGACTTGGGTATCATTTTATTTTTGTAGCCGACAACACGAAGAAAAGCAGCACAAGGCTGCTTTTCTATACGTAGAGGATTAATGAATAAGCTAGGCTTTATTTGTTTTTCCCTTTACGTTTCTCCATTCGCTCTGACATTTCTTCCATACGCTCTGCTTGCAATTCTTTTAATTGCTCTTTTTGCTCGTCAGTTAAAATGCTCATCATTTCGTGTTGTTTAGCTAGTTTTTGCACACGGCGCTCTGCTTGTTTTTCAACCATTGATTTAGCAAGTTGTTCTGCTTTATCTTGGTCAAAGTCAGCGGCAAGTACAAGATCTTGTACTGCAGCATGCTGTGCCTTCATTTCCGCTTGACGAGCTTCTCTATTTGCTTGACGATCTGCTTGCATTTCTGTTCGGTTAGCTTCACGCAAATCACTTAGTTGTTCTTTCTGTTCATCAGTTAAATCTAACTGACGAATTAAGCTTTTATCAAATCCATCATTTTTACCACGCTGGTTGTCTCCACCTTTACCACCGTATGCAAATACGCTCGTTGTCGCAAAAATCATCGGGAGAGCAGTTGCGGCAATGATTAATTTTTTAGTTACTTTCATAGGTTATTCCTCACGTTATTCTTTTAAGTTTGCTGTCTTCACAGCGGTTAAGCATAGAATAGGTGATACACGGTAAAGTAACGTCTAGAAAGCGTAAAGAAGCGTAAAGATAAAAGAAGCAGTTAATTTTACAGGTAAGATCTATCATACTAAACGTAACAAAAGTATAAGAGGTATCAATAATGGCCAACATCTTATTAGTTGATGACGACATCGAGCTTACAAGTCTACTCAAAGAAGTTCTTACATTCGAAGGGTTCAACATTACCGAAGCTAACGATGGTGAAGCAGGGCTTGCCGCTGTAAACGACAAAATCGACCTCATACTATTAGATGTCATGATGCCGAGAATGAATGGTATGGACATGCTGAAAAAGCTAAGAGAATCTTGGGAAATCCCCGTGCTTATGTTGACAGCAAAAGGGGAAGAAATAGACAGAGTGATAGGGTTAGAGCTCGGTGCCGATGATTACCTTCCTAAACCATTTAGTGACAGAGAACTGCTCGCTCGTATTAAAGCTATCCTTAGACGAACACAAGTCAATAGCACCGCCAAATCAACTGACTACATCGAATATCAAAACATTAAAGTTTATCCTGGCAAGCAAGAAGCTTATGTTGGCAGTATGCTTTTGGAGTTAACCACGACCGAGTTCGCCTTGCTTACGCATTTTATACAGTATCCGGGTGAATCTTTGACCAAAGAGGTGTTGAGCTTAGATGTACTGGGTAAACGTTTAGCCCCATTTGACCGAGCCATTGATATGCACGTCTCTAATCTACGCAAAAAGTTACCTGAACGCAGTGATGGAAAGCCTCGAATAAAAACCTTAAGAGGGCGCGGCTACATGCTCGTTGAGGAGGGATAAATGAGACTTCCTAAAATATCCAATCTTTATGGCCGTATTTTTGCCATTTTTTGGTTTACCCTGTCCTTAGTTTTGATCGCCGTTTTGCTTGTTCAAGATGCGGATCCGAGGCAAACACATCGCATACAAAAAAACAACATCGAAAGACTTTCTAAGTTGGGTGAGCACCTTGAAGACAAATACGATAACTATAAATCTATTAGAGCTGTATTAGACAAAGTAAATCCCAAAGGAAGAGACGAGAAAAAAGAAGGAAAACCGGTAATTTATTTTTCTGATCTTACTGGTAATTTAATCGACTCTAATAGCCGAATGCAGCGTCGTGCAATACAAAACTTTATTACAAGCCTTGATTCATTAGATAGCCCACAACAAAGATTATATGGCCGCTACATGGTAGCTGGCCCGATGCCCGTGACCATCGCAAATCAACAACTACTTCTCTTTATCGCTGGAGAATGGGATCAAACTCCACCCTTTTTATTACAGTTATTTGATCAACCAATCCGGCTTCTTCTAGTCGTTATGCTTGTCAGTACCCCTTTACTTCTTTGGTTAGCCTATGCTCTCAGTAAACCCGCTCGCCTACTAGAAAATGCAGCTAGAAGGGTTGCAAATGGCGAGTTCATTGAAGACCCGAATCTCGAAAAAGGCAGCTCGGAATTCCGTGAAGCAGGCGCAGCATTTAACCAAATGGTGATCGCTATCAATCAGATGATATCTGGTCATCAAAGACTGCTATCAGACATATCCCATGAGCTTCGTTCCCCACTTACACGCTTAAGAATGGCAAACGCATTAGCAACTCGAAAACAAGGTGAATCATCTGAATTAACTCGTATCGATACTGAAGCTGAACGTCTAGAGAAAATGATAGGCGAACTATTAGAACTTTCTCGTATGCAGGTTAATAGCCATCAAGTCAGAGAGACTCATTCAGCGACCACTCTGTGGGAGGAGATTATTTCTGACGCTCAATTTGAAGCAGAACAAAAAGAGAAGTCCTTCATTTACGGTAAAATACCAACTTGTTCGATAACGGGTAATCCAAACCTATTAATGAGTGCTATTGAAAACATTATTCGCAACGCTATTCACTATAGCCATACGTCGATTCGCGTCCAATTCACTCTATCTGACAAAACACTCGCTATTTGTGTTGAAGATGATGGCGATGGTGTACCAGAGACCGAATTAAATGACATATTTCGGCCTTTCTATCGAGTATCGACCGCGAGAGATAGAAATTCTGGAGGTGCAGGATTGGGATTAGCAATAACTGAAAGCGCCGTGCGCCAACATAATGGGACTATTCGTGCAGAAAAAAGCCCTTTAGGTGGATTAAAGATGACCATCACCTTACCGAGTGAAATGGCATAATTATCCATAGTTCAGATTAACAAGGGTCGGTTCTTCTTTGAAACCGACCTGACCCTCGTTATACTCGCACTTCCAGCAACCAACCACGTTGAAAATCATGCTCGACATTGCACTTTTTGAACCAGAAATAGCTCCAAACACAGGCAACATTATTCGTCTATGCGCTAACTGTGGAGCAAACTTGCACCTCATCGAACCGTTAGGATTTGATCTGGAAGAGAAAAAAGTACGCCGAGCTGGCTTGGACTACCATGATTTGGCAAGAGTAAAAAGACACAAAGACCTCGCTGCGTTTATCGACTATTTAGAGAATGAACGTGAAGGGTCGTTTAGAATTTTTGCTTGCACAACGAAAACGACAGGGCATCATGTGGATGCCAATTTTCAAGCTAATGATGTACTGTTATTCGGACCAGAAACTCGCGGATTACCAGCCGATTTAATAGAAAGCTTGCCATTAGAGCAGAGAATTCGCATCCCGATGATGCCAGATAGTCGAAGCCTCAACCTCTCGAATGCAGTTGCGATTATCGCTTTTGAAGCTTGGCGCCAATTAGGGTTTAAAGGGGCAATTTAGTAACGCGGAAGGGTATA
The DNA here is from genome assembly GCF_028204155.1 of Vibrio algarum. Lineage (NCBI taxonomy): Bacteria > Pseudomonadati > Pseudomonadota > Gammaproteobacteria > Vibrionales > Vibrionaceae > Vibrio > Vibrio algarum. The sequence goes on along the minus strand of NZ_JAQLOI010000001.1, from coordinate 633,276 downwards.
GGCTTCTAGTTTCGTCAACATAGAAGCCTATGAAGGCTAATTCAAACGATTATTTGAACCATCATTACTGTCATTAGCATCATCTTTTTTCTCATACTCTCCTTCGAAAGTATTACCATCATCACGCGATGATTGAAATGGGTCTTGTCCAAATGGGCTTTGACCAAATCCACCACCTTGCGCATGAAAGCCTGCACCGCCGGCCACACTGTTAATTTTGACTCTTTTCATGAGCTCTTTCGCTATTTTTGCTCTTGGTGCCGGCAATAACACGAGCATTCCAAACGCATCGGTCATAAACCCAGGAGTCAGTAAAAGCACACCCGCTACCGCTAGCATAACGCCTTCAAGGATTTGTTGTGCTGGCATTTCGCCTTGCTGTAAACGACCCTGTACTGACATGAGTGTTGCAATACCTTGACTACGCACAAGAGAAGCCCCTACAAAAGCAGTCACAAGCACTAGCGCAATAGTTGGCCATAAACCAAGAAACCCACCTACTTGAATAAATAGGCCAATTTCAACAATAGGAACAAAGATAAACAGCAACAATAAAATAGGAAACACACGCTCTCCAATGATCAAATAGGGTCAGTGAATATAACTCTCAGTGTACTTGCAAAACCATCGTTCAAACAGGGCAATTACAATATTTTACAGTATTAATACAAATAATGAATATTTTACAAAAAGCTGACCTAGAATATGGTTAGTTTATTAATCCCCTAACACTAATTGGGTATCATCTGCGATGAAGCCTGCAAGGATTTAATGCCATCTAATCTGTCGAACGGAAGCTACAAAGCGGAAATGGCCAGTCATTCATTCTTTTCTTAGAATAATTATCCAGGGCTAGACTATGAGCAAACTAAATAAAACCAATCTAAAAGCCAAACCAGCCACAAGAATTGAACACGACCTCCTAGGCGATCGTCACGTACCTATTGACGCTTATTACGGTATCCATACGCTTCGAGCGATGGAGAACTTTAATATTTCAAACAACACAATTTCTGATGTACCTGAATTTATCCGTGGAATGGTCATGACCAAAAAGGCGGCAGCCTTAGCCAACAACGAATTAAGCGTTATTCCTAGTCATATTGCTGACTATATCGTTAAAGCTTGTGACCTTATTTTGCAAACCGGAAAATGTATGGATCAATTTCCATCTGATGTATTCCAGGGTGGAGCAGGAACTTCCGTCAACATGAATACCAACGAAGTTATTGCGAATGTCGCTTTGGAATTAATGGGCAAAGAGAAAGGCCAATACGAGTTTATAAATCCAAACGAACACGTCAATAAGAGTCAGTCAACTAATTGTGCCTACCCAACAGGGTTTCGAGTCGCTGTTTACACCAGTATTTATCATCTTATTGAAGCTGTTGAATACCTTAAAGGCGCTTTTGACCTAAAAAGTAAAGAGTTTGACTCTATCATCAAAATGGGGCGAACTCAGCTTCAAGATGCTGTCCCAATGACGGTTGGACAAGAGTTTCGAGCATGGGCTGTCACCATAAACGAAGAGATCCGCAACCTTAAATATATTGCTGAGCTGCTATTAGAAGTTAACCTCGGTGCAACCGCTATTGGTACTGGGCTTAATGCCGCAAATGGATATCAAGTACTCGCTGTTAAACATCTTGCAGATGTTACTGGATATCGTTGCATTCCTGCTGAAGACCTCATCGAAGCCACGTCAGATTGTGGCGCCTATGTTATGGCGCACAGCGCATTGAAAAGGCTTGCGGTTAAACTATCCAAAATTTGTAACGACCTGAGGCTACTTTCATCAGGGCCTCGCACTGGCTTAAATGAACTTAACCTACCTGAGCTTCAAGCAGGTTCGTCCATTATGCCTGCAAAGGTTAACCCGGTGGTGCCAGAAGTCGTCAATCAGGTTTGCTTTAAAGTCATGGGCAACGACACGACCATTTCTTTTGCAGCAGAAGGCGGACAACTCCAACTGAATGTGATGGAGCCGGTTATCGCTCAAAGCATGTTTGAATCGCTAGACCTCTTAAAGAACGCCTGTATTAACCTACGCGATAAATGCGTCGATGGCATTACGGTAAATAAAGAAGTTTGTGAAGGGTATGTATTCAACTCCATTGGAATAGTCACTTACCTTAACCCGTACATTGGTCACCATGAGGGCGACATTGTAGGGAAAATTTGCGCTGAAACAGGAAAAAACGTCAGAGAAGTTGTACTGGAAAGGGGTTGCTAACTGCAGAGCAACTCAACGATATATTCTCAGTAGAGAATTTAATGAAGCCTCAGTATAAAGCGAAACGCTACGACTAATCTAAAGCAATAGGTGCAAAGTAAATAAAGGTAACCCCTTTGCACCTCGCTCAACTAAATTATCCAATTATGGAGATATGACTTGTGGTCATGATCGAACTTTTTATAGTACTGTTATTTATATTTTTAGGCGCTCGTATTGGTGGTATTGGTATCGGCTTTGCTGGTGGTGCAGGTGTTATTGTACTGACGATGGTACTAGGTGTAGACGCTGGTAATATTCCTGTTGATGTCATATTAATCATCATGTCTGTGATCACCGCTATAGCGGCAATGCAAGTGGCCGGGGGAATGGATTGGTTAGTACAACTCGCCGAACAGTTCTTACGAAAAAACCCAAAAAACATCACTTTTTATGCACCTATCGTTACTTATGTAATGACACTGCTAGCTGGCACTGGTCACACCGCTTTTTCTACATTGCCTGTAATCGCAGAGGTGGCTAAAGAACAAGGTATAAGACCATCGCGTCCTCTTTCCATCGCTGTTGTCGCCTCACAAATCGCTATTACCGCCTCCCCTATCTCGGCTGCTCTGGTCTTTTTTTCCGGAATATTAGAGCCTCTGGGTGTTGACTACCTGAGCTTGTTAGCCGTTTGTATTCCAACAACGTTCATTGCTTGTATGGTGGGCGCTTTTGTAGCAAATATGATGGGTAAAGAACTAGAAGACGACGAAACTTATCAAGAGCGCATGAAAAAGGGGCTAGTTAAGAATAAAGGAGTAACTACTAGAACGATTCTTCCTTCAGCAAAGACATCTGTATATATCTTCCTAACTGCTATTATTGCCGTCGTTATCTATGCAACCATGATCAGTGGAACCGTGGGTCTAATTGAAAACCCGACCATCGGTCGTAACGATGCTATCATGGCAATTATGCTGACAGCTGCCACCGCAATTGTCATGATCACTAAAATAGATGCTTCCCAAATTGCTAATGCGGCAACCTTTAAGTCAGGTATGAGTGCTTGTGTTTGTGTACTTGGCGTTGCATGGCTCGGTGATACCTTTGTTTCGAGCCACATTAATGAAATCAAAGAGTTTTCCGCTCATATTCTAGAGCAGTACCCTTGGATGCTAGCAATTACTCTGTTCTTTGCTTCTATGTTGCTCTATTCTCAAGGTGCCACAACAACCGCATTGATGCCCGCAGCACTTGCTATTGGTGTTGCCCCATTAACCGCCGTAGCATCCTTCGCCGCCGTCAGTGCTCTATTTGTACTGCCTACCTACCCAACCCTGCTTGCCGCGGTTGAGATGGATGATACCGGTTCAACACGAATTGGTAAGTATGTATTCAATCATCCATTTTTTATTCCGGGAGTGGTTACTATCACCACTTCAGTCGCGTTAGGTTTTACCTTTGGTGGGTTAATCTTGTAATTTTTTTTAAAAATCCCTCTATAAAGGAGACTTCGGTCTCCTTTATTTTAGCTCATGTTAGCTTATTCACTATTTTTCCATATTTTCTCTAGTATGATGAAACCTTCCTAGACCTTATCCGGTCTTATATTCATCTTATCTTGGTTTAGTAGTTGATCTATATGCGCGCTTTTTTCTCTCTAATACTTATCGGATTACTCTCCTTTTCTGGCTCGGCTTTAGCACTTTTTAATAGCCCAAGCGCATCGAGTTCCAATGGTGGATTCAACAATAACAATTCAGATTTTGTTACGGTCGAGCAAGCATTCCCTTTTTATGGCAGCCAAATCGGTGAAACCGTGCATCTTGAATGGGATGTAATGGAAGGTTATTACCTATACCAACAGCGCTTATCCGTTAGTGCAGAAAACGCACAAATTGGTGATCTCGATATGGTTGATGGTTCTCCTTATCAAGATGAATTTTTTGGTTCGGTTAATATCTACACCGAACCGTTAAGCATTAAAGTACCACTGCTTTCTGTTGGAGAAAGCGCAAAACTGATTGTTCAATATCAAGGTTGTGCAAAAGCGGGCTTTTGCTATCCCCCTGAAACAAAAACCATCGATCTCATGCCGTTTTCTCAAACGAACACGTCAGCCGCTATTATTGACTCAATTAAAAACAACACCAAGAAATCAGAAGTCAGTGTGGCGGATAAAACGCAACGATTAAGCAAAGAATCAGAACTGGCAGGCAACTTAGCTGATAACTGGTGGACTCCATTTATGTTCCTCGCACTCGGTATTGGTTTAGCATTTACACCCTGTGTTTTCCCTATGTATCCTATTCTCACTAGTATTGTTTTAGGCAGTGGGAAACTAAGCCAAGCAAGAACGTTCGGACTTTCATTCGTTTATGTACAAGGGATGGCACTAACCTATACCTTATTAGGCTTGGTGGTCGCTTCTGCAGGGCTTCAATTTCAAGCGGCGCTGCAGCACCCCTTCGTTCTTATCGGTTTAAGTGTCCTGTTTGTTTTACTTGCCATGTCTATGTTTGGCTTATATACCATTCAGTTGCCTACTAGCGTACAGACATGGTTAAACCAACAAAGCAACAAACAAAAAGGTGGAAACCTGCTTGGTGTCTTTGCTATGGGAGCGATTTCTGGTCTAGTTTGCTCACCTTGTACGACAGCACCTCTTTCAGGGGCATTACTTTACGTCGCACAGAGTGGAGATTTACTAACCGGAGCCGTGGCTCTTTATGCTCTTGGATTAGGTATGGGTATACCATTAATTATTGTTGCTGTATTCGGCAATAAGTTACTTCCACGTGCTGGTGCTTGGATGGACAGAGTTAAGATCTTATTCGGATTTATTCTTCTCGCGGCGCCTATATTTTTAATTGAACGAATTATTCCAGAGCAATGGGCCATTACATTATGGGGAATTCTTGGTGTGGTTGCCTTTGGTTGGCTTTATCACGTTAAAAATAGCTTAGAGTTTGGTGGTTGGAAACAGAGCTTAGTCGGTGTTATTGCTGTATTAGGGTTAGTTGCTTCAGCTATGCCTGTTTATAACCAATGGTTTGGTGATACAGAAGGAAACGGCTATCAGCCTCAAGTCAGCTTTACTCGTATTACCTCTGTAGATGAGTTAGAACAACAGCTAGTACTCGCAAATAAAGCTAACAAACCGGTGATGTTAGACTTCTACGCAGATTGGTGCGTCGCATGTAAAGAGTTTGAGAAATATACCTTTCATACTCCTGGGGTCGAGAGCCAGTTAAAAGAATTTGTTTTACTACAAGCCGACGTAACAAAAAACACACCCGATGATATCGAGCTATTTAAGCGACTAAAAGTAATGGGCTTACCAACCATTGATTTTTGGGACGCCCGTGGAAACTATATTTCTAATGCCAGATTAACTGGGTTTGTTGAATCTGAACCATTTCTAGAGCACTTATCTATTCAAAATTTAGGCAAGTAAATGGTTTTAAAACAGAGGGGCTTTCATCGGGTATTTACATATCGGGCATAAATTCATTGTGTATAACCGCAAAAATTGAATTATGCTCACACGATGAAAGCACCCTAATTCATTCTCCACGTTAATGACTTTTATCTCGTTACATCCTATATAGGCAATCAACAGATAAAACTTCAATAAAAAAACTTAAAAGTCGATACTGTTCAGAAATTTAACGAACAATTATTGTCCATTGGCCTAAAGCGTACAATACTTAGTTGAAGCTATTATTTAACTAAATTATAAAGAGCCCTTAACGTCATGGAATCGACTTACACAATTATCATCGCGGATGACCATCCACTGTTTAGAAATGCATTGTTTCAATCAGTACATATGGCGATCAGCGGTGCAAACCTACTCGAGGCAGACTCGCTAGAAGCTTTACTAAGCCTGCTTGATAAAGAGGCCGAGCCAGACCTCTTATTACTCGATCTGAAAATGCCTGGCGCAAATGGAATGTCTGGCCTTATTCAACTAAGAGCTGAATATCCAGATCTACCTATTGTCGTAATATCTGCAAGCGAAGAACCAAATATTGTGGCCCAAGTAAAAACACACGGTGCTTTCGGGTTTATACCTAAATCAAGTGATATGCGAGCACTTATTGCTGCTCTAAATCAAGTATTAAACGGTGACCCTTTCTTCCCAGAAGAACTGCTTAAAAATGCCAATGTGAATACTGACCTAGCTGAAAAATTAGCGTCGTTAACACCGCAACAATACAAAGTACTTGGTATGCTGTCAGATGGATTGCTTAATAAGCAGATTGCCTATGAGTTAAGCGTATCTGAAGCCACCATAAAAGCTCATATGACGGCTATTTTCCGTAAGCTCGGAGTTCAAAATCGAACTCAAGCGGTTATCCTTCTACAACAGCTTGAATTGCAAAGTTAGACCTTAGGTGTAGAGTATTAGACCTTAGGCTAAGTTAACAAACTGTTAACATCTGTTTTTTATAACCTACCTATCATAAACGCCCTAAATATGGGCGTTTTCTTGTTTCAGCCCCCGACTAAAGTTGCACTGAGATCTTGCAAGAGTACTGCTAATCTAAATCACGTAACAGTTTATTAACACCCAATAACTAAACGGAAGGAGAAGGCAATGTCATTCGAATCGTCGGATCACGCTCAAGCCTACTGGAAGGAAAACCTAAAGATCATGGGCTCACTGCTAGCGATATGGTTCTTAGTGTCTTATGGCGCTGGAATCTTATTTGTAGACGCACTAGATACAATCCAAATTGGTGGATTCAAATTAGGATTCTGGTTTGCTCAACAAGGTTCAATCTACACATTCGTTGTGTTGATTTTTATATATGTTGCACGCATGAATGCGCTCGACAAGAAATATAACGTACAGGAAGATTAAGAGGCTAAAGAAATGGATATTCAAACTTGGACGTTTATTCTTGTCGGTATTACATTTGCGCTATATATCGGCATAGCAATTTGGGCTCGCGCAGGCTCAACAAGTGAATTTTATGTTGCTGGCGGTGGTGTACACCCAATAGCAAATGGCATGGCGACAGCTGCAGACTGGATGTCAGCCGCATCGTTTATCTCAATGGCGGGTATTATCTCATTCATCGGTTACGATGGTGGTGTATATCTAATGGGTTGGACTGGTGGTTATGTACTACTTGCTCTTTGTCTAGCTCCTTACCTACGTAAGTTTGGTAAATTTACCGTGCCAGATTTTATCGGTGACCGTTACTACTCTAGAACGGCTCGTATGGTAGCAGTATTCTGTGCAATCTTCGTATCGTTCACCTATGTAGCAGGTCAGATGCGTGGTGTCGGTGTGGTATTTGCTCGTTTCTTAGAAGTTGATATCAACATGGGTATCATCATCGGTATGGGTGTGGTGTTCTTCTACGCTGTACTAGGCGGAATGAAAGGCATTACCTATACTCAAGTAGCTCAATACTGCGTACTTATCTTTGCTTTCATGGTTCCAGCAATCTTTACCTCTCTTATGATGACCGGTTCTCCAGTTCCACAACTTGGATTCGGTTCAACCGTGACAGGCAGCGATGTATACCTACTAGACAAACTTGATGGATTAACACAAGAACTCGGCTTTACCGCCTACACCGATGGGTCGAAGAGTATGGTTGACGTATTCTTTATCTGTGCGGCACTAATGGTTGGTACTGCTGGTCTACCTCACGTAATTATTCGCTTCTTTACTGTACCGAAAGTATCTGATGCTCGTATCTCTGCTGGTTGGGCTTTGATCTTCATCTCTATCCTTTATACAACAGCACCAGCGGTTGCCGCCTTTGCTCGTGTAAACATGATTGAGACGATTAACGGTCCAGATATGCAAGGTGTCGCAGCAGCAGAAGCTCCAACATGGTATCAAAACTGGGAAAGTACTGGTCTAGTAGCATGGGACGATAAGAACGGCGATGGTAAGATGTTCTACTCTGGCGATGAGCGCAATGAGATGAAGATCAACCGAGATATCATTGTATTAGCTTCTCCTGAGTTGGCTAAACTTCCAAACTGGGTGGTTGCATTACTAGCCGCTGGTGGTTTGGCGGCAGCACTATCAACAGCAGCAGGTCTACTACTAGTAATCTCGACTTCAATATCGCATGACTTATTGAAGAAAGGATTTAGGCCAAACATGACAGATAAACAAGAGTTGTTTGCTGCAAGGATGGCGGCCTTCTTTGCCATAGTCTGCGCAGGTTACCTAGGTATAAATCCTCCAGGCTTTGTAGCACAGGTTGTAGCGTTTGCCTTTGGCTTAGCAGCATCATCCTTCTTCCCAGCGATTATCTTGGGTATCTTCTATAAGAAGATGAACAAAGAAGGTGCAATTGCAGGTATGCTATCTGGTATCGCATTTACTACGATTTACATCGTGTACTTCAAGTTCATCAACCCAGCGGCAAACGTGCCTGAAAACTGGTTATTTAGCATCAGTCCAGAAGGTATCGGTACGCTAGGTATGTGTGTGAACTTCATTGTTTCAATTGTTGTGAACAAGTTTACAGCAGAAGTACCGCAGGATGTTCAAGATATGGTTGAATCAATCCGTTACCCTAAAGGTTCGGGTGCAGCTCACGACCATTAATCTATAATTAAATAGATTAAGAAAGCCGATGCAGTTTGCTGCATCGGCTTTCTTTTTTGTATGAAAAAAGGGCCGCTATAACCTTTTAGAACATTGCTATACAACCTTTATTAATGAATACGGTTTAGTACCGCTCTAAGCTTTAATGGCTTAACGGGTTTAGCAATAAAACTAAATCCATTAGACGTAATTGCCGTCAGCATCTCTTCTGTTCTATCTGCACTAATAATAATACCTTCGAAACTATTCCCCAAACGCAGACGACATTGCTGCAATACCTCTAGTCCAGTCCTATCATTGTCTAAACGATAATCAGAAAAGATGACATTAGGTTTCCAGTCGTCTTGCATCAGTTGTAAGCTTTCAACTAAATCACGTGCAGTCCTAACATCACAGCCCCAACGTTCTAATAGCGTTCTCATTCCAGAAAGTATCTCTAATTCGTTATCAACACAGAGCACGCGTACATTCGATAGTGACGAAATGTCTGGTTGTACTACAGGCACGATAACCGGTTCGACGAATTCCCCCTCTCAAGAGTAATTGAAAAAACCGAACCTTCATCAGGCCAAGAGCGTAACCCAATATCATGCTCTAGTACCCGAGCAATACCTCTAGAAATAGCAAGCCCAATACCAAGCCCTTGAGATATATGACTAGGGTCTCCACGGGTGAATTCATCAAAGATTTCGGATTGCTTATCCAGTGCAATCCCGACACCATTATCCCAAACTTCGATTCTCACCATACCGTTTACTCGACGTGTACCCAACAGTACTTTGCCCTTTGGGTTATATCGAAATGCATTTGTCAAAAAATTTTGCAGAACACGACGTAGCAGTTTTGGATCAGAATGAACGATGAGATTGGATGGAATCATCTTGAAATCAATGTGTTGTTGTTTTGCTAGTGCACTAAATTCCGCATTAAGGTTGTTTAATACTTCATTAAGCTTAAACCCTTTTATATCTGTTTTTAGCTTGCCTGATTCAAGCCTAGAGATATCCAACAAGTCACCAATCAACTCTTCCGCAGCCCCCAAAGCGCTTTCTATATGGGTAGATAATTTTTTTGTTTCTCCATCTTTGGCCACTTCAGAAAGGGACGATGCAAAAAGTCGGGCAGCATTGAGTGGTTGCATTAGGTCATGACTTACCGCAGCCAAAAAGCGGGTTTTAGATTGAGACTCAGTATTGGCACTTTGTGTTGCGGATACGAGCCTTTTATTGAGCGATTCAAGCTCTTTAGTACGCTCTAACACTCTATACTCTAGGTTTTCATTCACCTCTTTGAGCGTTTTTTCTGCCTCACGGAAAACGGTGATATCGGAAAAACTCATTACGAACCCACCACCGGGCATCGGATTCCCCTGCACTTCTATAACCGTTCCATCAGGATAAACACGCGAAGAAGTGTGTTGTGTACCGCACTCTAGATGGTAAACACGTTTACGCACATGTTCTTCAGGATCTCCTGGGCCACATAGCCCCATCTGAGCATTATGCCGAATGACTTCCGCTATTGGTCTGCCAATCTGAATAAGCCCCGGAGGAAATTCAAACAACTCCAAATATCTTTGATTCCAAGCCACTAGTCTAAGTTGTTTGTCGACAACAGTAATCCCTTGGCTAATATGTTCAATCGCACCCTGTAATAGCCCTCGACTAAAGTCATACAACTCAGAAGCCTCATCTACAATGGTAGCGACTTCTTCTAACTGCATATTCTTACCCTGAAGAGCAGAAGTAAGCACTAACTTAGCTGATGACGCTCCAAAAACGCCAGCCAGAACTCTTTCCGTATGACGAATCAAACCTGATGTCGCTTGTTGATTAGGGAGTAATGTCTGCTCTTCTTGTCGCCAATAATTATTAAAAGCCGTTCTAGCTCGGGTTCGACCGACAAATCTTCCTGCCAACATTTCGAGTTCTAAAACCGTCACTCGGCTTTGATACAAACTCATGTTTTCGCTTTCAGGTAGAGGTGTCCCTACAAAGGCCGCTGATTGTAAACGCTCACTTAAACTAGAGCGTGTTACTAACGAGATAAGTACGTAGCATAGGGCATTAACAATAACGCTTAATGCCATACCCCAATCTGATGCGGTGAGTGACCAGTCGGCTAAAAACTGTGGTGGACGAATAATCCACAATAAAAAATTACTCTCTGAGTCCCCTGCTAACATATCTGTCTGACTCATAAGAGTAACTAACCAGATAACAAAGCCAGCCAACAAACCAATATACACCCCTTTTTTGTTGCCTAATCGCCAATACATACCACCAATAAGCGCTGGAGAAAATTGTGCAATAGCAGCGAAAGACAGCAATCCGATAATGGATAACGAGCGGATATTATCCAATGCCATATAGAAGCCCCAAGCACCAAATAAAATAAGCAATATCAATATTCTACGAACATTAAGAAGCAACCCAGAAAAGTGCGTATGGGTACGATTTGAAAGTTTTATTCTACGGAGCAACAGCGGAAAGACCAAATCATTAGACATCATGATAGCAAGGGCAATAGTAGACACGATTACCATTCCACTCGCCGCTGATGTTCCGCCTAAGAATGCCAAAAGTGCGATGTCCTTTGCACCCACAGAAAGTGGCAGGCTGATCACATAAGCATCGGCCGGGCTTCCGGCTAGAAGGCTTTGCCCAACCCAAGAAATCGGTAATACAAATAAACCGATTAAAACCAAATAGGTCGGAAATACCCTTCTTGCAACATGGAGATCTTGTGCTCGCTCATTTTCCACAACCATGGTGTGAAACTGTCTAGGCAAACAGACGATAGCGGCCATGGTTAATAGCGTATGTATAACTAACCCAGGAATATTCGGAGATTCATAGGTTTCAATTGCTATATCGATCAACTCTATCTCAGGGCTACTCAATGCGAGATAAAATATAAATAGTCCCACCACTAAAAAAGCGGCTAGTTTTACTATCGATTCAAAGGCAACGGCCATCATCATACCGCGATGATGCTCTGTATTATCGATATGGCGAGTACCGAATAAAATAGTAAAAACAGCCAAGGCTCCAACAACAAACCAAGATACATGCCCATCCTCATACCCCAATTGAGAGGTGAGATCCGGCGCTATAATATCTAGACCCATCGTAATCCCTCTTAATTGCAAAGCGATATAAGGTAATATTCCTACCACTGCAATTAAGGTAACCGTCACGGCCAAACCTTGTGATTTTCCGTATCTTGCCGCTATAAAATCAGCTATTGATGTGATGTGCTCTCTTTTTGCTATTAATATTAGTCGCGCTAGTACTCGCCAACCAAATACAAACACCAAAATAGGAGCAACATAAATAGGAAGAAATGACCACGGATTATTACTGGCTTGCCCTACGGTTCCGTAAAATGTCCAAGATGTGCAATAAACGGCAATAGATAGGCTATAAATCCACGGACGCCAACGGGACAACCATTTAGTCTGCCTGTCACCGTACCAAGCGATTAAAAACAGAATCCCGAGATAGGTGAGAGTAACGGGAACAACAATCCATCCTTGCATTGACCTTTCCTTGAACGATTTTTAGAGACAAAAAAACCGGAATATTAGATTCCGGCTTTAGTGTAGTTAAAGAATTGTTAATTCTCAGGTGGTTAGCTCTCGATTTGTGGCTCAAGTAGCCCTTTTTCTACTCTACTCTAATTTTTTTAGGCTCGACCCTAACGAAGAGCGCTAAAATACCCATCAGGGACATCACCCAGAATACATTTGCTCCCCACATTTCAAAGCCTACACCACTCAATGCGGTCATTACTGCTGTAAATGCTCCCATAGGAATCGCATTGTATAGAGCCTGCAACGGCACCATTTCATTTTGGTTGGCTCGCTGAATATATCTAATCGCCGCCAAGTGCGCCGTAGCAAATGTAACACCATGCAATAATTGAATTAAACCTAATCCCCAAACATCCGTCACCGTAGCAGTTAAAGCCCAACGCAGCGCTATCCCTGCTGAAGCTATTAAGAACATAGTTCTTAAACTCATATTACTAAACAACCTTTTACTGGTTGCAAATACGGTTATCTCGGCAATAACACCGATGCTCCATAAGTAACCAATCACATTTTCTGGATGCCCTACCGACTTCCAATAAATAGTACTAAAACTGTAATAGGCTGCATGGCTTCCGTGGATGAGAGAAAGCAAAATTAAAAATCTAAAAACGTCCGGTCGTTTAATCAACGCGAGCAATTTAGGTCTAACAGAATCTTCATCGCTAACGCTCACGGGTGGAGGATTAGGCGTTCGCATCGCAAGTAGAAGGCCGACAGCTGTTCCTGCTAACGCAGTATGAACAATCATATCGGTGCCATATAGTGATATTAGATAACCAACTGTAGTAGAACCGACTATAAAAGCAATAGAACCCCATAAGCGGGTTCTACCGTAATCCAACTTACCAAGTTTAGCGTAGTAATTAGCCATCGCATCTGAAAGAGGGATGGCTGGTCCGCAACAAAGGTTAAACAGAATAGTGGCCACAGCCATCATCCAAAAATCGCCACCGGTAAAAAAATGAAACCAGATAAAAAGAACTGAAAAGAAACTAAGCCAACGGATTGCGGGTAATAAGTGCTCAACCTTATGTAATCTCGGCGTAATCACAAGGTTCGCAATAAAACGAGTCGCAAATGCCAACCCCATTAATAAACCTATATCACTAGCTGATACACCCTGCTCTTTAAACCAAAGCGCCCAGAAAGGGATATATACGCCATAGGCGAAAAAGAAACCAACAAAGTACTGAGAAATCCAGCCAAAAGGCGATGGGGAAAACATAATTAACCTAGCTTTTATGAGTGTATTATAAATCGCCGCCATTATGCCTATGATCCCTTAACTTAAAAAGGGAACAGTTAACTATTTCCTGTTCCCTATTTCTTATGCTCCAGCCATTAGACCAAAGTCGTCTGGAGGTTAAGCAGAAACTTGCCAGACTATAACTAAGGTTTTACTCGGAGCGAATCTTGCTATGCCTGACAAATTTAATATGCAATCTCCCCTTTTGACCGCCTATCTGAAGCGCAACAATTACAATTACGTTCTTCTTTAGACGTAGCCTATTATCGAGAAAAAGATGTGTTATTGAAGGCGGGCGTAAAATGCGATTATTTACATATTCTAATCAAAGGCGCAGTAGAAGAGCGATCCTCCGACGATCTAGAGATATTTGCTCACTATGCAAACGATGATATTTTTGATGTTCGAGCCCAGTTTGAGCATGTTTCAAAACATAAATACGTAGCGCTAGAAGACACGTTATCCTATCTATTACCGACCCAAAAATTTCTCGAACTTTACAATGCTAATGGACAGTTCGCTGCCTACTTTGACAACAACTTAGCTAAACGACAAGAGCTTATAGAGGCGGCTCAACAACAACAAAACCTCGCTGAATTTATTTTAAGTAAGGTAGATAGCACTATTTATCACCCCCTTTAATCCTTAAACCTGAACTTCCGCTCATTGAAGTCACAAAAATGCTAAAAGAAAAAGGCGTCGACGCAGCACTCGTTAGACTTAATGATAACGACAAGCGCCTGTTAGAGCACATTGGTGAACACCCATATGCCATTGTCACTAGAACTAATATGCTGCACGCGGTCATGCTAGAAAATCAGCCATTAAATACCGCAGTTGGTGATATTGCCACCTTCCCCGTTTTTCATGTTGATGACGGCGATTTTTTATTTAACGCAATGATAACCATGACAAAGCAAAAGATGAAACGCGTCATGGTGTGTGATGGCAATGACGCTGTTGGCATGCTAGACATGACTCAAATACTAAGTGCATTTTCGACCCACTCTCATGTATTAACCCTGAGTATCGCAAGAGCAAGTAGTATTGAAGAGTTAGCGCTTGCAGCAAACAAACAAAGAAACCTAGTTGAAAGCTTAATTACTAACGGTATTCGCACAAGATTCATCATGGAACTTATCTCGGCGGTGAATGAACAAATAATTGAAAAAGCATTTGAATTGGTTGTTCCACCAACAAATCATGATGATATCTGTCTGATGGTATTAGGCTCGGAAGGCCGTGGAGAGCAGATACTCAAAACAGATCAAGATAACGCCTTGATCATTAAGGATGGCGTAGAAATAGAGAACCTATCGTCAATAATGGATAACCTAACCCACACATTGCAACAGCTTGGCTATCCACTCTGCCCCGGAAAGGTCATGGTCAATAATCCTGATTGGGTAAAACATAGCGAAGACTGGAAAAAAACGTTAAGTGATTGGGTTTCAGCAGCAAGACCTGAACAGGTAATGAAAATAGCCATCGTCGCCGATGCTCATGCCGTTGCTGGTAATAAGTCTTTATTAACCCCGATCAAGGACTACTTAATCAAACGAATGGCCAATCAAGAACTCATTCTCACTGAATTTACTCGCCCTGCTCTTAACTTTTCAATACCTCTCACGCTATTTGGTAAAGTGAAATCGTCTAAAGAAGGCGTAGACATAAAAGGCGGCGGCATATTCCCCATTGTCCACGGCGTTAGAGCCTTGAGTCTTGAGCACGCCCTAGATGTGAATAACACCTTCGATAGACTGATTGCTCTCCAAGAAAAGAAAGTGCTAGAAAAAGAGACGGCAGACAACCTCAGTGAAGCGTTAAAACTATTTCTAAAACTTCGTTTAACACAACAATTATCTCAACAGCACAGTCACAACAAAATTGAACTAAAATTACTAGATAGAACCGAACGAGACCTGCTCCGGCATAGCTTACATGTAGTCAAGAAATTCAAACAGTGGCTTGGTTATCATTATCAAATTAGGGATTAGGCATGAATTGGCTTAGGCGCAATTGGTGGTACTACAAACTCAAAGATTCACCTTACCGTGAATTATTTGCCGTGCCTACACACCAAGAGTTTGTTTCTCTAGATTGTGAAACCACCAGTCTAGACCCCAAAAGGGCTGAACTGGTCACAATTGCCGCAACCAAAATTATTGGCAATAGAATCATTACTAGTGAACCGTTTCATGTTCGCTTACGGGCGCCACAATCTTTAGACTCTGGCTCAGTGCGCATTCACCGCATCCGTCACCAAGACCTTATTGATGGTATTAGTGAAAAAGAGGCGCTAAAAGCACTACTTAAGTTTATTGGTAATCGGCCTTTAGTCGGATACCACATTCGCTACGACAAGACGATATTAGATATTGCTTGTCAAAAACAACTTGGATTCCCACTTCCAAATAGACTCATTGAAGTGAGCCACATCTATCACGAGATGTTAGAAAAACACCTTCCCAATGCTTATTTTGACTTAAGTTTAGACGCGATATGCAAGCATCTGGGTTTACCAGCTCAAGACAATAAACATGATGCCCTACAAGACGCTATCTCTGCAGCGCTAGTCTATGTGCGGCTAACTTATGGTGATCTACCAGCACTGACGTCCGCATACATGAGATAACGTTGACAAAACTCGATTAAGGTTTCGAAACACAGTGACGACAAAATACAAATTCGAGAAATAAACGTCTGAGCGCGTCGCCAGGTCTAAATTTATCCTAAAGTCTAATTGAGAAAAAACGCGCTGTAACCGACAGTTATAGCACTCAACTAGGTTTATAAAAATCTATAGCACAATGCTTATCAAAATGAACTCAATGGAAGTTTGCTTAAATCACAAGGAGAGAAGCAATGAGTGTGTATCCAGTCAAAGAAAATATAAAAGCCACAACCCACGCTGATAACGATACTTACCTTTCTATGTATCAACAGTCTGTCAGTGACCCTGAAGGATTTTGGGGAGAGCATGGTAAAATTGTCGATTGGATAAAACCTTTCACCAAAGTAAAAAATACGTCATTTGATACTGGCCATGTCGGTATTCGTTGGTTTGAAGATGGCACTCTAAATGTATCGGCAAACTGTATTGATCGCCATCTAGCGGATAAAGGTGATGACGTTGCAATTATTTGGGAAGGTGACGACCCAAATGATGATAAAACGCTTACATTCAATGAGCTACATAAAGAAGTATGTCGCTTTTCTAATGCCTTAAAAGATGCTGGTGTTCATAAGGGTGACGTTGTTTGCCTTTATATGCCAATGGTTCCCGAAGCCGCCATAGCAATGTTAGCTTGTACTCGTGTTGGTGCTGTACACACTGTCGTATTCGGCGGATTCTCTCCAGAAGCGCTTTCAGGCCGAATTATCGATTCAAATGCAAAAGTTGTGATAACCGCAGATGAAGGCGTCCGCGCTGGCCGAGCTGTCCCACTAAAGAAAAACGTAGACGAAGCGTTAACCAATCCAGAAGTGAAAAGTATCACTAAAGTGATGGTACTTAAACGAACTGGTGGCGATGTAGAGTGGCATGAACACCGTGATATCTGGTGGCACGAAGCGACAGCTAACGTTTCCGATTATTTCCCACCAATGGAGATGAAAGCAGAAGATCCACTGTTTATTCTCTACACCTCAGGTTCCACAGGTAAACCTAAAGGTGTGTTACACACTACTGGTGGTTATCTGGTCTATGCTGCGATGACCTTTAAATATGTGTTCGACTACAATGAAGGCGATACCTTCTGGTGTACGGCAGATGTTGGTTGGATAACCGGACACACTTACTTGGTTTATGGCCCATTAGCAAACGGAGCCAAAACCATTCTATTTGAAGGTGTGCCTAACTACCCAAATACTAGCCGTATGAGCGAAGTGGTTGATAAGCATCAAGTATCTACTCTATATACCGCTCCAACTGCGATTCGAGCACTTATGGCAAAAGGTGACGAAGCAGTTGAAGGCACAAGCCGCAGTAGCTTACGTATTATGGGGTCTGTGGGTGAACCAATAAACCCTGAAGCGTGGGAGTGGTATTACAAAACAATTGGTAATGAAAAATCCCCGATTGTTGATACATGGTGGCAGACCGAAACCGGAGGAATACTCATTTCTCCTCTACCAGGCGCAACCGCACTAAAACCAGGTTCGGCAACACGACCATTCTTCGGTGTTCAACCTGCACTTGTGGACAACATGGGTAATATTGTTGAAGGGGCTACAGAGGGGAATCTTGTTATTCTTGATTCCTGGCCGGGTCAAATGCGTAGCATATACGGAGATCACGATCGTTTTGAACAGACTTACTTCTCAACATTTAGAGGTATGTACTTTACTAGTGATGGTGCTCGTCGAGATGAAGATGGTTATTACTGGATAACTGGTCGCGTTGATGATGTATTGAACGTGTCTGGTCACCGTATGGGTACAGCAGAGATTGAATCCGCACTCGTAGCCTTCAGCAAAATAGCTGAAGCCGCCATAGTGGGTGTGCCGCATGATATTAAAGGCCAAGCGATTTACGCTTACATCACATTGAACGATGGTGAGTACCCAAGTGCAGAGCTACATAAAGAAGTAAAAGATTGGGTTCGAAAAGAGATAGGACCGATAGCGACACCAGATGTACTTCACTGGACAGACTCACTACCGAAAACACGTTCAGGAAAGATCATGCGTCGTATACTTCGTAAAATCGCAACGGGAGACACAAGTAACCTTGGAGATACCTCAACACTTGCCGATCCAAGTGTTGTAGACAAACTCATTGCTGAAAAAGCGGAGATGCCATAGAAATTTATAACGAATCTTTAAAAAGATGACTCCTACCATTTGCGCTACTTTATGTAGCGCTTTTTTTTGTGTCAAAATCAACAAACGTTTTAAACACCCCCGAAGAAACCATAATT
The DNA here is from genome assembly GCF_028204155.1 of Vibrio algarum. Lineage (NCBI taxonomy): Bacteria > Pseudomonadati > Pseudomonadota > Gammaproteobacteria > Vibrionales > Vibrionaceae > Vibrio > Vibrio algarum. The sequence continues at coordinate 614,712 of NZ_JAQLOI010000001.1, read as the reverse complement.
TACTGTTGAGATTCGTTCATGCAGTTGGCAAAAGTGTTACCCCTGTAACATTTAATAACTTTCACCCCATGAGATTAGACCAGTAAAATGCTGCTATTTGCAGTGAATTAGCTATAATCGTGGTCTTAAATGATGATTGACTAAAAATTAGCGGGAAAATCATCAAAATTGTCTATAATAAATCAGACACACTAATTAAATTCTAGTTAAAGGAAGATAGCCACAAGATGACTGCAAAGTTACGCATTCTGCTTTTAAACGGTCCAAATCTTAACCTCTTAGGGGTTCGAGAGCCTGGTCACTACGGTTCGCAGACCTTAGAACAGATAGTGGATAGTTTGATTATTCAGGCTGATGCTGCTGATGTTGAACTTCAGCACCTACAGTCAAACAGAGAGTATGAGCTGTTAGAAGCGATTCATGCTGCTCACAATAATGTTGATTTCATTATTATCAATCCCGCGGCTTTTACCCATACCAGTGTTGCACTTCGCGATGCTTTATTAGGTGTGGCTATTCCGTTTATCGAAGTTCACTTATCCAATGTGCATGCGCGTGAATCTTTCCGTCATCACTCTTATCTATCCGATAAGGCAGTAGGCGTTATATGTGGACTCGGTGCGAAAGGTTACCAATTTGCTTTGACAGCAGCGATAGAACAGCTGAAGTCAGAGTCTTAAAGAACTAATTTCGCTTCACCCTGTCATAGGTTTGAAGCGCTCAACAGATAAAGAGAAAGAAAAGATGGATATACGTAAAATAAAGAAACTGATTGAACTAGTAGAAGAGTCTGGCATTTCTGAACTTGAAATTTCAGAAGGTGAGGAATCCGTACGAATCAGTCGTAACAGCCCTGCTCAATTTGCACCGATGCAATATGCAGCAGCACCTGCGCCTGTTGCTTCAGCCGCACCAGTTGCCGCTCCAGAAGTCACTGCGGAACCCGCTGTAGTAGAAGTGGCTGGTCACAAAGTACTTTCTCCAATGGTAGGTACGTTCTACCGCTCTCCAAGCCCAGAAGCCAAATCATTTATTGAAGTAGGTCAATCTGTTTCTGCTGGTGATACTCTATGTATCGTAGAAGCCATGAAAATGATGAATCAAATCGAAGCAGATAAATCTGGTGTAATTACTGCGATCTTGGTTGAAGACGGTGCTGCAGTAGAGTTCGATCAACCACTTGTTGTTATCGAATAATAGAGGCCATTCACTATGCTGGACAAATTAGTCATCGCGAACCGAGGTGAAATTGCACTTCGTATACTTCGCGCCTGTAAAGAGATTGGTATCAAAACCGTCGCCGTTCACTCTACCGCTGACCGAGATCTAAAACACGTTTTACTCGCCGATGAATCCATTTGTATCGGTCCTGCTCGTGGTATTGATAGTTACCTAAATATTCCTCGTATAATTTCAGCAGCAGAAGTGACAGGTGCTGTAGCGATTCATCCTGGTTACGGTTTCTTATCTGAAAATGCAGATTTTGCAGAGCAAGTTGAGCGTAGCGGCTTTATTTTTGTGGGCCCTAAAGCAGAAACGATCCGCCTGATGGGTGATAAAGTTTCCGCTATTACATCAATGAAAAAAGCTGGCGTACCATGTGTACCGGGTTCTGACGGTCCACTTGATGACGATGCTAGCCTAAACAAAGCTCACGCTAAACGTATTGGTTACCCAGTAATTATTAAAGCTTCCGGTGGCGGTGGCGGACGTGGTATGCGTGTTGTACGCAGTGAAGGCGAGTTAATTGAAGCTATCGCAATGACACGAGCAGAAGCAAAAGCCGCTTTTAATAACGATGTGGTTTACATGGAGAAATACCTTGAAAACCCTCGTCACGTAGAAGTACAAATTATCGCTGATGGTCAGGGTGGCGCAATTCACCTTGGTGAACGTGACTGTTCAATGCAACGTCGCCATCAGAAAGTTGTAGAAGAAGCACCTGCTCCAGGTATTACAGCGGAAATGCGTAAATTCATTGGTGAACGCTGTACTCGTGCATGTATTGAAATTGGCTATCGCGGTGCTGGTACATTTGAATTTTTATATGAAAATGGCGAATTTTACTTTATCGAAATGAATACTCGTATTCAGGTTGAGCATCCAGTAACGGAAATGGTAACTGGTGTTGATCTTATTAAAGAACAACTTCGTGTTGCTGCGGGCCAGCCATTATCGTTTACTCAAGACGATATCAAACTAAGCGGACACTCTATCGAATGTCGAATCAACGCTGAAGATCCGGTACGTTTCTTACCTTGCCCAGGAACAATCAACCGATTCCACGCTCCGGGTGGTATGGGCGTTCGTTGGGAATCGCATATCTATACTGGTTATACTGTTCCGCCCCATTATGATTCAATGGTTGGTAAGCTCATTACTTACGGTGAAAATCGTGATGTGGCTATCGCACGTATGAAAAATGCGTTAGGTGAAATGATCATCGAAGGTATAAAAACCAACATACCATTGCAGCTAGACATTATGAATGACGAAAACTTCCAACACGGTGGTGCGAATATTCACTATCTTGAGAAGAAACTTGGTCTTCAATAAATAAGCTGGTTTAGCAAGTACTACAATAAAAGCACTCTTTTTAGAGTGCTTTTTTATTACAACTTAACCTTGGTTACACCACACTATTTCCCAACTTAAAACCCTGTACAAATAGACAGTTAAATGCTTGAATATCAGAAATTAAAGAACAAAAGATGAGTTTACCTATGTCACGACTTTTATCTGCTGTACCAATCACCTCCTTATCAGGTGTTGGATCAAAGGTTGCCGAAAAGTTAGCAAAAGTAGGCTTACATACCGTTCAAGATCTACTATTTCATTTACCTTTACGCTACGAAGATCGCACTAGAATTTATCCTATAGCTAAAGTTCATACCGGACTATGGGCTGCTGTACAAGGCAAGGTAATGAATGTTGATACTGTCTTTGGCCGAAAAAAATGCTTGCCGTAAAAATAAGCGACGGCAACGGCACTCTGACCTTGCGATTTTTTAACTTCACCGCAGGTATGAAAAATAACTTTACGGAAGGCAAACAGGTTCATGCCTATGGAGAAGTAAAAAGAGGCAATTTTGGTTTAGAGATCGTACATCCAGATTATAAGTTTTTTGCTCCAGCCACGACACCAGATATAGAACAAAACTTAACTCCCGTATACCCAACAACAGAGGGGCTTAGGCAAAATACGCTTCGAAACCTTAGCGAACAAGCGCTACAACTATTAGATAAATCAGCTATTGAAGAAGTCCTACCTAACGGTTTATATAATAACCAATTAACGTTAGCAGAAGCACTTCACACTATTCATCGCCCACCACCGAATATCAATATCGACGAGTTTGATGAAGGAAAAACCCCTGCTCAACAAAGGCTGATAATTGAAGAGCTGTTGGCACAAAACTTATCTATGCACTCAATTAGACACAAAGGGCAGCAAGATACAGCACTACCTTTACCTGAAACGGGAACTCTAAAAGAAAGACTATTAGAACAACTTCCATTTTCTCCTACCAATGCTCAAAAAAGGGTAGTAGGAGAAATAGAAGCGGACCTAGTTAAGTCCCATCCAATGATGCGCCTGGTTCAAGGCGATGTTGGCTCGGGTAAAACACTCGTTGCCGCACTTACAGCAGTAAGAGCCATTTCTCAAGGATACCAAGTGGCTCTTATGGCACCCACTGAGCTTTTGGCAGAGCAACACACTATTAATTTTACGAATTGGTTAGAGCCTTTAGGCGTTCAAGTCGCTTGGTTGGCAGGAAAACTAAAAGGAAAGACCAAAGAAGAAGAACTAAGGAAAATCGCTAGCGGTGAAGCAAAAATGGTGGTGGGGACGCATGCCCTATTTCAAGATCATGTCGAGTTCAACCAGTTAGCATTGGTCATTATTGATGAGCAGCATCGTTTTGGTGTTCATCAGCGACTCAAGCTACGCGAAAAAGGAGAAGCACAAGGCTCTTTTCCCCATCAACTTATCATGACTGCCACGCCCATCCCTCGAACCTTAGCAATGACGGCATACGCAGATTTAGAAACCTCTATCATTGACGAGCTACCACCGGGAAGAACGCCGATTCAAACGGTAGCAATACCAGACACCAAGAGAGATGCCATTGTAGATAGAGTACGAAATGCTTGTCTAAACGAAGGAAAACAGGCGTACTGGGTTTGCACCCTCATCGATGAGTCCGAAGTTTTAGAGGCACAAGCCGCTGCCGATACAGCCGATGAACTGCAAAGGCTCCTGCCTGAGCTTAAAATAGGGTTAGTTCATGGCCGCATGAAATCAGCAGAAAAACAGACAGTAATGCAACAATTCAAAGATAACGAATTGCATCTATTGGTTGCCACTACCGTTATAGAAGTGGGGGTTGATGTTCCAAACTCGAGCTTAATGATTATCGAAAATCCTGAACGTTTAGGTTTAGCTCAACTCCACCAACTTCGGGGTCGAGTAGGCCGAGGCACTGTTGCCAGCCATTGTGTATTGCTTTACCACTCGCCTCTTTCCAAAACAGCGCAAAAACGATTGGGGGTTTTACGAGAAAGTAATGATGGCTTTGTTATTGCGCAACGCGACTTAGAGATAAGGGGACCAGGAGAACTCTTAGGAACAAAGCAGACCGGTATCGCTGATCTGAAGATAGCCGATTTAATAAGAGATCAAAGGCTGATCCCTGAGATACAACGTATGGCTAGGTATATACACGATAATTATCCAAGTAATGCAAAGGCTATCATTGAGCGCTGGCTAGGTGAACGCGATATCTACTCTAACGCATAAAATTTTACCGTGTAAGATCTAATGCGTTACGTTCTTTTTTCTGCTTATTGAGCTTGTTCTGCCGAGAAGTCGAGGGGAAACTAAGCTGAACTCTAACCCCTCCTTCAGAACGATTAGTCACTGAAATAGTACCGCTATGCTGAGTAACGATTCTTTTTACAATAGCCAAACCTAACCCTGTCCCTTCACTCCCTCTTGCTGAGTCTCCCCGAGTAAAAGGTTCAAAGAGTTTATCTAGCTGTCCAATATCAATACCAGGGCCATTATCCTCCACACTAACCCAAACAGAATGCTTATCTGCCGTTGAACCTGTTGCTATTCGTATCCAGCCAGCACCGTACCGCTCTGCATTTACTACTAGATTGGTTAGTGACCGTTTAACTTCAATCTCATTCCCCAGTAACTCGCACTCTTCTAAAGAGAAATTTGTTTCTACTTCAATTGACTCATCCTTTATCGCCGTAAAAACACTCTGTGCTAAAGCATTAAGATCGACATTGTTAAAGCCCTCTGTATTTACCGGCTTTAAATAATCCATAAACTGACCAATTATTTCATTACATTCTTCAGTATCTAAGATAATACCTTCGGCCAAGTAGCTGTCTTCAGGGGACATCATTTCTGTTGCCAATCGAATTCGGGTCAACGGTGTGCGCAAATCATGACTGATTCCTGCCATCAACAGTGCCCTATCTTCTTCCAGTGCCTGAATATCCTTGGCCATTTGATTAAAAGCTTGAGTAACCGCCTTAATCTCATTAGCACCTCTTTCCGCTAATGGTGGTGGAAACTCGCCTCGACCCACAATTCTTGCCGCTCCTTCCAGTGCCATTAAGGGTCGGTTTTGGATTCTTACAAAGACCCACCCTGCAAATATAATGAGAACAGCCATTAACAGACTATTCCGAAACAGCGGCATAAAATCTTCTTCCTGCAACTCTGAAAGCGGAATTCTCAATAATACATTTGGCAGTTCATCTATCCTTATCCACAAAATATAGCTTTCACTCGCAAGCGCTAATCTAACTTCGGCATGGCTATTTAGTTCCTGACTCATGTGCTCACTTAAAAAATCGATACTGGTCGCTGTATCGAATTCTTCATGTATCGCTTCGTCTGAGTGATGTGCAGTAACACCTAATTTTTCAAGTAGCTTTCTTCTCGATGGCGCTTCTAAATACACACCATTTTCTAATTCAACATAATCATCCAACATCAAATTTACTTCGTGAGCAATAATGCGATTGAACTGCTGCAAGCTAGGTAATAATGCATAATTGAATATGGCGAAATAAGAATAAACTTGGCTTGCGAGCAAAACCAAGACAAAAAGAATGACGGTTTGAGTGCGTGAACTACGGATGAGCATAGGAGCCTCGAAATAATAAAGCCCTTAAGATGTGATAGTTTAGACTATTTCTTAAGGGCCTTTAAACAGTGAATTAAGCGTCTTGGCCGTCAGGCACAAACACATAACCCAATCCCCATACGGTTTGAATATATCTAGGGCGACTTGGGTCTTCTTCTAACATTCTTCGCAATCTAGAGATTTGAACATCGATAGAGCGTTCCATTGCGGAATACTCTCGGCCTCTAGCCATGTTCATTAGTTTATCTCTAGACATTGGTTCTCTAGCATTATTTACCAACGCTTTAAGTACCGCAAACTCACCCGACGTTAACGGCATGAATTCGTCGCCTCGGTACATCTCTCTTGTTCCTAAGTTCAAGCGAAATTCACCAAACTCAATATTCGTTTCTTCCGAACTGGGTGCTCCAGGAGCCTCAATAACTTGCCTACGTAAAACGGCCTTAATACGAGCTAATAATTCACGAGGATTAAATGGCTTAGGTAGATAGTCATCTGCACCAACCTCAAGTCCGACAATACGGTCTATCTCATCGCCTTTCGCGGTTAACATCAATACTGGGATCATGTTTTCCGCCATTCTTAAACGGCGGCAAATCGAAAGACCATCTTCTCCGGGTAGCATTAAATCTAACACCACAAGATGAAAAGTTTCTCGCTTAAGTAACCTATCCATCTGCTCACCATTTGCAACCCCACGAACCTGAAAGCCTTGCTCAGAAAGGTAGCGCTCTAGCAAAGAACGAAGACGTGCATCATCATCAACTACTAAGATTTTATGGTTCTCTTGCATTCAACTTCTTCTCATTTGTGTATGGTTTAGTATTAAGCATAGATAAGAATAACTTAATCGCATATTTGTAGGGTAAATAGCACGTCAAAAATTGTTAGTTTTCATGTCAGAATCGACAATTTTTCTCAAAATCAACAATAAGACGACCTACTTAAACATATAACACCGTTCTTAACTCACTATTTTTCATATTCAATAGAATTAATGAACCACTCTTTATCACCTTCAGGGGTTTTAACTGCAAATTCATCATCAACTTCTTTCTTTAATAGTGAGCGAGCCATCGGAGAGTCGATCGAAATATATCCTTTTGCGTCACCGTAAATCTCTTCCGGTCCAACAATTCTGAATTTTTTTACCTCTCCAGCTTCGTTTTCTATTTCGACCCAAGCACCGAAAAAAACCTTACCCTCTTGTTGAGGAGAATAATCAACAATAGTTACCTCAGGTAAAAATTTTCTCAAAAAACGCACACGTCTATCAATTTGTCGAAGCAAGCGCTTATTAAAGGTGTAATCTGCATTTTCAGAACGATCACCTAACCCCGCCGCCCAAGTAACTATCTTGGTAATTTCAGGACGTTTTTCATTCCAAAGGTGATCATGCTCTTGTTTAAGCTTATTATAACCTTCTCGGGTGATCAGTTTTGTTTTCAATTCAATACTCTCAGTTCAATCGACACTTATAGAAATCTATCGTTATTCTCGATATTTAACCAGTATATCCATTGATTGTACATCCACGGATATCTATTCCACTGCATGCTTAAAGATGAACCATTCGAATTTCAACGACTTTCTGCTAGACTCCCCCACAATTCCAACCGATCAAAAAGGTCACTTTCATGCCTTGGATTCAAATAAAACTCAACGCTACTGCGCAAAATGCAATGCAAATTGGCGATATGTTATCTGACAAGACAGATGCACTTTCAGTCACCTTTCTTGATGCGAAGAACACACCTGTTTTTGAGCCTCTTCCAGGAGAAACTCGATTATGGGGCGAAACAGATATCGTGGCTTTATACGATGCAGAAGTAGACACCACATGGGTAATCGAGCAAATTAAAAATTCTGGTTTATTTGCCGACAATTTTGCTTATAAAGTTGAGCAACTTGAAGACAAAGACTGGGAACGCGAATGGATGGATAACTTCCACCCAATGAAATTTGGTGAGCGATTATGGATCTGCCCTAGTTGGCGTGATATTCCTGACCCTACCGCTATTAACGTCATGTTAGATCCTGGCTTAGCCTTTGGCACAGGCACCCACCCAACGACATCTCTCTGTCTAGAGTGGCTAGAAAGTATCGACCTCGAAGGTAAAACGGTAATCGATTTTGGTTGTGGGTCTGGCATTCTAGCTATCGCAGCAATTAAATTGGGTGCAAACAAAGTAATCGGTATTGATATAGACCCTCAGGCCATCCTCGCTTCAAAAGAAAATGCCAAGCGCAACGGCGTTGAAGATCAACTTGAACTGTTCTTACCTGAAAATCAACCTGAAGGATTAGTTGCCGATGTTGTTGTGGCGAATATTCTTGCCGCGCCACTACGTGAATTGTCCCCGGTAATTAAAGGACTCGTAAAGTCAAAAGGTTTATTAGCGATGTCTGGAGTGTTAGATACACAGGCAGAAGATGTTGCTAACTACTACAGAGACCAACTAAATATCGACCCAATTGCTGAAATTCAAGAATGGTGTCGTATTTCTGGAGTAAAAAAATAGCCACACAAATCGCACTAATTGATTGAATTTTAGGCAATTTGGAAAACAAATTGTAAATGCTCAAAAAATAGTCTTTTCACGCATCGAAAAAATGCGTAAAATGCGCGCCCTTGCTAGTTCAGAACTGTGAAGACCTTTTGAAAATCGGAAATCATCAACTTAAGAACAATTTGATTGTTGCTCCTATGGCAGGTGTCACCGATCGACCCTTTCGAGAGTTATGCCTCCGATATGGAGCGGGAATGGCTGTCAGTGAAATGATGTCATCTAACCCGAAGCTATGGAAAACGGCTAAATCTAAGCAACGCATGGTGCATAAAGGCGAATCGGGTATTCGCTCAGTACAAATTGCGGGTTCTGATCCTAAGTTAATGGCGCAAGCAGCTCGATATAGTGTTGAAAACGGTGCACAAATCATCGATATCAATATGGGCTGCCCAGCTAAAAAGGTGAATTCAAAGCTTGCGGGGTCAGCTCTGCTAAAACACCCAGATATGATTGAAAAAATCTTAACTGAAGTGGTTAATGCAGTAGATGTACCAGTAACTCTGAAAACCCGTACAGGCTGGGATACAGACAATAAAAACTGTGTCGAAATCGCTAAAATGGCCGAAGGCTGCGGCATACAAGCTCTTGCTCTTCATGGAAGAACAAAAGCCTGCATGTACAAAGGCGAGGCAGAATACGACAGCATTAGAGCCGTCAAAGCGGCTATCTCTATACCCGTTATTGCCAATGGTGATATCGACAGTGCAGAGAAAGCCAAAAAAGTTTTGGATTATACCGGAGCCGACGCTTTAATGATTGGCCGGCCTGCCCAAGGTCGACCATGGATTTTTCAGGAAATCCTACACTATTTGGAAAACGGCACCACTATGCCTGAGCTTCCAATTGTGGAAGTAAAGGAGATTTTACTTGAACATGTTCAAGAACTTCATCGCTTTTATGGTGAGTTTCTTGGCCCCCGCATCGCACGTAAGCATGTGGGTTGGTATCTAAAAGAGCATGAACAAGCTAGTGAGTTTCGCCGTACCTTCAACGCTATAGATGCTGCGAGCCAGCAACTGGATGCACTAGAAGGTTACTTTGTACAATTTGCATCATAAATTACTAGAAGAGCTAGACATAATATGTTCGAACAAAATTTAACTTCCGAACCACTAACAGTAACTACTGTAACTTCACAAGATCAAATCACTCAGAAGCCATTACGTGACTCTGTAAAAGCATCTTTGAAAAATTACCTTGCTCAGTTAAATGGCCAGGACGTTGACGACCTGTACGAACTAGTATTGGCTGAAGTTGAACAACCACTACTAGACACCATCATGCAATACACCCGCGGTAACCAAACACGCGCAGCAAATATGATGGGTATCAACCGTGGTACTCTTCGTAAGAAACTAAAAAAATACGGCATGAACTAAAAACCAGTTTGTAAACTATTGATTTAAAAGGCCAAGGAGATTTATCTTCTTGGCCTTTTATTTATTTGCTGCACACATTGCTACACGCGGTGAATTTTCTCTAGCTTCGACTAAAAGTACTATTTGATCTTACTTTTATATATCCACTTCTATCAAGAATAATGAAATGATCCGCACCAGAAATTTTGGACACTGAGTTAAGTGAGTAATTACTAACGAGGTTAACAATGACCACTAAGAAAACACGAATCAAACATGCTCTTGAATTTAAAGCCGAAGCGCTATGGCTTAGTGGCGAAACAATATGACCAAGCAAGTGATCCGCCACATGAGGATAAACGCCTAAATCATTAAGCCTAGTCACCATCGTTCTGCGTAAATAATGCAGCGTCCACGCTTCGTTATGTTTTAGTTTTTCAAAAATCATCATTCCGTTCAATAACATGTGGATTCTATACGAATGCCACAAATGCATTCGCTGATACGCTACACCTTCAGATATCTTACTTGTAATTACTCTAAACAAAGCCCATCGGCTACATAACGGAAAAACGTTCTCGCTTTACCGTTGTTCGAATTTTTCTAGTTTATTACCCCATTCAGAAATGACGGATTTAATGATGCCTTAGCATTTTATTGTAAATAACAATAATGGAATGCTATCCATGAAATTAATGTTATCGATTACATTAAATAATGCTCATTTCTTGGTCGTTTTATATTTAACGATCACCTGTTTTATCGAGATGGAAAAATGAAAACATATTTATTAAGTGCCTCAATTTTATTATTACTTTCAATGACAGCTCACGCCAAAGTGCATTCTGTTCAGCCAATTAAACAAAATAAATTGATTGAGACACACCAAAATAATGAACATATTTATATCGGTTTACGCGGAGGGTGGACGAACTTTCAAGATGCATGTTCAAGTGGTAGTTCTGAGTGTAACAACAATACCTCTGGCTTTGGTCTGTATGGCGGTTATCAATTTACACCTTGGTTTGCGCTTGAAGCGGCAGTAACCGACTATGGTTCACCAAACGCTCGTTATGGGGCAAGCAAGGTTAGTGCGGATATCTTGGGGAGTGAGCTTACTGGCCTATTTTCATACGACGTTTCTCAGCACTTTGATATTTACCTTAGAGCAGGAGCTGCTTATCAAAATATTGATAAAGAAAGCGGCTCAATTGCCGAGCAAACGTCTAATGAATGGGGCATCGTGTCTGCGGTGGGATTGGATTATTTGTTATCTGAAAACTGGTCTCTTCGTGGAGAATATCAGTTTATAGATGGTATTGGGAATGATGAACTAATGCAGGCTGATATGCATTTCATATCGTTAGGATTAACTTATCATTTTGGCCAGAAAAAACCTTTTACTACAAGGCTCACTCAAACCATGAAACCTACAACGGAGATTAAAAACGTTAGCAACCAAGCATCGATTAAAAATGGGATCAATCAATGAATTTTTTAACACTTATGTGCTTATTTTTAATGTCGTTGATGCTTGCGGCTTGTAATGGAGATAATGGTATTGTGGGGGAATCAGGTGACCTTTTGAATAACCCTGATATAGAAAGTGTCGTTATTACAGATCTTCAGGTCACGCCTACTTTAACTAATATTTTGGTCAATACGACTCAAGCGTACATCGCAACAGCCGTACTATCCGATAACTCCATTGTGGATTTAACGACGGCTCCTGAACTTTCTTGGTCTAGCTCTGATATCACTATAGCGACTATAGATAACGCCAGTGGTATGGCTACAGGCGTATCTCCGGGTACGGCAACCATCACCGCAACAGGGACAATGAATGGTGTAACCTTCATTGAATCTGTTGAGCTAACTATTCGTCAACCGATACTTCGCATAAAGAAGATATATAGTAATGACTCTGCATTCGCCGCACTAACTTCTGACGGAAGAGTGATCTCGTGGGGGGATGACTATGGTGGTGGTGACTCATCAGAGGTTAAGGATGACTTAGTCGATGTGGTCTCAATAACAAGTGGTGGCCCTACGTTTGCAGCACTAAAATCTGACGGCACAGTGGTGACGTGGGGCGATAGTTATATTGCTGACTCATCAGAGGTTAAGGATGACTTAGTCGATGTAGTCTCAATATCAAGTTCACTACTGGCATATGCCGCGCTAAAATCTGACGGCACTGTCGTGACTTGGGGCCTCACATCTTACGGTGGTGATTCGTCAAGTGTTAAAGATGATTTAACCGATATTGTCTCTATATATGGTCACCTTCATGGATTCTCAGCACTAAAATCTGACGGCACAGTGGTGACGTGGGGCGATAGTGCTATTGCTGACTCGTCAAGCGTTAAAGATAACTTGACTGATGTGGTATCAATATCCAGTAATTATTATGCGATTGCTGCGCTAAAATCTGACGGCACTGTCGTGACTTGGGGCCTTACATCTCACGGTGGTGATTCGTCAAGCGTTAAAGACAACTTAGTCGATATTGTCTCTTTATATAATATTAATCGTGCATTCGCAGCACTGAAATCTGACGGCACTGTCGTGACTTGGGGCGATAGTACTATTGCTGACTCGTCAAGCGTTAAAAATGATTTAACTGATATTGTATCTGTATATGGCGATACCAGTGCATTCGCGGCGCTAAAATCTGACGGCACTGTCGTGACTTGGGGCGACTCGTCTGCCGGCGGTGACTCATCAAGCGTTAAAAATGACTTAACTGATGTTATATCAATATCAAGTACGAGTAGTGCGTTCGCAGCGCTAAAGTCTGACGGCACTGTCGTGACTTGGGGTCATTGGTTATACGGTGGTGATTCGTCTAGTGTTAAAGACGACTTGACTGATGTGGTATCAATACTAAGTGGTTTTTATACGTTCTCAGCATTGAAATCTGACGGTACAGTGGCGACTTGGGGCGACCCATCAAACGGTGGTGATTCATCAAGCGTTAAAAATGATTTAACCGATATTGTATCTGTACATGTTGGCCTTAATGGAGGAGCCACAGCGCTAAAGTCTGACGGTACTCTGGTTACATGGGGAAGTGAAACGTTCGGCGGCGACTCGTCAGTAGTTAAAGACGAGCTTGATACTCTTGTTTTTACAACAAAACCAGCAGACTTCGACCGTGATGGTGACGGCTTAACAGATGAATACGAAATGCAGACGTGTATCGATAATATGTCAGCACCTAAAGGGGTGTTTTTTCAACCTTGTCTAGATGTTGCGAATGATGACACTGATGGTGACGGTGTCTCTGATGGTGATGAGATAAACATGGGAAGAAACCCATTAAGAATTGATTCGCAGGTCATTGACCAGTCGACAGGGGTGCTAATTACTCAAACATTAGAGAAAGACGATAAGTCTGGCGATTATAACTATGACGGAAGAGTAGACAGCTGGATGAAGCTTAACCCTTAATTCTGTCGCAAACTAAGCTACCCGACTTAAAGCCCAAGCAATTTAATTTGCTTGAGCTTTTACTATGCAGGGCTAACCTTCCACTTCGTTCATTACTTCAATGCCTCCAAAATAGAACAGTGACTTGCGTCATCATCGCTATGCCCACAACAAGCATCATTAATCTTTTTTAGTGCGTTACGAATTTTTGTTAGTTCTTTGATTTTTTCGTCAATCAGCAATAATTTCGCCGACGTAATACCTTTTACTTCAGCACAGCTGTGTTGAGTCGCTTCAAGGCGAATGTCTAACAACTCTTTAATTTCATCAAGACTCAACCCTAACCGCTTCGAATTCAGAACAAACTTAACTTGCTCAAGGCTGTTATCAGAATAAATACGATAACCAGAATCGCTGCGACCAGTTGGTTGAATAAGGCCGTTTTTTTCGTAAAATCGAAGAGTATCGGTTGTAACTCCACTTATTTTTGCCAACTCTCCAATTAAGTACATTTTTACCCTTACCTTTTCTGTTTAAAAAACAAGCCACTTTTAATTAATTATGTGAAGCCAATCGATTGCGCGAGCATTTTCGGCACAAATTGGGTAGAATACGCGCCATCAAAACACAGAGCTTTTATCTGAGCAAGAAACTGCTTATTCTACAAAGGTCTTTACCAAAAATGCCCCACTTTCTAAAGGAAGTAGAAACGCCTTCATTTTTGGTAAATATCTTTATACCTATCACGAACGATAGGCATAAGCATATCCCTTAAAATTATTTCTGTGAATTCGAGGAAAATGGAAGCAATGAATAACGCCCGCCCAATCCGCCGTGCTCTTATCAGCGTATCAGACAAAACTGGTATTGTTGAGTTCGCTCAAGCTCTTTCTAATCGTGGCGTCGATATTTTATCGACTGGAGGAACAGCTCGCTTGTTAGCTGAACAAGGTATCGCGGTTACTGAAGTTTCTGATTATACCGGTTTTCCTGAAATGATGGATGGTCGTGTAAAAACCTTACACCCTAAAGTTCATGGTGGTGTACTTGGTCGTCGTGGTCAAGACGATGACATAATGGAACAACACGGTATCGACCCGATTGATATGGTTGTTGTAAACCTGTATCCGTTTGCAGAGACAGTAGCAAAAGAAGGTTGTACATTAGCGGATGCCGTTGAAAACATCGATATCGGCGGACCAACAATGGTTCGAAGTGCTGCAAAAAACCACAAAGATGTTGCGATTGTAGTTAACGCATCTGACTACGACCGTGTAATCGCAGAAATGGATTCAAACGACAAGTCTCTAACCTTAGAAACTCGTTTTGACCTTGCAATAGCAGCATTTGAGCACACCGCAGCCTATGACGGTATGATCGCAAACTATTTCGGGACGATGGTTCCTTCTTATGGTGAAAACAAAGAAGGTGACGAGGAATCGAAGTTCCCTCGTACTTTTAACCAACAGTTCGAAAAGAAACAAGATATGCGCTATGGCGAAAACAGCCATCAAGCCGCAGCTTTCTATGTTGAAAGCAACCCAGAAGAAGCCTCTGTTTCTACTGCTCGTCAAATTCAGGGCAAAGCCCTTTCTTATAACAATATTGCAGATACTGATGCAGCACTTGAGTGCGTTAAAGAATTTGCTGAGCCAGCTTGTGTTATCGTTAAGCACGCAAACCCATGTGGCGTTGCGCTTGGTAAGGATATTCTTGAAGCCTATAACAGAGCATATCAAACAGACCCTACATCAGCGTTTGGTGGCATCATTGCTTTCAACCAAGAACTAGATGCGGAAACAGCGCAAGCGATTGTAGAGCGTCAGTTTGTTGAAGTTATCATTGCACCAAGCGTATCTGCAGAAGCAATCGAAATTGTAGCGACCAAGAAAAACCTTCGCTTACTTGAGTGTGGTGAATGGACGACCAAAACAACTGGCTTCGATGTTAAGCGCGTAAATGGTGGTCTATTAGTCCAAGACCGCGATCAAGGTATGGTTACCAAAGACGACCTTACAATTGTATCGAAACGTCAACCAACAGAAGACGAACTAAAAGACGCCCTGTTCTGCTGGAAAGTAGCAAAATATGTGAAATCTAATGCCATTGTTTATGCTAAAGGTGATATGACTATTGGTGTCGGTGCTGGTCAAATGAGCCGCGTTTACTCTGCTAAGATTGCGGGTATAAAAGCCGCAGACGAAGGGCTAGAAGTTCCTGGTAGCGTGATGGCATCAGATGCATTTTTCCCATTCCGCGATGGTATTGACGCAGCAGCAGAAGCCGGAATTAAGTGTGTCATCCAACCAGGAGGCTCTATGCGCGACAATGAAGTAATTGAAGCTGCTGATGAGCATGGTATGGCAATGATATTCACTGGCATGCGCCATTTCCGCCATTAATTAATACGCCTAGGTTCTATTTTCTGTCCTAGGCGGTAGATTTGAAATTTTTGATTCCCTTTTTATAAAAGGGAGTTTTTTAAGCATTAGAGCAAGTCAGTGAAGCTCATCCAAGGAAAAAGCACGCCGTTTACGTCAGTAAATGAGCACTTTGGACGCAGAAGCAGCATCACTGACGTAGCTATAAGGATTGAAAAAATGGATGTATTGATCATAGGTGCAGGCGGTCGTGAGCATGCACTTGGCTGGAAAGCCGCGCAAAACCCAGACGTTGCAACGGTATATGTTGCACCTGGTAATGCTGGTACAGCACTAGAACCAAAACTATCGAACGTTGACATAGCCGTAGAAGACATCGACGCTTTAGTCGCGTTTGCAAAAGAAAAGTCTATTGAATTGACTATCGTTGGCCCTGAAGTCCCTCTGGTTCTTGGTGTCGTAGATGCTTTCCGCGCAGCTGATTTACCTATATTTGGTCCAACTAAAGCCGCAGCACAGCTTGAAGGTTCAAAAGCATTCACCAAAGACTTCTTAGCTCGTCACGATATCCCTACCGGTTGGTATGCAAACTTTACTGAAATTACACCGGCTATCGAATATGTTCGTGAAAAAGGGGCACCAATTGTAATAAAAGCAGATGGTTTAGCAGCAGGTAAAGGCGTTATCGTTGCCATGACACTTGAAGAAGCTGAAGAGGCTATCAAAGATATGCTCGCAGGTAATGCCTTTGGTGATGCAGGCAGTCGAGTCGTTATCGAAGAATTTCTTGAAGGCGAAGAAGCCAGCTTTATTGTGATGGTTGACGGTAAAAGTGTCCTACCAATGGCCACCAGCCAAGATCATAAACGTGTTGGCGACAAAGATACTGGCCCAAATACTGGTGGTATGGGGGCTTACTCTCCCGCACCTGTAGTGACCCCAGAAATACACGAACGTATTCTAGAAGAAGTGATCTATCCAACAGTTCGCGGTATGGATGCGGAAGGTCACCCTTATACCGGTTTTCTCTACGCGGGCTTGATGATAGATGCAGATGGCACACCGAAAGTTATCGAATATAACTGTCGATTTGGAGATCCAGAAACACAGCCAATTATGATGCGTATGGAGTCTGACCTTGTCGACTTATGCTTAGATGCGCTTGATGAAAACCTTGAGAATGCGGAATCATATTGGGATCCGCGTGCTTCTATAGGGGTTGTACTTGCTGCTGGTGGTTACCCTGCGGATTACGCTAAAGGAGATGTTATCTCCGGGCTTTCATTAGATGAAGTAGAAGGTGAAAAAGTATTCCATGCTGGCACAAGTAACAAAGAAGGCGATGTTGTAACGAATGGCGGTCGAGTGCTTTGCGCTACAGCACTAGGTAATACGGTCTCAGAAGCGCAAGAGCGTGCCTATGAACTTACAAAGCGCATAAGTTGGGATGGTATGTTCCATCGTAGTGATATTGGCTACAGAGCGATAGAGAGAGAAAATCGAAAGTAGTTTCCTTTCTGTATCAAAAAAGGCGCATTATGCGCCTTTTTAAAATCATATAATCAAATAAACCATCTACTCATCTTTAATAAGTATCGGTCTTTCAACACAATCAAAACTCTCATCTTCTAACATTAATAGGTCATTCACTACTATCTTGTTAATAGGGGTCGCACCTACAAACGCAGCATAGCTGTCTAGGTTTGCAAGTCGATTAATGACAAAAGTGGGTAACGTTTGATTGAATTCTATTTTTTCGAATTTATTTCCATCGCAGCGGTTAAATACCTCGCCATCCCAATACCCTTGAATCAGTTCAGAGCCTTTACTATCTTGTTGTTTTGTTACGACCTGAATCGATTCTGCTTCATTCAAAAGCATTTGTATCTGACCGGTTCTTAAAGGAAGCACCTTACCATCAAGCCTATATTGTTGGTAAACCGCCTCACCAGTGTTGTCAAAGCGCAAGTGTATACGATAAGGAACAAGATCCATCGAAGCTTGTCTTTGCACTCCTTCTCGAACTATTTCCTTAATAATACTTTTTCTCCAACGATAGTCTGACTTATACCAGCCATAGTCACCTGAGGCGACATAATCGGATGCGGAGAAAGGAAGGTCTAAGCGCTCGGTATACCAATAGAAACTTGTGGCATCACCCGCGGATTGACCACCAGTGATAGTATTGAAAATGTCGGTATTATTTGTCGTTGGGCTAGATGAACAACCCAAAAGAAATGCGGAGAATAGAGGCGCTATAAAATAATTTTTCATAGAGGATATAAGTATGACACCGAGCACTTGGCTCGGTGTCAATTATATTACTTCACTGATTCTTTCAGTGCTTTACCAGCTACAAATGCAGGTACATTAGCCGCAGCAATTTGAATCTCTTCACCAGTCTTTGGATTACGACCAGTACGTGCTGCTCGGTGATTTACTTTGAATGTACCAAAACCAATTAGTTGAACTTGGTCACCCTCTTTTAGTGTATCAGTAACACTACTTAGAGTTGCTTCAAGAGCAGATTTAGCTTGAGCTTTAGATAGATCCGCTTTTTCAGCGATAAAGTCGATTAATTGGGTCTTGTTCATTAGGTTTCCCTTCTTATGTGTTATCGAATCCGAACCACTGTAATGCATAAAGCCCCCGTCTGGCAAAGGTTTGTCGATGAACTTTTCCTTAAATGACGAAAGTTTAAGCTGATTATGAGTAATAACTCACAATTTGATACACTTTCACATGCCAAAAACGTTAATTGCTACGCAGTAACACTAGTAAATACAGTATGTAAGCCTTATATATTGTATATAAATCATTTTGATTTATTAATAAACCACATAGGAATTTTCTTAAAAACGCATGTTTTTACTTACTATATATATCACTATTGCCATCGGTGTTTCGTTCGTGTGTTCAGTACTTGAAGCCATTTTACTGAGTATTACTCCCAGCTACTTGGCTCAATTAAGACAAAAAAACACCCCTCTGCACCAAAACTGAGTCAACTTAAAGATAATATTGACCGACCTTTAGCATCAATATTAACTTTAAATACCATCGCTCATACTATTGGAGCAGCAGGTGCCGGTGCTCAAGCTGCCGCTGTATTTGGTAATCAGTGGTTAGGCTTATTTTCTGCGCTTCTAACATTAGGGATATTACTGCTATCAGAAATTGTACCAAAAACTATCGGTGCAACATATTGGCGACAACTCGCTCCAATAGCAGCCACAATGCTTGGCTGGATGGTATGGGCATTAACCCCGTTTGTTTGGTTATCAGAACAGATTACCAAACGCTTGGCACGTGGCCACACGCCACCTAAATTGCGCGATGAAATGTCTGCAATGGCCATGTTAGCTAAAGAAAGTGGTGAATTTAATGAAGGTGAATCAAAAATACTTCACAACCTACTGACATTACACGATGTACCTATCACACAAATCATGACGCCTAGACCAGTGGTCTTTAGAGTAGAAGCTGAACTCACTATCAATGAGTTTATAAACAGACATAAAGATATTCCTTTTTCAAGACCGCTTATCTATGGGCAACAAAAGGATAATATTTTAGGGTTCGTCCATAGATTAGAGCTGTTTAAATTACAGCAATTGGGTCAAGGTGAAAGGCAGTTAGGTGCGGTTATGCGGCCAATCAATGTCCTTCTTAACAACACGGCTTTACCTAAAGCGTTTGATCACATGATGAGCAACCGCCTACAATTAATCTTGGTTGTAGATGAATATGGCACAATTCAAGGGATTGTTACTCTTGAAGATATCTTTGAACATTTATTGGGCGAAGAGATAGTAGATGAAGCGGACAAAACAACAGATATGCAAGAATTAGCTTACCAACGCTGGGAGACGTGGAAAAAACTGCACGACGTCAAAGAAAGCAATGACGACTAAGCGCTAGTAGCCAATAGCTAAACCGCATACGTAAAAAGGAGGCTATCGCCTCCTTTAATATTGATTAAACTGAAATACCTAGATTACTAATACCTTCATCCTTGATTTCTTGACGTAAGTCTTTAATCAATTCGACATCGCGCTTCTCTGCATCTTTCAGCGGTCTGTAGATGGCCCATTGGACATCCCATTCAGTACAAACTGCTTCATTATCTTTTTGATTTTCATTTGTGATTTCTTCAGACCCTTGCGCTTCCTCCAATTGAGCAACCGTCAAAACAGACAATTCGCTCAACGACAGCATATTTTCGAACAAGTAATCTCTATCTAGCAAACCATGAATCAACTGTGATAAACCTTTGCATGCATCAATAGCGGGGTAGACTCCGTAGAAGTCAAATTCTTCCGACGAAGGAATAAGCTCTTCTAGTTTTTCTAATTGACGTTCAAAATTAATTTTTGCCGTTTTTACCGTCATCAACTCCCAGATACTATCTAGGATATCGCGATATACACGCGCTTCCGCAAATTTTGTATTCTCACAGAATACAGCATAATTCGGATACATACGTTCACACAAACAAGCCATAAAGGTTATTTGTTGCCAAGGTTCAAATTTCTCGAGACGTACTTGCAGTGGATTCTGTAACATATCAGCTCTATGGTTTAGAAATAATCAGCGGCAGTGTACTTGATAAAGTAAAGGGAAAAAAGAAAGCAGATGGATAATTTTATAAACAAAGTCAAAATTATTACTGAATATAACCATGAATACGTTGAAATGCTGAATCAGGCTGAATTACCTGATTTAGTCATTACTGACGACAACAGTGAAGCCAATATTCTTTTAGGTTCGCCACCATTAGTCTCGGCAATTATCGACGAGTTCTCAAACCTTGAATGGATGCAATCCGCTTATGCGGGCGTTGACACACTAATAGCACCTAATCTTCGTAAAGATTATCAACTCACCAATGTAAAAGGCATTTTCGGTCAACAAATCTCTGAATATGTTTTAGGGTATGCTATATCGCACTTTCGGCATTTCAACACCTATCAAATACAACAGTCTAATAGGCAATGGCTTCCTCATAAATACCACACAGTTTCGGGGAAAAATTGTTAATTTTAGGAACCGGAGCCATAGGCAACCACTTGGCTCAATCTGCCTCAGTATTTGGGTTACATACTATTGGAGTCAATCGCACTGGGATCCCTCCCAAAGATTCTGCATTTGTTGAGATTGTCCATATTGAACAGATCCACGATCTTTTAAGTAATATTGATATTATTGTTTCTACATTGCCAAATACAGAACAAACAGCAGGTATATTCGATCAAAGATTTTTTTCGTCGTGTAGAGGTGCGCTGTTTTTTAACGTCGGTCGAGGTAACTCCGTTGATACGGAAAGTCTACTTGACGCTCTTAAAATGGATAATATACGTCATGCTTTCTTAGACGTATTTATCAATGAGCCAATATCTGAAGATTGTCCTTATTGGCTCAACCCCAAGGTCACGGTTACACCTCATGTGGCAGCGTGTAGTTTTCCTGAGCAAGTATTTGAAATTTTTAAAGACAATTATTTAAGGTGGCGGGATGGGTTTTCACTTTTACATACTATCGATTTTAACAAGGGCTATTAATGAATCTTCGTGTAAAAATAATCCGTAGTTTGAAAAAGCATGGTTGAGCACTCACAAGTCTAGAAGCGAACAGAGTGAGCGCTCAATCGATTTTATTTGTGATAAGGCTTAGATAGCTCATGAACCGCTTCTACAAACACACCGGCATTCTCAGGTGGCACATCTAAGTGAATACCGTGGCCTAAGTTAAATACATGGCCAGTGCCTGTATCACCAAAGCCTTTTAGAATCGTCGCGACTTCTTCTTGGATACGTGGCGCAGGAGCGTAAAGAACGGATGGATCCATATTGCCCTGAAGGGCGACCTTATCACCAACTCGTGCTTTCGCATTCTCGATATCTATTGTCCAATCAAGACCAACAGCATCACAGCCCGTCGCTGCGATTTGCTCTAACCACATACCACCGTTTTTAGTAAATAAAGTAACAGGAACACGACGACCTTCATTTTCTCTAATCAAGCCATCAACAATTTTCTGCATATATTGAAGAGAAAATAGGTTGTAATCGCGCGGTGTTAGTACTCCACCCCATGTATCAAATACCATGACCGATTGGGCACCAGCTTTGATCTGCGCATTTAGATATTCAATAACGCTATCTGCTAGTTTATCTAACAATAAGTGCAGTGTTGCGGGTTCTGCATACATCATTTGTTTGATTTTCGTGAATGCTTTTGAACTCCCGCCCTCAACCATATAGGTTGCTAACGTCCAAGGACTGCCAGAAAAACCAATTAGAGGCACTTCACCTTGCAAATCTTTACGGATTTGACGCACTGCATTCATAACATATTGAAGCTCACCTTCAGGATCAGGAAGGCCTATCTTGTCTACATCAGCTTTGCATGTAATAGGGCGTTCAAACTTAGGACCTTCACCAGTTTCAAAATGTAGCCCCAATCCCATCGCATCAGGAATGGTTAGAATGTCAGAAAACAAAATAGCTGCATCTAACGGGAAACGGCGCAAAGGCTGTAGCGTTACTTCAGAAGCCAATTCAGCATTACGACAAAGAGACATAAAGTCGCCGGCTTGACCGCGAGTCTCTCTGTATTCAGGTAAATAACGGCCTGCTTGACGCATCATCCATACAGGGGTGTAATCTACAGGTTCTTTCAATAGAGCACGTAAATAGCGATCATTTTTTAATTCGGTCATTCCGTCTTTCCAGTTTGAGCATAATTTTTCAAAAACCTATTCTAACATTCTTTAAATCTGCTGCTATACGAGCTTTGAGTCCTAGATCATGTTATCAAGTTTTTAATTAATTATTCTTTTGCGTCTCATTAACGAGCATGATACAAATCCACCCGCTAGCGAAAACAATAATAAAATTAGGTAGCTAAAATACCTAAACATCTCATAACGACATCTTACTTACCCCCTCCGTTTACGGAGGGTTTTTTTTATCTTAAATTTATTTCTTCAATCGTTTTGTCGATAAGAGCGCGAGCAATCGTACCTTCGGGAGCAACTATTGGCATCTTCTTGGGTTCGAACCATTTAACATCGGCAAGCTCAGTATAGTCAGGCTCAATGTCTCCCGAATCATAATCAGCTAAAAAAGCGACCATCATATTGGTTGGAAAAGCCCATGGCTGACTACCAAAATATCGAATATTTTTAATATTGATACCCGCCTCTTCTTTTACTTCCCTTGCTACACACTGCTCTAAGGTTTCACCAACCTCTAGAAACCCTGCGATTACGGTATACATACCACCTTTATGCTGGGGGTGTTGAGCTAAAAGTATTTGACCTTCTTTACGAACGGCTACAATGACGCACGGGAAAATACGTGGGTAATGTATGGTCCGGCATTCTCCACACTGCATTGCAATTTCATTATGATTAAGGAAATTGCGACCACCACACTGCGCACAAAAACGCTGACTCTGTATCATATGACCATACTGAACCGCCTTACTGGCTAATAAAAACAGTTCTTGTGGCATCAGCAAATTCTCTCTCAGAGAGTCTAATTCTAGTACTCGCTCCACATCTGCTTCATTTACCCACATGACAGGCTTAGAGAAATACTCACCTATTTTAATCGCTTTGTCTGATGGAAGGTTTAGCTGTTCAGCTGTCCCTAGTGGTATTTCCTTATTCAGCAACCAAATATCACTGTTGCTCACCACGATCCAATACGCATCGAGCTCACTGTCATTAACACTATTTTTTAACATCCTTTGACCTCTTCGCTTGAAGTTCAACCATTTTACTGGCAATCTAAATTCATACCAGAAATAGTTGTCACGGAATAATACATAGACATTGCTTTTGGTATCAATAAGATAAAAAATCGTATTTAAGCGACCCGTTAATGGGATTTTCGATTGTAGCAATGTGCGCAATCTGATCATGAGGGACATGGTCATGTTAAATAAATTTAAAAAAACACAAGAGCAATGGGGCGGTTCCAGTGAAGTAATTGATCACTGGCTAGATACTCGACAAATCGTAATCGTAGAATATTGTCATCTAGCGGCATTAAAACCGAACATAAATAAAAAGGCGGTAGGTCAACTTCCTACACCGGCAGAATTACAAAAATTTTGCCAACACCTTGTAGATTATATATCTGAAGGCCATTTCAAGATCTATGAGATGGTGATGGATAAATGGAAATCGACCGGATTTTCTCCAACTGATGAGATTAATCAAACTTACGGCAAAATCGTACTGACAACCGACCCTTTACTAAATTTCACCGACAAATATGCAAACGTTAGTGAGGTCGACACACTCGACGACTTAGACAATGATTTGTCATTAATAGGTGAAATTACTGAAACACGTTTCGAAGTCGAAGATCAGCTTATCCAGTTGATTGCAGATAGTTTAGCTGTACCTCCAGGAGCATAGTTGTAAAACAACAAAAACCTCCTGTAATAGTGGCACTAATCACTCCTAGTGATCAGTGCTTTTTGTTTTGTTTGCTTGAAATTCAACTTCTAACAACTCTACTATTTTTCTGTTTATTCTAATTTTCCCGCCTTTGCTACAGGCACAAAAAAAGCACCCTAAGGTGCTTTTTATTTAAGCTTTATTAACGCTACTCTTCTGAAGAAAAGCCAGCATTAAGAAGTGCCGCTAAGTTGTCTGTTGCTTGTTCAGCTGATGGTGCTTCTGGACCACCACCCGCACGTAGCTTTTGACGCTCTTGATGATAGGCGAAACCAGTACCAGCTGGGATCAGTCGACCAACAATAACGTTCTCTTTCAAGCCACGTAACTCATCACGCTTACCAGAAACTGCTGCTTCTGTTAGTACGCGAGTCGTTTCTTGGAACGAAGCTGCTGAGATGAACGATTCAGTTGCTAGGGATGCTTTAGTAATACCTAGTAGTTCACGTTCAAAACGCGCAGGCTCTTTGCCTTCAGCTACTAACGCACGGTTAGCAATCTTAACGTTAGCATATTCAACCTGTTCACCAGCAAGGAACTCAGAATCACCAGCAAATGTAATAGTACACTTACGAAGCATTTGACGAACGATAGTTTCAATGTGCTTATCGTTAATCTTAACACCTTGCAGACGATATACTTCTTGTACTTCGTTTGCGATGTAAGAGGTAACTGCACGGATACCACGTAAACGTAGGATATCATGCGGAGTCTCAGGACCGTCGGCAATAACATCACCGCGCTCAATCTTCTCACCTTCAAATACGTTCAACTGACGATGCTTAGGAATCATCTCTTCGTAATGATCACCACCATCTCTAGTAATAATCAGACGACGCTTACCTTTTGTTTCTTTACCAAACGACACAGTACCTGTGTGCTCAGCAAGAATCGCAGGTTCTTTAGGCTTACGAGCTTCAAATAAATCAGCTACGCGAGGTAGACCACCGGTAATATCTTTGTTTCCGCCCGATTTCTGAGGGATACGAGATAATGTGTCACCGATACCAACTTCCGCGCCATCTTCAATCTGTACAATCGCTTTACCAGGCAGGAAGTAGTGAGCTGGCATATCAGTACCAGGGATCATTACATCTTTACCTTTTGCGTCTACTAGTTTGATCGCTGGGCGCATATCTTTACCAGCAGTAGAACGAGCCGCAGGGTCAGTAACTTCACTTGAAGAAAGACCTGTCAAGTCATCAGTTTGACGAGATACTGTCACACCATCAATCATGTCCACGTATTGAATACGACCGGCCACTTCGGTGATGATTGGCATTGTATGCGCTTCCCAGTTAGCAACTACGTCACCAGCTGTTACCGCTTCGTCATTCTTCTTGCTTAACATAGAACCATAAGGGAGTTTATGCTTCTCTTTCGTACGGCCAAACTCATCAATGATGGTAAGTTCAGATGCACGAGAAGTGATAACCAACTTATCGTCTTTGTTTGTAACAAACTTAGCATTGTGAAGTTTCACAGTACCCGTTGTCTTAGCTTGGATGCTGTTCTCTGCTGCTGCTGTCGATGCAGCACCACCAATGTGGAACGTACGCATGGTAAGCTGTGTACCAGGTTCACCGATAGACTGAGCAGCAATAACACCCACTGCCTCACCTTGGTTTACTAGGTGACCACGTGCTAGGTCACGACCGTAACACTGTGCACAACAACCGAAGTCTGCATCACAGGTAACTACTGAGCGCACTTTCATGCTATCTACAGAGTTCTCTTCCATGATTTGACACCACTTCTCATCAATAAGAGTGTTACGTGGAATCAATACATCATCAGTACCTGGTTTTTGTACGTCTTCAGCTACAACACGACCTAGTGCCAACTCAGAAAGTGCAACTTTAACGTCACCACCTTCGATATGAGGCATCATGTCGATACCTTCGTGAGTGCCACAGTCATGATCATGTACTACAACATCTTGAGCAACATCAACTAAACGACGAGTCAAGTAACCGGAGTTTGCTGTTTTCAGTGCCGTATCCGCAAGACCCTTACGAGCCCCGTGCGTTGAGATAAAGTACTGAAGTACGTTCAAGCCTTCTTTAAAGTTTGCAGTGATCGGCGTTTCGATGATTGAACCATCTGGACGAGCCATTAGACCACGCATACCAGCAAGCTGACGAATCTGTGCAGCAGAACCACGAGCACCGGAGTCAGCCATCATATAGATGCTGTTAAACGATTCTTGTTGTTCCTCTTCGCCGTCACGGTTTACAACAGTTTCAAAAGAAAGGTTATCCATCATCGCTTTCGCAACACGGTCGTTGGTAGACGCCCAGATATCGATAACTTTGTTATAACGTTCACCAGCAGTAACAAGACCAGATTGGAATTGTTCTTGAATTTCGCGAACTTCTTCTTCGGCAGCTGAGATTTCAGTGTACTTAGCGTCTGGCACAACCATGTCGTTGATACCAACAGAAACACCAGAAAGTGCAGCGTAGGCAAAACCTGTATACATGATTTGGTCAGCAAAAATTACCGTATCTTTTAGACCAAGCTTACGATAAGCCTCGTTCAAAAGGGTAGAAATTTGTTTTTTACCAAGCTTCTGGTTAACAAGACTAAATGGTAGGCCTGTAGGTACGATCTGCCATAGCATTGCACGACCAACTGTCGTATCAACCATGCTAGTGTTAGTCGTTCTCTCGCCATCTTCATCTACAACAGTCTCAGTGATACGAACTTTAACGCGAGCGTGCAGTTCTGCAGACTTAGTACGGTATGCTTTCTCAGCTTCAGCTGGTCCAGCAAGGTACATGCCTTCACCTTTAACGTTGACCTTGTCACGAGTCATGTAATAAAGACCCAATACCACATCCTGAGAAGGTACGATAATTGGATCACCTGACGCTGGCGACAGAATGTTATTCGTCGACATCATCAGTGTACGAGCTTCAAGTTGAGCTTCCAGAGTTAGTGGTACGTGTACCGCCATCTGGTCACCATCGAAGTCGGCGTTATATGCAGCACACACTAGTGGGTGTAGCTGAATCGCTTTACCTTCGATTAGTACTGGTTCAAACGCTTGGATACCTAGACGGTGAAGTGTAGGTGCACGGTTTAACAGTACTGGGTGTTCGCGGATTACATCATCTAGGATATCCCAAACGATCGCTTCTTCGCGCTCTACCATTTTCTTAGCTGCTTTAATAGTCGTAGCCATACCACGAGTTTCTAGCTTGCTATAGATAAATGGTTTAAATAGCTCTAGTGCCATCTTCTTAGGAAGACCACACTGGTGCAGACGTAGGTATGGACCAACTGTGATTACAGAACGTCCAGAGTAGTCAACACGTTTACCTAGAAGGTTCTGACGGAAACGACCTTGCTTACCCTTGATCATATCAGCAAGAGATTTCAGAGGACGTTTATTAGAACCCGTAATCGCACGACCACGACGACCGTTATCTAGAAGCGCATCAACAGACTCTTGCAACATACGTTTTTCGTTACGTACGATGATGTCCGGAGCTGCTAGCTCTAGTAGACGCTTCAAACGGTTGTTACGGTTAATCACACGACGATATAGGTCATTCAGATCAGACGTTGCAAAACGACCGCCATCTAGTGGAACTAGAGGACGTAGATCTGGTGGCAGCACAGGAAGAACTGTCAAGATCATCCATTCTGGATTGTTACCAGAAGTAATGAATGCTTCAACAAGCTTCAAACGCTTAGTGATTTTCTTACGCTTAGTTTCTGAGTTAGTAGTCTCAAGCTCTTCGCGCATCTGTTCAGTTTCAGCGTGTAGGTCCATAGTTGAAAGCAGATCTTTGATCGCTTCAGCACCCATCTTCGCTGTGAACTCATCACCCCATTCTTCTAGACGATCGAGATACTCATCTTCAGTAAGCATCTGACCTTTTTCTAGATCAGTCATACCAGGTTCTGTTACTACGTACATTTCAAAATAAAGTACGCGTTCGATATCACGCAGAGGGATATCCATTAACAGACCGATACGAGACGGTAATGATTTTAGGAACCAGATATGTGCAACTGGAGAAGCTAGTTCAATGTGGCCCATACGGTCACGACGAACTTTAGTTTGTGTAACTTCAACGCCACACTTCTCACAGATAACACCACGGTGTTTTAGACGCTTATATTTGCCACAAAGACATTCATAGTCTTTTACTGGTCCAAATATACGCGCACAGAAAAGACCATCACGTTCTGGTTTGAACGTACGATAGTTGATCGTTTCAGGTTTCTTAACTTCACCAAAAGACCATGAACGAATCATGTCCGGTGAAGATAGACCGATTTTGATAGCATCAAATTCTTCGGTCTTATGCTGTGCTTTTAGAAAGTTTAATAAGTCTTTCACAATCAGCTCCTGTAAGGAGTTAAAAGGAACCCGCTAGATGGATTAACCATTCAATAACGAGAACCTTTCTACCGATAATCCTGTTCCATCCCTATAAAGAGTCTTTATAGGGAAACGGGATTACTCTTCGTCTTCTAGCTCGATGTTGATACCTAGTGAGCGAATCTCTTTCAACAGTACGTTGAACGACTCAGGCATACCAGGTTCCATGCTATGGTTTCCGTCTACGATGTTTTTATACATCTTAGTACGACCATTCACGTCATCGGACTTAACAGTCAACATTTCTTGTAGAGTGTAAGCAGCACCGTATGCTTCTAGTGCCCATACTTCCATCTCACCGAAACGCTGTCCACCGAACTGAGCTTTACCACCAAGTGGTTGCTGAGTTACGAGGCTGTAAGAACCCGTCGAACGTGCATGCATCTTGTCATCAACAAGGTGGTTCAGTTTAAGCATGTACATGTAACCAACAGTTACAGGACGCTCAAATTCATCACCAGTACGACCATCAAATAAGCGCAACTGACCAGATTCTGGTAAGTCACCCAATTTCAATAGCTCTTTGATTGAAGATTCTGGAGCACCATCAAATACCGGAGTCGCAATAGGTAAGCCACCACGTAGGTTTTTCACCAGTGTACGAACTTCATCATCAGATAGAGCCGCAATGTCTACTGTCTGACGCGTATCACCAAGATCATAAACCTTTTGTAAAAACTCACGGAATCGAGCAAGTTCTTGCTGTTCCTTAAGCATTTGGTTGATCTTGTCACCGATACCTTTCGCAGCTAGACCCATATGAACTTCAAGGATCTGACCAATGTTCATACGAGACGGTACACCTAGTGGGTTAAGTACGATGTCAACAGGCTGACCTTTTTCATCGTAAGGCATGTCTTCAACAGGGTTAATCTTAGAGATTACACCCTTGTTACCGTGACGACCGGCCATCTTATCACCAGGTTGGATACGACGCTTAACCGCTAGATAAACTTTAACAATCTTAAGTACACCAGGTGCTAAATCGTCACCTTGAGTGATCTTACGACGTTTGTTTTCAAACTTCTTATCGAAATCTGCTTTAAGCTCATCCCACTGCTCAGCAAGTTGCTCAAGCTGTGATTGAAGCTCATCGTCTTCTAACGTTTGCTCTAACCACTGTTTACGGTGAATAGAGTCAAGTTTAGCTTCAGAGTAACCGCCTGCAACAAGTACAGCTCTAACTCGAGCAAGTAGACCACCTTCAAGAATTTCAAACTCTTCAGTAAGGTCTTTCTTCGCTTCTTTAAGCTGCATTTGTTCAATTTCTAGTGCACGCTTATCTTTTTCAACGCCATCACGAGTGAAGACTTGAACATCAATAATCGTACCTGAAACAGAGTTTGGTACACGCAGTGATGTATCTTTAACGTCTGATGCTTTTTCACCGAAGATAGCTCGTAGGAGTTTCTCTTCAGGAGTCAGCTGAGTTTCACCTTTAGGTGTCACTTTACCAACTAGGATGTCGCCACCCTTAACTTCAGCACCAATATAAACGATACCTGATTCGTCTAGTTTAGACAGAGCAGACTCACCTACGTTTGGAATATCCGCAGTGATCTCTTCAGATCCCAGCTTAGTATCACGCGCCACACAAGATAATTCTTGGATGTGGATAGTCGTGAAACGGTCTTCCTGAACGACACGCTCAGAAACGAGGATCGAATCCTCAAAGTTGTAACCGTTCCAAGGCATAAATGCCAAGCGAATATTTTGACCAAGCGCCAATTCACCGAGGTCTGTTGAAGGACCATCAGCAATTACATCACCTTTTGCTACTGGTTCACCAGGTAACACGGTTGGGCGTTGGTTAATACAAGTATTCTGGTTAGAACGCGTGTATTTAGTTAGGTTGTAAATGTCGATACCGGCTTCGCCTGGTACTAATTCACTTTCGTTAACCTTAACTACGATACGAGACGCATCTACTGACTGAACAGTACCACCACGTTTAGCTACAGCTGTAACACCGGAGTCAACCGCTACGTTACGCTCGATACCAGTACCTACAAGAGGTTTATCTGCGCGTAATGTCGGAACGGCCTGACGTTGCATGTTTGCACCCATAAGTGCACGGTTCGCATCATCATGTTCAAGGAACGGGATAAGCGATGCAGCGACAGATACAACCTGGTTGGTTGCAACGTCCATGTAGTTAACTTGGTCACGTGGGTGAAGACCAGATTCACCTTTCTGACGAGCTGTAACAAGTTCTTCACCAAAAGAATTTGTCTCAGTTAGTGCAGAGTTCGCCTGAGCGATGATGAACTGACCTTCTTCGATAGCTGATAAATAATCAACTTCGTCAGTCACAATACCATCTACAACACGACGATAAGGAGTTTCTAGGAAACCGAAATCGTTACAACGTGCAAACGCAGACAGTGAGTTAATTAGACCGATGTTTGGACCTTCAGGCGTTTCGATCGGACATAGGCGACCGTAGTGAGTTACGTGAACATCACGTACTTCAAAACCTGCGCGTTCACGAGTAAGACCACCAGGACCCAAAGCAGAAATACGACGTTTATGCGTCACTTCTGATAACGGGTTGTTTTGGTCCATAAACTGTGAAAGCTGTGAAGAGCCAAAGAATTCTTTAACAGCGGCAGAAATAGGTTTAGCGTTGATTAGATCTTGAGGCATGATTGCATCAAGGTCACCAAGGCTCAAACGCTCTTTTACAGCACGTTCAACACGTACTAAACCAACACGGAATTGGTTTTCAGCCATTTCACCTACGCTTCGAATACGGCGGTTTCCTAAGTGGTCAATATCATCCACTTCACCTTTACCGTTACGAATGCCTATTAGCTTCTTCATCACTTCGATGATGTCAGTTTCGTCAAGAATACCTTGCTCACCGGCATCATCGCGTCCGATAGAACTGTTAAACTTCATGCGACCTACAGTCGACAAGTCATAACGTTCTTCAGCGAAGAATAAGCTTTGGAATAAAGCTTCTGCTGCTTCTTTTGTTGGTGGCTCACCAGGACGCATCATGCGATAGATTTCAACTAACGCAGAAATACGGTCAACCGTGCTATCGACACGTAATGTGTCTGACATGAACGGACCGTGGTCTAGATCATTGGTGAACAATACCTGTAAATTTTTGTGACCAGCTTGAGAAAGATTAGCTAATGCTTCTAAGCTTATCTCTTGGTTTGCTGCTACGATAATCTCGCCAGTATCTTCATTGATATAATCTTTTGAAGCTATCTTACCAACGATGTACTCAACAGGTACTTCGATGAACTCGATACCATCTTTTTCAAGATTACGTATATGACGAGCCGTAACACGACGACCAGTTTCGATATAAGTCTTACCGTTTGCTTCAATATCAAAGTTTGCCGTTTCACCACGCAGGCGATCAGGAACCAACTCCATCATCAGAGTTTGGTCTTTTACTTCGAAGTTCACTTTTTCGAAGAAGATATCTAAGATCTCTTCTGTCGTTTTCTGTAGTGCACGAAGAATGATAGATGCAGGTAGCTTACGACGACGGTCGATTCGTACGTACAAGTTATCCTTAGGATCGAACTCAAAGTCTAGCCATGAGCCACGGTAAGGGATAACGCGTGCGTTATATAAAACTTTACCTGATGAGTGGGTTTTACCCTTATCGCTGTCGAAGAACACGCCTGGGCTTCGGTGCAGCTGGGATACGATAACCCTCTCAGTACCATTTATTACAAAGGTACCATTATCAGTCATCAATGGGATTTCGCCCATGTAGACTTCTTGTTCTTTAATGTCTTTTACGGTACCTGCCGGTGCATCTCTATCAAATACAACAAGGCGTAATTTTACGCGCAATGGTTTTGAATAAGTTACACCACGAATTTGACATTCTTTAACATCAAAAACTGGTTCACCAAGACGGTAGCTAACGTATTGCAGCTCAGAATTGCCGTTATAGCTCTGAATAGGAAATACAGAACGAAAAGCGGCTTCAAGACCGTGTTGTCCCTCGGGATCCTGATCGATAAATTTATCGAAAGAATCGAGCTGGATTGATAGCAAATATGGAATGTCCAAAACTTGTGGACGAGTACCAAAATCCTTACGGATGCGCTTTTTCTCGGTATAAGAGTAAACCATGGGGTTCCTCAGCTCGCTGATAAGTGACCCAATCTACCCAATCATTTTCTAAACGAAAAGAGCGGGGCAGTACTAGCAACTGTTTACTGTAGACCCTATGCAAGCTGACTTACATAGCGGTTTTTTTGCATGGTACATTGGCAACTAAACAGCAGGAAAATTCGCCAACGCCCTACAGCGCAAAAAGGCCGGTGGTTATAAAACCACCAGCCATTAGCCTTTCGGCTAAGCTAAGTAATTATTACTTAACTTCAACAGTAGCACCAGCTTCTTCTAGAGTCGCTTTTAGTGTTTCTGCTTCTTCTTTAGATACAGCTTCTTTAACAGCAGCTGGAGCGCTATCAACTAGGCCCTTAGCTTCTTTAAGGCCTAGACCTGTAGCGCCACGTACTGCTTTGATAACAGATACTTTGTTACCGCCAACAGCAGTAAGCATTACGTCAAATTCAGTTTGCTCTTCTGCAGCTTCACCAGCAGCAGCGCCACCAGCAACAACAGCTGCTGCAGCAGAAACGCCGAATTTTTCTTCCATAGCTTCGATAAGCTCTACAACTTGCATTACAGACATTTCTGCAACTGCATCTAGGATTTGTTCGTTAGTAATAGACATAACAATTCTCTTTTAAGTCAACAATTAGTTTATTTTGCAATCAGTAAAAAGCAAGGCTTACGCCGCAACTTCTTCTTTCTGATCGCGAACAGCAGCGATTGTACGTACCAGCTTGCCAGCTGAAGCTTCTTTCATGCACATCATTAGGCGTGCAATAGCTTCGTCGTAAGTTGGTAGTGTCGCCAATACATCAGCGTCAGTAACTACGCCTTCAAATGCAGCAGCTTTGATCTCAAATGCTTTATTCTCTTTCGCGAAATCTTTAAAGATACGCGCAGCAGCACCTGGGTGCTCGTTAGAAAAAGCGATCAAAGTTGGACCTACGAATACGTCTTGTAGACATTCGTAGTCTGTACCTTCTACAGCGCGACGTGCTAGTGTGTTGCGAACAACTCTCATGTAAACACCCGCTTCACGAGCTTGTTTACGTAGAGAAGTCATCGCGCCAACAGTAACGCCACGAGAGTCAGCTACAACTGCAGAAAGTGCATCACCGGCTGCTTCGTTGACTTCAGCAACAATTGCTTTTTTGTCTTGAAGGTTTAAAGCCATCTTGGATTTACTCCTGGTTGTCGTTACACCACCCAATACTCATAAATAAATATCGGGAGTTAATACGGTGCATTCCCAGAGAAAAGACAATCTAAATAAAGCTTGGCTTTCTTCAGTTCGGGCACCGTCTACGTAGGTAATTATTAAGTCTTAATCACAAGGATAAAAACGCCTACGGTCTTGGACGGAAACTGCAATATTTGAGTTATTTCGACTCTTTAACTAGTCAAAAAATCAAAATATACTCGTAAGAAAGCAGTTCCAACCACAAATTAAATAGGCGCAAAATTATACATCAATGCTGCGCCTATGCAAATTAGTTTGTTGCTGTGTTCAAGCTAGCCTGGTCAACTGCAACACCAGCACCCATCGTAGTAGATAGGCTTACTTTCTTCAGGAAAACACCTTTCGCTGAAGACGGTTTAGCTTTCTTAAGCGCTACTAAAAGAGCTTCTAAGTTCTCTTGTAGTTGGGCTGTTTCGAAAGAAGCTTTACCGATAGTAGTGTGGATGATGCCGTTTTTGTCGTTACGGTAACGAACCTGACCTGCTTTAGCATTCTTAACTGCTTGTGCAACATTAGGTGTTACTGTACCAACTTTAGGGTTTGGCATAAGACCGCGTGGACCTAGGATAGTACCTAGTTGTCCAACAACGCGCATTGCGTCTGGAGAAGCAACAACAACGTCAAAGTCCATAACGCCTTTTTTAACTTGCTCAGCAAGATCTTCCATACCTACGATATCTGCGCCAGCTTCTTTAGCTGCTTCAGCGTTAGCACCTTGAGTGAACACTGCAACGCGGATTTCACGGCCAGTACCGTGAGGTAGCACAGTTGCGCCACGTACGTTTTGGTCAGATTTACGAGCGTCAATACCAAGATTAACTGCCACATCAACACTTTCAACGAACTTAGCAGTAGCTAGCTCTTTAAGAAGTGCAACAGCTTCGTTAATTTCGTATTCTTTAGTTACGTCAACTTTGTCGCGGATTACGCGCATGCGTTTAGTTAGTTTTGCCATGATCTTAACCCTCTACCACTAGGCCCATTGAACGAGCAGTACCTGCGATAGAACGTTTCATTGCTTCAACGTCTGCGCCAGTCATATCTGCAGCTTTTGTTTCTGCAATTTCTTGCAGTTGAGCGTCAGTTACAGTACCAACTTTCTCAGTATTTGGACGACCAGAACCAGACTTAACGCCTGCTGCCTTCTTAAGAAGAACGGCTGCCGGTGGTGTCTTAGTTTCGAACGTGAAAGAACGGTCGCTGTATACAGAGATAACAACTGGGATCGGTAGACCTTTCTCAACAGATTCTGTTTTTGCGTTAAACGCTTTACAGAATTCCATGATGTTTACACCGTGTTGACCTAGAGCAGGACCAACTGGTGGACTTGGGTTCGCCATACCCGCTGCAACTTGCAGCTTGATATAAGCTTCAACTTTCTTAGCCATGATATTTCCTAATGCTTGGGTTCAAACGCCAATCTTTTGATCAGCTCCCCGCTTTTTCAATAATAACCTGTAAAAAGGCGCGAAATTATAATCACATTTCGCGCCTTAAACAAGTCTAAAAAGATGTTTTTTTAATCAAGTTTCTCAACTTGACCAAATTCAAGCTCAACTGGTGTTGCACGACCAAAGATCGAAACAGACACTTTAATGCGGCTCTTCTCGTAATCCACTTCTTCAACAGTACCATTAAAATCTGCGAATGGACCATCGTTAACACGTACGACTTCACCTGCCTCAAACATAGTCTTAGGACGAGGAGCTTCGCTCGCTTGTTCTAGGCGGTTTAAAATGGCATCAGCTTCTTTATCAGTGATAGGAGCTGGACGGTCAGAAGTACCACCAATGAAGCCCATTACACGTGGAACGCTGCGTACAAGGTGCCATGACTCGTCATTCATCAACATTTGAACAAGAACATAACCTGGGAAGAACTTGCGTTCACTCTTACGGCGTTGGCCAGCGCGCATTTCTACTACTTCTTCAGTAGGAACTAGAACTTCACCGAAGTAATCTTCCATCGTGTGCATTTTAATATGCTCACGAAGAGATTGAGCCACACGACCTTCATAACCAGAAAAGGCCTGAACCACATACCAACGTTTTTTTGGAGCTTCACTCATGAATTAAAACCCTCATGCACCAGTAACTAAGGAAACTAGACGAACCATAATGCCGTCAATTCCCCAAAGTATTAAAGCCATAATAATACATACGACTAATACGATCAGTGTTGTTTGCATGGTCTCTTGGCGAGTAGGCCAAACTACCTTGCGAACTTCCATACGAGATTCGCGTGCAAAACTGATCGCTGCTTTTCCTTTCACCGTCGTCGCCGCGATACCAAGAGCAGATGCGAATAAAACAACAACTCCAGCTACACGTATAACAACAGACATTTCACCATACAGGTAATTACCCACTACAGCAGCGGCTAGCAGAGCAAAAGCGATAATCCACTTAAATGTATCTGCTGCACTTGAGCTATTAGGAGTTTCAGCGTTTGCGTTCATAAAACCAACCTGTTACAAGTCTTAACTATAGACGACAACAACCCCGCTGCTGCAGGGCTCATTCTTTTATACGTCTAATAAATCGACGTACCTAGAAGCCAACATTAACATCTTGACTTAAAAATTCTTTGTTTTTCAATAAGATTGGCACTAACTTAACCAATCCTTTTATCTTGTGCTTAAAAAGGGCATCAAATGATGCCCTTTTTACTAGCGGTTCGTCAAATCTTATTCGAAGATTTTAGCAACAACACCAGCACCAACTGTACGGCCACCTTCACGGATTGCGAAGCGTAGACCTTCATCCATTGCGATTGGAGCAATTAGCTCAACCGTCATTTGGATGTTGTCACCTGGCATTACCATCTCTACACCTTCAGGTAGAGTGATGTCGCCTGTTACGTCAGTTGTACGGAAGTAGAACTGTGGACGGTAACCTTTGAAGAATGGAGTATGACGGCCACCTTCATCTTTAGACAGTACGTATACTTCTGATTCAAACTTAGTGTGTGGAGTGATTGAACCCGGAGCTGCCAATACTTGACCACGCTCTACGTCTTCACGCTTAGTACCACGTAAAAGGGCACCAACGTTCTCTCCCGCACGACCTTCGTCTAGAAGCTTACGGAACATCTCTACACCTGTACAGGTTGTAGTTGTTGTTTCTTTGATACCTACGATAGCAACTTCGTCACCTACGTTTAGGATACCACGTTCGATACGGCCAGTTACCACTGTACCACGACCTTGAATTGAGAATACATCTTCAATTGGTAGTAGGAACGGTTGGTCTACTGCACGCTCTGGTTCTGGGATGTATGAGTCTAGCGCTTCTGCTAGTTCAACAATCTTGTCTTCCCACTCTTTCTCACCGTTAAGTGCACCTAGAGCTGAACCTTGAATTACTGGAAGGTCATCACCTGGGAATTCATACTCAGAAAGAAGTTCACGAACTTCCATTTCTACTAGTTCTAGTAGTTCTTCGTCATCTACCATGTCACATTTGTTCATGAACACGATGATGTAAGGGATACCAACCTGACGACCAAGTAGGATGTGCTCACGAGTTTGTGGCATTGGGCCATCTGTCGCAGCTACTACTAGGATACCGCCGTCCATTTGCGCAGCACCTGTGATCATGTTTTTAACATAATCCGCGTGTCCTGGGCAGTCTACGTGTGCGTAGTGACGTGCTGGTGTATCGTACTCTACGTGAGAAGTAGCGATTGTGATACCGCGCTCACGCTCTTCTGGAGCGTTATCGATTGATGCGAAGTCCTTCGCAACACCGCCGTACACTTTAGCAAGAGTAGTACAGATTGCAGCAGTTAGAGTTGTTTTACCGTGGTCAACGTGGCCGATAGTACCAACGTTTACGTGCGGTTTCGTACGTTCAAATTTTTCTTTAGACATGAGTTGTCCCTCTAGGTACGGATTTAGGTGGCTTTGATGACCACGCAACCAAAAATACTTGGTAATTTAACTTTTAGTGATTAAATACTCTTAACCATCAAAAGGCGTCAAAAGGAAATAGATATTTCAGAGCTGGTGCTGATACCCAGATTTGAACTGGGGACCTCACCCTTACCAAGGGTGCGCTCTACCGACTGAGCTATATCAGCACTCATAATAAGTTGGAGCGTGCAGCGGGAATCGAACCCGCATCATCAGCTTGGAAGGCTGAGGTAATAGCCATTATACGATGCACGCACGCGTAACTCTGAGAGCTATTTCTTTAAGAATATGGTGGAGGGGGACGGATTCGAACCATCGAAGGCGGAGCCGGCAGATTTACAGTCTGCTCCCTTTGGCCACTCGGGAACCCCTCCAAAATTTCTCTTTCTTAAAAGCTCTTTACTTTTAAAAAATGGTGCCGACTACCGGAATCGAACTGGTGACCTACTGATTACAAGTCAGTTGCTCTACCTACTGAGCTAAGTCGGCACATAAGTGGAGCGCATTCTATGGGATGATCTTTTACCTTGCAATAGGAAATTTAAAAAAAATGTCCTTTTCCTAAAGTTTCTACTTTTTAGACCATTTTTTATGCCATTTATAGCTAATAATCATCGATATGTAGCTCAAGTCCCTTGAATTCATTTTTAGTTGATGTATTTTTCTCACTTCCTAATCTGTTTATGCTGAGTTTTTATGAGCCCTTTTATGTCTTTTAGTCGCAACCACTGGGCGGAACTGAGAAATTCAGTGCCTATGACTCTATCTGAAGATGATCTAAAAGAGCTCCAAGGCATCAATGAAAAGCTCACCATGCAGGAAGCTGTCGAGATTTATTTGCCACTAACTCGCCTGCTTAACCTCTATATTTCAGCCCGACAAAGTAGGAATTCGGTATTAAATGATTTTTTAAATAAATCCGAGCATTCGCCTCCTTTTGTGATCGGGATAGCCGGTAGTGTCGCAGTTGGCAAAAGTACTACAGCTCGTTTGCTTAAGGCACTATTATCACGCTGGGACATGCACCCAAAGGTAGAGCTCATTACTACTGACGGTTTTTTATTACCTAACAAGGTACTAAACGAACGTGAATTAATGGTGAAAAAAGGGTTCCCTGAATCCTATGATATGAAAAGCCTTGTGCAGTTTGTTTCGGATATTAAAGCCTGTAAAAGACACGTAACTGCCCCCGTATATTCACATATAACCTACGATATTACAGATGAAGAAAAAGTTGTTGATCTTCCAGATGTGTTGATCATTGAAGGCTTGAATGTATTACAAAGCGGGATGGATTATGCCCATGATCCGCATCGAGTATTTGTTTCTGACTTCGTGGATTTTTCTATTTTCGTTGATGCTGAAGTTCATCAGATTGAGAAGTGGTATGTCGAACGTTTTATGAAATTTAGAGAAAGCGCCTTTAAAAAACCAGGCTCCTACTTTTCTCACTACACCTCATTAACAGAGCAAGAATCGCTCAATAAAGCCATGGATATTTGGACTAAAATAAACGGCAAAAATCTAGAGCAAAACATATTGCCTACAAGAGAACGAGCCCAGTTGATCCTCAAAAAAGGTGGCAACCATATGGTAGAAGAGATCCTACTCCGAAAATAGAATCTATCCGTTCCAGTAATGTTCATTGTCGCAATGAGATTTCGCCACCAATATAGCTTTCAATGCCATTCTCTGTTTCAAGTAGTATCGCGCCTTGCTCATTAATTCCGCGTACTACGCCACATATTTCTTTCTTTCCCATGATTAATCTAGCCGGCCGATCGATAAAATTGTCAAGTCTGTTCCATCTTTCAGCAAACCCCTTCATCCCCTCAACTTCATAGTTCTCTAACGCAGTATTCCAAGCGTTAATCAGGGCTGCAGCTAGAAGATTTCTTTCTGGTAATTTCGCGGACACTTCAGACAATGAAGTCCAAGGTTGATCAATTCCTTGGGTTGCCTCAGGCATATGGATATTCATGCCCATACCAATAACCAAGTTAGCAGCACCACCGGCTTGACCATTCATTTCAACCAATATTCCAGCCAGTTTCTTGTCTTCATAGTAGAGGTCATTTGGCCACTTAAGTTTTATGCCATATAAGCCCAAGGACTCTAAAGCTTCAACGACAGCAACGCCAACAACCAAACTAAGTCCCATGGAAGCCGCCATACCGGCTTCTAAGCGCCAATACATGGAAAGATAAAGATTGGTACCAAAAGGAGACACCCATTCGCGTCCACGCCTACCTCTTCCATTGGATTGATATTCTGCAATACAGACCGAACCACTTTCCAAAATATCAGTTCTATCGAGTAAATACTGATTAGTAGATTCAATCACTGGTATCAAATCGATATTTCCCGGTGTGAGTTTTTCTATCTTGGTTTTATCTAAGAGTTGAATAGGCTTTGATAAACGATACCCTTTACCCTGAACGCTATATATGTCTAGCCCCCAAGATATAATGCCCTTTATTTGTTTTCCTATGGCCGCACGGGAAATGCCTAATTCAGTACCTAATACTTCACCTGAAACGAATTCTGCGGAAGATAGCTTTTTGATGATATTGAGTTTAACGCTGTAATCTTTCATCTAATCACTTACTAATTCGTGTAAATAGGTCTCTTTGTTCGAGTCATAAAAACGCACTTCATGCTCGAGTGAGATTTGATATTTATCTAATACCGTCGAACGTACTTTTGACGCGAGAGAAATAATGTCTTTTGTGGTCGCATTACCCGAATTAATCAATACCAAAGCTTGCACTTCATGCACTTTAGCTCCTCCAATACTCATACCTTTTAATCCACTTTGGTCGATTAACCATCCTGCGGCTAATTTCATACCATCTCCACTCGCATACGCCACCATATCTGGATACATCGCTTTTAGTTGATCGAATTTTTGTGTACTTACGACTGGATTTTTAAAGAAGCTACCCGCATTTCCGGTGACCATTGGGTCTGGTAATTTACTCATTCTTACTTGGCATACTTCATCAAAGATTCGTTTCGCTGTTAATTCATCATTTGGCAATGCTTTTAAATTTCCATAACTCGTTATAGGCTGCCAATCTTTTGGTAGTTTTAACCCTACAGCAACTATAACGACTTTTTTATAGAGCTCGTTTTTAAAAATGGAATCCCGATATCCAAATTTGCACTCGGCTCGATTCAAACGTTGTACAGAAAAAGAGTCTAAGTCAAGAACTTCAACATACTCACACACATCTTTAAACTCTACGCCGTAAGCACCTATATTTTGGATAGGTGCCGACCCTGCACAACCAGGTATTAATGCTAAATTTTCAAGGCCGAAATAGCCTTCTTCAACGGTCCATGCGACTAGATTAGGCCAATCCTCTCCACCATTAACATGTAATTTCCAACTATCAACGGAGTTAGAAACATCAATTCCCAATAAACGATTGATGATAACTACGCCCTTAAAATGATCGGTGAACAATACATTACTACCTTTACCCAATAAGAGTTTCGGTAAAGCTTCCCATTCAGCATTTTTGTATGCGAAAACGAGTTCTTCTTGTGTCTCAACGACAATGAGCACATCGCATGTAACATCGACATTAAAAGTATGAAAAGATTTTAGATTGGCTTTTTTATATATCTGCATGAGTTTCGGAGATAAACTAGTAATTCTATTATTCTACCCTATTGGCCCAATAAGCGCAGTCTAGAATGAACCAAGTAAGTATTAAGTCATTGGACCCACAAATGTTACCGCTCGTTCAAAAGCTGTATAAGCAGCACTACAAGTCAGCCAAAGCGAAAAGTAACGAGTTAATATATGTCGCTTATTTTCAATCGGAACTATGTGGTGTAGTAAGGTTACGAACTATAAATGAGAATAGATTACTCACCGGAATGTTAGTATCCCCTAATCGCAGGGGGATGGGGATCGGACATCTCATTTTACAGCACTGCCGTAGTGAAACACTTAGTGTTGATGACTATTGCTTCGCATACCACAACCTTCAGCCACTCTATCAGCAACATGGCTTTATAGCCGTTGAACCCAGTCAATTACCAATATCTTTGAAGCAGCTATTTGACCGCTACTCACAAAGCGGTAAAAATCTCACACCTATGCGTTTTTCCATTTAGTGCTATTTTTAATACATCAAACGTGCAACGACTTGTAGCAAAAGTGTGTCTAATCGCAGTTTCTAAATAACGAACGTAGAAAGAAGTGTCTAATCTCTATATTTTTCAATATCATTAACGATCACTTACCAAATAATACAGTAACTATTAGGCACATTATGGTTCTGTTTGGTAAAATTCTCTTTGTACTTACTTTTTGATATCTGAGGCTACTCGCACTATATGATGGCGTTAAATAATCCGCTCAAACAAATGCCAACAATCGCTTTGAACCCAGAGCAACTTGATGTGCTGCATACAGCGCAAGCATTTCGTGAATGCTTACTAGAACATATTCGTAATGCTAAGCAGCGTATATATATTACAGCACTGTATCTAGAAGATGATGAAGCTGGCCGAGAAGTTTTATCAACAATATATCAGGTCAAACAAGAGAAACCTGAATTAGACATTGCGATATGTGTTGACTGGCATAGAGCACAAAGGGGCTTAATCGGTGCAGAGCAGTCCGAAGGGAATGCTAGTTTTTATAAAGAATTTTCAAATAAGTACGAAAAAAAGTGCCAGTATACGGTGTACCTGTTCGTGGCCGAGAAGTATTCGGTGTTTTGCATCTAAAAGGGTTTATTATAGATGATACAGTTATCTATAGTGGCGCCAGTCTTAATAACATTTATCTTAACTTTCATGAAAAATATCGTTTTGATCGCTACCATGTAATCAACAATCACACACTAGCTGATTCAATGGTCGGCTTTATCAAAAACGAAATTCTGGCTCACCCAGCAGTTAATAAGCTTTGCTGTGACGATAAACCTACCACTAAAGACATAAAATTAGCCATTCGTCAGTTTCGCTCTTCCCTCGCTCAGTCTAAGTATGAGTTTCAAAATGAAACCGTAAATATTAATCAAGTTGCTATCACTCCTTTAGTGGGAATAGGTAAACGACGAAATAAGCTTAATTTAAGAATTAATCAACTTATTGCTTCGGCTAAAAAAGAGGTTGTGATTTGCACGCCTTATTTTAATTTTCCTAAAAGCGTAGCAAAAGAAGTCAAAAAGGCACTTAAACGTGGTGTAAAGGTAACTATTGTAGTCGGCGACAAAACAGCAAGTGATTTCTATATTAGCCCTGAAGAAAGCTTTAGAACCATTGCAGGCCTACCCTATCTATATGAAATTAATCTAAGACGATTCGCCAAAGCGAACGAAGCCAATATGGCGAGCAGAAAATTATCTATCCAGCTTTGGAAACACGATAATAACAGCTACCATTTAAAAGGAATATGGATTGATAAATGCAATATGCTGCTGACGGGCAATAACCTTAACCCGAGAGCTTGGAGTCTTGACCTTGAAAACGCACTATTAATTCAGGACAACAATAATCTTCTTACAGAGAAATTCGAAAAAGAACTAGAGAATATTCTAAAACATGCCGATCTAATCGGTAGCTATAAGCAGTTGGATAAGATGGACACATATCCAATAGAAGTACAAAAACTAATTAGAAAGATCACTAGAGTTAAAGCAGATAGAGTGCTTAAAAAATCCTGTAACTTCTATTAGAGAGTGTACACAACGCTCTCTAATAAAGAACTATGACCTCATCAGATAATACCGTACGACAACCAACCCCCGTTATACCTCTAGGTAGCCACTAGGTATTTGTATACTGCAAACGCAAAAACGCCCCAGAATTTCAGCTGAGGCTTCGTAATATACTGCGTAAGATAATGGCGGAGTGGGCGGGACTTGCTCTCCACTGCAATTACGCGCATTCTCCGGCGTGACAGGCCGGCTTCCTCTAACAAAAAACTAACCAACTGAACGACCACATCAAAGGGCATTCTTTATGCACCAAACGCAAAAAAGCCCCAGCATTTCTGCTGAGGCTTCGTATATATTGCGTAAGATAATGGCGGAGTGGACGGGACTCGAACCCGCGACCCCCGGCGTGACAGGCCGGTATTCTAACCAACTGAACTACCACTCCACATGGTATTCTTACATTAACAAAGTCTGACTTAGATGCTTTGTTAATTTTTGCTTTTATCTTTTCTAAAAAGATAAAAACGAATAAGAGCCTGGCGATGTCCTACTCTCACATGGGGAAACCCCACACTACCATCGGCGCTATTGCGTTTCACTTCTGAGTTCGGCAT
The DNA here is from genome assembly GCF_028204155.1 of Vibrio algarum. Taxonomy (NCBI): domain Bacteria; kingdom Pseudomonadati; phylum Pseudomonadota; class Gammaproteobacteria; order Vibrionales; family Vibrionaceae; genus Vibrio; species Vibrio algarum. The sequence continues at coordinate 570,389 of NZ_JAQLOI010000001.1, read as the reverse complement.
GGAATCAGGTGGGTCCACAATGCTATGGTCGCCAAGCAAAATCTTAAAATTCGAAAAGCCAACAAAAATATAAATTCTTCACACATTCAATGTTCTTTCATTGAGTCCACAAAACCCCTTGGGTGTTGTATGGTTAAGCCTCACGGGCAATTAGTACAGGTTAGCTCAACGCCTCACAACGCTTACACACCCTGCCTATCAACGTTCTAGTCTCGAACAACCCTTTAGGACACTTAAAGTGCCAGGGAAGACTCATCTCAGGGCTCGCTTCGCGCTTAGATGCTTTCAGCGCTTATCGATTCCGAACTTAGCTACCGGGCAATGCCATTGGCATGACAACCCGAACACCAGAGGTTCGTCCACTCCGGTCCTCTCGTACTAGGAGCAGCCCCCTTCAATCTTCCAACGCCCACGGCAGATAGGGACCGAACTGTCTCACGACGTTCTAAACCCAGCTCGCGTACCACTTTAAATGGCGAACAGCCATACCCTTGGGACCGACTTCAGCCCCAGGATGTGATGAGCCGACATCGAGGTGCCAAACACCGCCGTCGATATGAACTCTTGGGCGGTATCAGCCTGTTATCCCCGGAGTACCTTTTATCCGTTGAGCGATGGCCCTTCCATTCAGAACCACCGGATCACTATGACCTGCTTTCGCACCTGCTCGAATTGTCATTCTCGCAGTCAAGCGGGCTTATGCCATTGCACTAACCACACGATGTCCAACCGTGTTTAGCCCACCTTCGTGCTCCTCCGTTACTCTTTGGGAGGAGACCGCCCCAGTCAAACTACCCACCAGGCACTGTCCTCACCCCAGATTATGGGGCTAAGTTAGAACATCAAGCATACAAGGGTGGTATTTCAAGGTCGACTCCACTCCATCTAGCGACGAAGTTTCAAAGTCTCCCACCTATCCTACACATGTAGGGTCAATGTTCAGTGCCAAGCTGTAGTAAAGGTTCACGGGGTCTTTCCGTCTAGCCGCGGGTACACTGCATCTTCACAGCGATTTCAATTTCACTGAGTCTCGGGTGGAGACAGCGTGGCCATCATTACGCCATTCGTGCAGGTCGGAACTTACCCGACAAGGAATTTCGCTACCTTAGGACCGTTATAGTTACGGCCGCCGTTTACCGGGGCTTCGATCAAGAGCTTCGTCCTAAGACTAACCCCATCAATTAACCTTCCGGCACCGGGCAGGCGTCACACCGTATACGTCATCTTACGATTTTGCACAGTGCTGTGTTTTTAATAAACAGTTGCAGCCACCTGGTATCTGCGACTCCCGATAGCTCCATCCGCTAGGGATTTCACCGTCAAGAGCGTACCTTCTCCCGAAGTTACGGTACCATTTTGCCTAGTTCCTTCACCCGAGTTCTCTCAAGCGCCTTGGTATTCTCTACCCGACCACCTGTGTCGGTTTGGGGTACGATTTCTTATAATCTGAAGCTTAGAGGCTTTTCCTGGAAGCATGGCATCAATGACTTCACCACCGTAGTGGCTCGACATCGGGTCTCAGCCTAACAATTTCCCGGATTTACCTAAGAAATTAGCCTACACCCTTGAACCTGGACAACCATCGCCAGGCTCACCTAGCCTTCTCCGTCCCCCCATCGCAATTATAAGAAGTACGGGAATATTAACCCGTTTCCCATCGACTACGCCTTTCGGCCTCGCCTTAGGGGTCGACTTACCCTGCCCCGATTAACGTTGGACAGGAACCCTTGGTCTTCCGGCGTGGGGGTTTTTCACCCCCATTATCGTTACTCATGTCAGCATTCGCACTTCTGATACCTCCAGCAAACCTTACAGTTCACCTTCAACGGCTTACAGAACGCTCCCCTACCCAACATAATAAATTATGTTGCCGCAGCTTCGGTGTATAGCTTAGCCCCGTTACATCTTCCGCGCAGGCCGACTCGACCAGTGAGCTATTACGCTTTCTTTAAATGATGGCTGCTTCTAAGCCAACATCCTGGCTGTCTGAGCCTTCCCACATCGTTTCCCACTTAGCTATACTTTGGGACCTTAGCTGGCGGTCTGGGTTGTTTCCCTCTCCACGACGGACGTTAGCACCCGCCGTGTGTCTCCCGGATAGTACTTACTGGTATTCGGAGTTTGCAAAGGGTTGGTAAGTCGGGATGACCCCCTAGCCTTAACAGTGCTCTACCCCCAGTAGTATTCGTCCGAGGCGCTACCTAAATAGCTTTCGGGGAGAACCAGCTATCTCCAGGTTTGATTGGCCTTTCACCCCTAGCCACAAGTCATCCGCTAATTTTTCAACATTAGTCGGTTCGGTCCTCCAGTTGATGTTACTCAACCTTCAACCTGCCCATGGCTAGATCACCTGGTTTCGGGTCTATACCTAGCAACTCGACGCCCAGTTAAGACTCGGTTTCCCTACGGCTCCCCTATACGGTTAACCTTGCTACTAAATATAAGTCGCTGACCCATTATACAAAAGGTACGCAGTCACAGGACGCAATGCCTGCTCCTACTGCTTGTACGTACACGGTTTCAGGTTCTATTTCACTCCCCTCACAGGGGTTCTTTTCGCCTTTCCCTCACGGTACTGGTTCACTATCGGTCAGTCAGTAGTATTTAGCCTTGGAGGATGGTCCCCCCATATTCAAACAGGATATCACGTGTCCCGCCTTACTCGTTTTCACTTAAAATGATGTGTCGGTTACGGGGCTATCACCCTGTATCGCGATACTTTCCAGAATCTTCACCTGCATCATTAAAAGCTTAAGGGCTAATCCAATTTCGCTCGCCGCTACTTTCGGAATCTCGGTTGATTTCTACTCCTCCGGGTACTTAGATGTTTCAGTTCCCCGGGTTTGCCTTATTAACCTATGTATTCAGTTAATAATACTAGCTTATGCTAGTGGGTTTCCCCATTCGGAAATCGTAGACTCAAGTGGCTTTTACTGCCTTATCTACGCTTATCGCAAGTTAATACGTCCTTCATCGCCTCTGACTGCCAAGGCATCCACCGTGTACGCTTAGTCACTTAACCATACAACCCCAAGAGGTCTTTATGTATGGCAAACAACCAAGGTTTTAAATCGTTGTCTCTTTATTATGAGCGAGACAACATTTTCGATTTTGCCGGACTCAAATATTAAACAATCTAACCGAAGTTAGGTGTTTCCAAGAACACTTGAATGTGTGTTGGTTTGTTATTACCGAAGTAACAACAAGTACCTATCGTTTTCTTTCTAAAAAGAAGCCAATAGGATTTGAGAACTTTTATTTTGACAAATAATAATCAATTATTTGTCAGTCAGCTTTCCAAATTGTTAAAGAGCAAAATGTTTCATGCTTATAGAAATAAGCCAATCACATTTTCTAAAGACTTTCAGGGACAACAATAAACCAATAATTAATAACCATTGGTTTGCTTATAACACCAAAAATACTTAGAGAATGGTGGGCGATACCGGGCTCGAACCAGTGACCCCCTCCTTGTAAGGGAGGTGCTCTCCCAACTGAGCTAATCGCCCACGTTGTTTGCTTTCACTTTTCAACGTGAAAACGAAACGGTTTTAATTCCTTCGTGGGAAAGAATGGTGGGTCGTGCAGGATTCGAACCTGCGACCAATTGATTAAAAGTCAACTGCTCTACCAGCTGAGCTAACGACCCAATGGTATCCCGTAGGGGAGTCGAACCCCTGTTACCGCCGTGAAAGGGCGGTGTCCTAGGCCTCTAGACGAACGGGACACAGGTTGTATAAAAGTGTTGGGCACTTTCACACGCGCACCCGCAATTAAGCAGGTACATTTCTTTCATCTTCACTTATCAAAAAGTGAAAACAAAAGGCTCTCTTTACTTTCTAAACCTAATCAATCTGTGTGGACACTCATCAAGCAATCTATCGTTTAAGGAGGTGATCCAGCCCCAGGTTCCCCTAGGGCTACCTTGTTACGACTTCACCCCAGTCATGAACCACAAAGTGGTAAGCGTCCCCCCGAAGGTTAAACTACCTACTTCTTTTGCAGCCCACTCCCATGGTGTGACGGGCGGTGTGTACAAGGCCCGGGAACGTATTCACCGTGGCATTCTGATCCACGATTACTAGCGATTCCGACTTCATGGAGTCGAGTTGCAGACTCCAATCCGGACTACGACGCACTTTTTGGGATTCGCTCACTATTGCTAGTTGGCTGCCCTCTGTATGCGCCATTGTAGCACGTGTGTAGCCCTACTCGTAAGGGCCATGATGACTTGACGTCGTCCCCACCTTCCTCCGGTTTATCACCGGCAGTCTCCCCAAAGTTCCCGACATAACTCGCTGGCAATTAAGGATAAGGGTTGCGCTCGTTGCGGGACTTAACCCAACATTTCACAACACGAGCTGACGACAGCCATGCAGCACCTGTCTCAGAGCTCCCGAAGGCACTAAGCTATCTCTAGCAAATTCTCTGGATGTCAAGAGTAGGTAAGGTTCTTCGCGTTGCATCGAATTAAACCACATGCTCCACCGCTTGTGCGGGCCCCCGTCAATTCATTTGAGTTTTAATCTTGCGACCGTACTCCCCAGGCGGTCTACTTAACGCGTTAGCTCCGAAAGCCACGGCTCAAGGCCACAACCTCCAAGTAGACATCGTTTACGGCGTGGACTACCAGGGTATCTAATCCTGTTTGCTCCCCACGCTTTCGCATCTGAGTGTCAGTATCTGTCCAGGGGGCCGCCTTCGCCACTGGTATTCCTTCAGATCTCTACGCATTTCACCGCTACACCTGAAATTCTACCCCCTCTACAGTACTCTAGTTTGCCAGTTTCAAATGACCTTCCGGGGTTGAGCCCCGGGCTTTCACATCTGACTTAACAAACCACCTGCATGCGCTTTACGCCCAGTAATTCCGATTAACGCTCGCACCCTCCGTATTACCGCGGCTGCTGGCACGGAGTTAGCCGGTGCTTCTTCTGTAGCTAACGTCAAACAACAAACGTATTAAGCTTGCTGCCTTCCTCACTACTGAAAGTACTTTACAACCCGAAGGCCTTCTTCATACACGCGGCATGGCTGCATCAGGCTTTCGCCCATTGTGCAATATTCCCCACTGCTGCCTCCCGTAGGAGTCTGGACCGTGTCTCAGTTCCAGTGTGGCTGATCATCCTCTCAGACCAGCTAGAGATCGTCGCCTTGGTGAGCCATTACCCCACCAACTAGCTAATCTCACTTAGGCTTATCCAATCGCGGAAGGCCCGAAGGTCCCCTCCTTTCCCCCGTAGGGCGTATGCGGTATTAGCTATCGTTTCCAATAGTTATCCCCCTCAACTGGGCAAATTCCTAAGCATTACTCACCCGTCCGCCGCTCGACGCCTAATAACGCACCCGAAGGATTGTTAGTATCGTTTCCGCTCGACTTGCATGTGTTAAGCCTGCCGCCAGCGTTCAATCTGAGCCATGATCAAACTCTTCAATTTAAGTTTTTTTGGCTCAATGAATACTGACTTTAAATTGCCTTTTACTTCTTAGCCAAAGCTAAACAGTAAAGTGTTCTTTAAAGTTCATACCATTCCAACAGAATGATATTTAAATAACTGTGTTCGATATCCGAAGACATCAAATTAGGTCACTCAGTTCATTGAAACCGATTTTTGATTTCTTGCCCGAAAGCAGAGAATCATTGTCGATTGTCATCAACGAGTGCCCACACAGATTGATATAGGTTTAAATTGTTAAAGAGCGTTCTAACCAATGAATCTTTATCAGTTCCAATCAGTTAGGGATGCGTATTCTACGCTTCCTGACCATTAAGTCAAGATACTATTCTCATTTTATTCATCAAAAACAGTATATTGACTTCACTCAGTTTCTGAGCGAAATAAATGCCCGCATAAATACGGGCAAGTTTATTTACCCTAATTAAAGTCTTATAAGTTGCTTTAATTAGTTTTTGTCTTCAGGTCAGTAAACCTAAAAACTTAATAAAGCCTGGCGATGTCCTACTCTCACATGGGGAAACCCCACACTACCATCGGCGCTATTGCGTTTCACTTCTGAGTTCGGCATGGAATCAGGTGGGTCCACAATGCTATGGTCGCCAAGCAAAATCTTAAAATTCGAAAAGCCAACAAAAATATAAATTCTTCACACATTCAATGTTCTTTCATTGAGTCCACAAAACCCCTTGGGTGTTGTATGGTTAAGCCTCACGGGCAATTAGTACAGGTTAGCTCAACGCCTCACAACGCTTACACACCCTGCCTATCAACGTTCTAGTCTCGAACAACCCTTTAGGACACTTAAAGTGCCAGGGAAGACTCATCTCAGGGCTCGCTTCGCGCTTAGATGCTTTCAGCGCTTATCGATTCCGAACTTAGCTACCGGGCAATGCCATTGGCATGACAACCCGAACACCAGAGGTTCGTCCACTCCGGTCCTCTCGTACTAGGAGCAGCCCCCTTCAATCTTCCAACGCCCACGGCAGATAGGGACCGAACTGTCTCACGACGTTCTAAACCCAGCTCGCGTACCACTTTAAATGGCGAACAGCCATACCCTTGGGACCGACTTCAGCCCCAGGATGTGATGAGCCGACATCGAGGTGCCAAACACCGCCGTCGATATGAACTCTTGGGCGGTATCAGCCTGTTATCCCCGGAGTACCTTTTATCCGTTGAGCGATGGCCCTTCCATTCAGAACCACCGGATCACTATGACCTGCTTTCGCACCTGCTCGAATTGTCATTCTCGCAGTCAAGCGGGCTTATGCCATTGCACTAACCACACGATGTCCAACCGTGTTTAGCCCACCTTCGTGCTCCTCCGTTACTCTTTGGGAGGAGACCGCCCCAGTCAAACTACCCACCAGGCACTGTCCTCACCCCAGATTATGGGGCTAAGTTAGAACATCAAGCATACAAGGGTGGTATTTCAAGGTCGACTCCACTCCATCTAGCGACGAAGTTTCAAAGTCTCCCACCTATCCTACACATGTAGGGTCAATGTTCAGTGCCAAGCTGTAGTAAAGGTTCACGGGGTCTTTCCGTCTAGCCGCGGGTACACTGCATCTTCACAGCGATTTCAATTTCACTGAGTCTCGGGTGGAGACAGCGTGGCCATCATTACGCCATTCGTGCAGGTCGGAACTTACCCGACAAGGAATTTCGCTACCTTAGGACCGTTATAGTTACGGCCGCCGTTTACCGGGGCTTCGATCAAGAGCTTCGTCCTAAGACTAACCCCATCAATTAACCTTCCGGCACCGGGCAGGCGTCACACCGTATACGTCATCTTACGATTTTGCACAGTGCTGTGTTTTTAATAAACAGTTGCAGCCACCTGGTATCTGCGACTCCCGATAGCTCCATCCGCTAGGGATTTCACCGTCAAGAGCGTACCTTCTCCCGAAGTTACGGTACCATTTTGCCTAGTTCCTTCACCCGAGTTCTCTCAAGCGCCTTGGTATTCTCTACCCGACCACCTGTGTCGGTTTGGGGTACGATTTCTTATAATCTGAAGCTTAGAGGCTTTTCCTGGAAGCATGGCATCAATGACTTCACCACCGTAGTGGCTCGACATCGGGTCTCAGCCTAACAATTTCCCGGATTTACCTAAGAAATTAGCCTACACCCTTGAACCTGGACAACCATCGCCAGGCTCACCTAGCCTTCTCCGTCCCCCCATCGCAATTATAAGAAGTACGGGAATATTAACCCGTTTCCCATCGACTACGCCTTTCGGCCTCGCCTTAGGGGTCGACTTACCCTGCCCCGATTAACGTTGGACAGGAACCCTTGGTCTTCCGGCGTGGGGGTTTTTCACCCCCATTATCGTTACTCATGTCAGCATTCGCACTTCTGATACCTCCAGCAAACCTTACAGTTCACCTTCAACGGCTTACAGAACGCTCCCCTACCCAACATAATAAATTATGTTGCCGCAGCTTCGGTGTATAGCTTAGCCCCGTTACATCTTCCGCGCAGGCCGACTCGACCAGTGAGCTATTACGCTTTCTTTAAATGATGGCTGCTTCTAAGCCAACATCCTGGCTGTCTGAGCCTTCCCACATCGTTTCCCACTTAGCTATACTTTGGGACCTTAGCTGGCGGTCTGGGTTGTTTCCCTCTCCACGACGGACGTTAGCACCCGCCGTGTGTCTCCCGGATAGTACTTACTGGTATTCGGAGTTTGCAAAGGGTTGGTAAGTCGGGATGACCCCCTAGCCTTAACAGTGCTCTACCCCCAGTAGTATTCGTCCGAGGCGCTACCTAAATAGCTTTCGGGGAGAACCAGCTATCTCCAGGTTTGATTGGCCTTTCACCCCTAGCCACAAGTCATCCGCTAATTTTTCAACATTAGTCGGTTCGGTCCTCCAGTTGATGTTACTCAACCTTCAACCTGCCCATGGCTAGATCACCTGGTTTCGGGTCTATACCTAGCAACTCGACGCCCAGTTAAGACTCGGTTTCCCTACGGCTCCCCTATACGGTTAACCTTGCTACTAAATATAAGTCGCTGACCCATTATACAAAAGGTACGCAGTCACAGGACGCAATGCCTGCTCCTACTGCTTGTACGTACACGGTTTCAGGTTCTATTTCACTCCCCTCACAGGGGTTCTTTTCGCCTTTCCCTCACGGTACTGGTTCACTATCGGTCAGTCAGTAGTATTTAGCCTTGGAGGATGGTCCCCCCATATTCAAACAGGATATCACGTGTCCCGCCTTACTCGTTTTCACTTAAAATGATGTGTCGGTTACGGGGCTATCACCCTGTATCGCGATACTTTCCAGAATCTTCACCTGCATCATTAAAAGCTTAAGGGCTAATCCAATTTCGCTCGCCGCTACTTTCGGAATCTCGGTTGATTTCTACTCCTCCGGGTACTTAGATGTTTCAGTTCCCCGGGTTTGCCTTATTAACCTATGTATTCAGTTAATAATACTAGCTTATGCTAGTGGGTTTCCCCATTCGGAAATCGTAGACTCAAGTGGCTTTTACTGCCTTATCTACGCTTATCGCAAGTTAATACGTCCTTCATCGCCTCTGACTGCCAAGGCATCCACCGTGTACGCTTAGTCACTTAACCATACAACCCCAAAGGGTCTTTATGTATGGCAAACAACCAAGGTTATAAATCGTTGTCTCTTTATTATGAGCGAGACAACATTTTCGATTTTGCCGGACTCAAATATTAAACAATCTAACCGAAGTTAGTTGTTTCCAAGAACACTTGAATGTGTGTTGGTTTGTTATTACCGAAGTAATAACAAGTACCTATCAATTTCTTTCTAAAAAGAAGCCAATAGGATTTGAGAACTTTTATTTTGACAAATAATAATCAATTATTTATCAGTCAGCTTTCCAAATTGTTAAAGAGCAAAGATTTCATACTTATAAAAATAAGCCAAAACCATTTTTAAATATTCTTTTCTCTGTGCAGAGTAAAAACACTTAAAGATGGTGGAGCTATGCGGGATCGAACCGCAGACCTCCTGCGTGCAAGGCAGGCGCTCTCCCAGCTGAGCTATAACCCCATCAGTTGGGTGTTTCTATTGATAACTCATAGTTAATTTGGTGGGTCTGAGTGGACTTGAACCACCGACCTCCCGCTTATCAGGCGAGCGCTCTAACCAGCTGAGCTACAGACCCATTCTAACTTGATCTTTCAGCTTGATTCGTCGTTGTGCTGCTTATCCTCATTCAGTTACATACTTATGTATGCGCCTTCATTCGTTAATGGCACGCCTTGATTCAAACTAAAATCTCTTCGTTATAACAGAAGATATTTCTGAGCTATCATCTCTTTACTTTCTAAACCTAATCAATCTGTGTGGACACTCATCAAGCAATCTATCGTTTAAGGAGGTGATCCAGCCCCAGGTTCCCCTAGGGCTACCTTGTTACGACTTCACCCCAGTCATGAACCACAAAGTGGTAAGCGTCCCCCCGAAGGTTAAACTACCTACTTCTTTTGCAGCCCACTCCCATGGTGTGACGGGCGGTGTGTACAAGGCCCGGGAACGTATTCACCGTGGCATTCTGATCCACGATTACTAGCGATTCCGACTTCATGGAGTCGAGTTGCAGACTCCAATCCGGACTACGACGCACTTTTTGGGATTCGCTCACTATTGCTAGTTGGCTGCCCTCTGTATGCGCCATTGTAGCACGTGTGTAGCCCTACTCGTAAGGGCCATGATGACTTGACGTCGTCCCCACCTTCCTCCGGTTTATCACCGGCAGTCTCCCCAAAGTTCCCGACATAACTCGCTGGCAATTAAGGATAAGGGTTGCGCTCGTTGCGGGACTTAACCCAACATTTCACAACACGAGCTGACGACAGCCATGCAGCACCTGTCTCAGAGCTCCCGAAGGCACTAAGCTATCTCTAGCAAATTCTCTGGATGTCAAGAGTAGGTAAGGTTCTTCGCGTTGCATCGAATTAAACCACATGCTCCACCGCTTGTGCGGGCCCCCGTCAATTCATTTGAGTTTTAATCTTGCGACCGTACTCCCCAGGCGGTCTACTTAACGCGTTAGCTCCGAAAGCCACGGCTCAAGGCCACAACCTCCAAGTAGACATCGTTTACGGCGTGGACTACCAGGGTATCTAATCCTGTTTGCTCCCCACGCTTTCGCATCTGAGTGTCAGTATCTGTCCAGGGGGCCGCCTTCGCCACTGGTATTCCTTCAGATCTCTACGCATTTCACCGCTACACCTGAAATTCTACCCCCTCTACAGTACTCTAGTTTGCCAGTTTCAAATGACCTTCCGGGGTTGAGCCCCGGGCTTTCACATCTGACTTAACAAACCACCTGCATGCGCTTTACGCCCAGTAATTCCGATTAACGCTCGCACCCTCCGTATTACCGCGGCTGCTGGCACGGAGTTAGCCGGTGCTTCTTCTGTAGCTAACGTCAAACAACAAACGTATTAAGCTTGCTGCCTTCCTCACTACTGAAAGTACTTTACAACCCGAAGGCCTTCTTCATACACGCGGCATGGCTGCATCAGGCTTTCGCCCATTGTGCAATATTCCCCACTGCTGCCTCCCGTAGGAGTCTGGACCGTGTCTCAGTTCCAGTGTGGCTGATCATCCTCTCAGACCAGCTAGAGATCGTCGCCTTGGTGAGCCATTACCCCACCAACTAGCTAATCTCACTTAGGCTTATCCAATCGCGGAAGGCCCGAAGGTCCCCTCCTTTCCCCCGTAGGGCGTATGCGGTATTAGCTATCGTTTCCAATAGTTATCCCCCTCAACTGGGCAAATTCCTAAGCATTACTCACCCGTCCGCCGCTCGACGCCTAATAACGCACCCGAAGGATTGTTAGTATCGTTTCCGCTCGACTTGCATGTGTTAAGCCTGCCGCCAGCGTTCAATCTGAGCCATGATCAAACTCTTCAATTTAAGTTTTTTTGGCTCAATGAATACTGACTTTAAATTGCCTTTTACTTTTTAGCCAAAGCCAAATAGTAAAGTGTTCTTTAAAGTTCATACCATTCCAACAGAATGGTATTTAAATAACTGTGTTCGACACTCGAAAGCATCAAATTAGGTCACTCAGTTCATTGAAACCGATTTTTGATTTCTTGCCCGAAAGCAGAGAATCATTGTCGATTGTCATCAACGAGTGCCCACACAGATTGATATAGGTTTAAATTGTTAAAGAGCCTTCTAACTAATGAATCTTTATCAGTTCCAATCAGTTAGGGATGCGTATTGTACGCTTCCGTTTTCATGAGTCAAGATCTTTTTGGATCCTTTTCTCATCACCATTTTTCACTGTGCTTTTGTTGCCGCACTCGGTGTTGGTGAGGGCGCATTATAGGGAGGTTTTTATTTCTGGCAAGTTCTTTTTTAAATTATTTTTCTGTATGCTGAAAAAACACTCAATACGATATTTATTGAATAAAATTTCAACATTTGAGCAGAGTCACATCAATAGGTTGGAAATTAATCAAAGTTACCCGTAGTATTCATGTAGCTATATTTTATTAGCTATATATTTCATTTTTTTATCTACTAGACGTTGTATTCTGATATGAATTCTAAAAAATTTTTCTTTTTAATAATCGCTCTCGCTGTACTTGGCGCAGCTATATTTTCTCAATTAACAGTTGATCCCGCTATATCTTTTGTAATTGGTGTAGTCGCATCAGCATTTGTACTTAACTTTTCTTGTTCTACCTCTTCTTCTGCTACTGCAGCACCGAAAGATAAACCATCTACAACAACACTGTATGTTGGCAATCTTCCATATAAAGCAAATGAAACCAATGTACGACAAGTATTTTCTGAACATGGTGAGGTATTTGCTGTTCGTCTCATGAAGGACAAGCGCACAGGTAAACGACGTGGCTTTGGCTTTGTTGTTGTTGGGAGTAATGATGTTGATAATGTTATTTCAGCGTTAAACGATCACGATTATATGCAGCGTACTTTGAAGGTACGAATTGCTAATGATCCTAAACATCCTGAGTCGGAATCCTCTCAATAGCTTCAAAACCCATTTTTTTAAACGTTATATTTAGTGCTCCTTCAATCGTAGGAGCACTATTGTAAGCAATGCACTTCCGGTTATTATTTTTCGCCCGCGCTATATAACTATTGTTAATTAGCGATTGTACTCTTCTTGCTATCGCCTCCCCTGAATCAATAATTCGTATTTCATTACCGAATACATGCTTTATTTCATTTCTTAGCAATGGGAAGTGTGTGCAGCCAAGAACCGCTACATCAATTTTTCCGATCAACGGCTGTAATACACGCTGCAATGACACTAAACAGACAGGCTTTCCTTTTAATTTATTTTCCGCCATATCGACAAGTTCTGTTGTACCCAATAACTTAATAGGAACATCAAGCAAATAATCCCTAATCAGATTATGTGTGTACTCTCTCTTTACCGTTGCAGGCGTAGCAATAAGACCTACTGCAGTGTTTGAAATGAGAGAAGCGGGCTTTATAGCAGGTACAACACCAACGACCGGTACGGATAAAAATTCACGTAAAGACGGTAACACTATAGTACTTGCAGTATTACACCCAATAACAACGATATCGACGCGATGCAGATCAACAACATAGCGCAGCATCTCATTCACTCTTTCGATGAGTATGTCTGGAGCAAGTTCGCCATAGGGGTAACCCATATCATCAAATACATAAATGTAATTTGCATGAGGCAATACTTTTTGAATTTCGTAAAAGACAGATAACCCACCAACGCCCGAGTCGAAGATGAGTATAGTTGGAGGTATATTGTGATTCATACAATTACTGTTCGTTAAGCATTCCGTTAATAATACTCGTGCCGATGATGGTTACAAGTATGAAAGACAAAACCGCCATACAGCGGTTTTGTCTTTCATTTTAATTGGCTTAATCACTCACCCTTAGAACTGGTAATTTGCTGTAACATAGTAACTACGACCTTGAGTATTAAATGGGTAATATTCCCCATCTGTACTATTAAGACTTTCTGACAATACATAATCTTCATCGAAAATATTTGCCACGCGGGCTTTTAGCGTTAGAGAATCCGTAACAAAATAGCTTGCAGCTAAGTCTACTAATGAATAAGCAGCTAATTCTTCAAGGTTATCGCTATCTTCATAACGTTTTCCTTGGTAAAGGTAACTTAAATCTCCTTGCCAATTTTCCGCAAAATAACTGATATTCCACTTAACAACGTGTTTTGCTCTACGGCGTAGCTGTTTTCCTGTAATCTTATTTTTAGGGTCCAAGTATTCCAAAATCAAAGTGTGATCAAAGGATCCAGTTGTAAAATCTGATGTCAATTCAATACCGTTAATTTCCGCTTCATTTACATTCTCAGGTGTATTACCCCACACTATCATATTGTCAATTTCTTGCTTAAACAGAGCAAGGCGCACATCAGCGATATCAAAAGCTCCTTCTATCCCAAACTCAACGCTTGTTGATTCTTCTGGCAAAAGATCCTCATTACCACCAAAACAACCAAATGGAGGATAACACTGCAAAGGAAAATATAAGTCATTAAAAGAAGGGGCTTTGAATGCTGTACCAGCACTACCCGTTAACTTGATATCTTTAGTTGCCTTCCATCCTAGGCCTAGCTGCCAGGTATTATTTACACCATACTCTTCATTATCATCAGACCTTACATTTGCCTCAGCGGAAACAGACTCTCGGTTATAGAAAGCCATTGCATAATACGCAAGATTATCTTGTTTTGTTTTCTCATAAGTTGCTGTCGACTTAGATATGTCATTTTCGTACCAATCTATCCCCCCCAAACGAGTATACTTCACTATGTTGGTAGACATTCTGCCAGTTCAGTACCGTTCTATCTGTTTGAAAAACACCGTCACTACCAGTGTTGTACGTTTCCGATTTATCGCTATTAAACGCAGCAGTTAGATTAGAATACAAACTATCTCCTAAGTATTCTGCACTAGCTGAATAATTAGAAACAACAGCATCTTTTTCCGATGTTTCAGGGTAGTCAAACTCAACATTTCCATCGTGATAAAATACATTCGCTCTTAATCGCCATTCTGTGCTTACATATCCACCAATTTCAGCAATTATATCTTTACTTTTAAAGCCGTCGTCATCGCTTTGAGTAGATTCACTACTTGAAGAAAACCCATCAGACTGTTCGATGTTTCCTGCGAACTTTCCCCATAAATTATTTGAAATCTCACCAGCAAAAGAGACTTTAGCCACTTGGTATTGGTCCGAACCGGCCCCCACAGAGACTTCACTTAGTGATTCACCTTCACGATATTCTGTAATTACATTTATAACGCCACCAACCGCATCTGAACCATATACTGCTGCCCGAGAACCTCTAATATACTCGATACGTTCAATTCCAGTCAGTGGAATCGCGCTAAGGTCTGATGAACCCAGAGTCGCACTGCCCATACGAACGCCATTAACTAATACCAATACATGGTTAGATTCTGATCCGCGTACATAAATACTTTGCGATTGGCCGTAACCTCCATTACTCGAAATCTGTATACCCGGCAACCTTCGTAATACCTCAGCCATAGACTTGGCTTGCATCGCGTCGATTTCTTCTTTAGTAACAACCTCCACAGGCGCTATAGTATTTTGGATTGGCTGTTCAAAACGGTTAGCCGTAACAACAACGGTTTCAATATCAGAAGAAGATTGAGCAAAAGTTAGAGATGGAGCTGAAACTAGCGATGCCACTGCGGCTGCTATAATTGATTTGTTCATTATGAGTCCTATTCGCGTAAATCCTAGCAATTGAAGATTCAATAGCTTGCTGGCAGGTATTCGGACTTAGGAGCATGACCTTAGAATAGATTAATTGGTCGCCTAGCATCTCACTTCCCGCTTATCATAGGATGTAGCAGTGTGTGGTTTTCACCTTAGATGTTCGTTCTCTTTTACCGCTGCGCGTCAGTTCTGGATTTGCACCAGATTCCCATTTAGATGATTTATTGCATAAATCACGACCAGCTCGGGAACTGATAATAATTATCAATATATCTCTTGTCTAGTGGAAATAATTGCGGTTCTACATGAAACTATTTCATATCAGTACTGGACAACGACGCATGATTGAATAAAATCTGCGCTCCTTGTGTAAAGAGAAAGGCATATCTATGGCAAACCCTGAAATAAACTCTAATCGCTACCACGAACAGCTTGAAGAGAAGACGAATCGTCTCAGCCAAATGTTTGCTGAATATGATGTACCTAAGTTAGAAGTTTTTGAGTCTCCTGAACAGAATTATCGTATGAGAGCTGAATTTCGAGTTTGGCATGAAGGCGACGAGCTCTACTACATAATGTTTAATCAAGAAACTCGAGAAAAATATCGAGTTGACCAATTCCCCGCAGCCAGCAAAACCATTAACGACTTAATGCCTCTTCTATTAGAGACGATAAAAGATAATGACACGCTTAGGAGAAAACTATTTCAAGTCGATTTTTTATCTACTTTAAGCGGTGAATTATTAGTTTCTTTGCTATACCACCGTCAGTTGGATGAAAGTTGGACTGAAAAAGCCAAAGCATTAAAAACATTGCTTAATGAGAAAGGCTTCAATCTCAACATAATCGGACGCGCTAGAAAAATGAAAATAGTGCTCGATCGTGATTATGTAATAGAAAGGCTCCGCGTGTACGATAATACCTATATTTATCAACAAGTAGAAAATAGCTTTACTCAACCAAATGGTATAGTTGCACAAAAGATGTTGGAGTGGGCAGTTGATTGTACCAAAGAGAGTGATGGCGATTTATTGGAGCTTTATTGCGGAAATGGTAATTTTTCGTTAGCCCTCGCACAAAACTTTGAACGCGTACTCGCGACCGAACTTGCTATGCCTTCGGTAATTTCTGCACAATATAATATTGCAGCGAATAAAATAGATAATGTTCAGATTATCCGTATGTCTGCGGAAGATTTCACTGAGGCAATGGAAGGAAAGCGAGAATTTCGTCGTTTAAAACAAGCTAATATCGACCTTAAAAACTTTAACTGCAATACCATTTTTGTAGACCCTCCAAGATCTGGAATGGACCAGGATACTTGTAAAATGGTCCAAGGTTACGAAAGGATTTTATATATATCCTGTAACCCCGAGACACTTAAAGAAAATCTTGAGATATTATCAACGACGCACAGAATTACTAGGTTCGCTCTATTTGATCAGTTCCCTTATACACACCATATGGAGGCAGGTGTCCTATTGGAAAAACGAAAATAAAATGCACGCGCTATATAGTAAAAAACGAGCATTACGCTCGTTTTTTTGACTTGAAAATGAGTGATTGTTCTCACGCACTTTTGGCAATGAAGCCCAACTTTTTCCCAACCCATAATAGAAGCAACAATGTCACTATAATAGCGAAAAAGTTAGACCCTGCTTCTGGGTATTGCGCTTTAACAAAGGCTGAATAACCAAATGCGCCAACAAAGAAACAAGCTAATCCAACAAGGGGTAATTCTTCCGAAATCGGATTTTTAAGATAATCTTGGTAGAGCATCTGCACTGAAAGTGCCAATGCTATCAATGGAAATATTGAGAAAGTAACTTCCGTTATCGTCAACGCAGATAATAATGCATTGCTACACATCCCTACTATTACTGCAAGGAGCAGCGTTTTTTTTGCAGAGTCACTTTTTGTTTGATTAGATTCATTCGACATAGCTATATCCTATTATTTTGTCTTTCACGCTCTTTTCTATACCAATACGCACCCTTAGCGGTCATTCTTAATTGCATCACTAACCTTTCAGTCAGCTCTTCTCTCTCACTTTTGTTCAAATCCAACGCTTCTGCGCCAGAACTAAACACTAAGATTACAGATGCTTCCGCTTGAATAGATGCTTCTTCTCTATTCATTCCAGTACTTAGTAAATATTCTGTCATTTCAGCAACAAAATGTTGCATCTCTCTTGCTACCGCAGCCCTAAATTCTGCCGAAGTACCAGAGCGTTCACGTAGTAACAATCTGAATACGTTAGGACTGCTATCAATAAATTCCATAAAGGTTTCTACTGAGGTTCTAATCACACTCCCTTCTTTAGCAATTCGTTGTCTGGCCTGTCTCATTAGTTGCCTAAGAAGTAAGCCACCTTCATCAACCAAGGTCAATCCTAATTCATCCATATCTTTGAAATGACGATAAAATGAAGTAGGCGCGATACCAGCTTCTCTTGCGACCTCTCTTAAACTTAAATTTGAAAAGCTACGATCTGCCCTAAGCTGGTTGAATGCTGCATCAATTAATGATCGGCGTGTTTTTTCTTTTTGTTGTGCACGAATTCCCATAGGGGGTCATTTTTACCATTAAAGCCTATTAACGTTCAGATACTATAACGCGAATTTGAACCTGTGAGAAATACACATTGTAAAAGCATTACTAACATCCAGTAGATTTGCATAAGTCCGTGATCGTTACCACTCTATAGTGTGATGACCATTTACCTATGGTGATAACAAGTTAAAATCTCGCTACGGCAATGTTAATAAAAATCATGGAAGGCAAATCAATATGGCTCGAAAAACTCACTTTGATGTGATCGTAATTGGTAGTGGTCCTGGAGGTGAAGGGGCTGCAATGGGTTTAACCAAAGCAGGTTTAAATGTCGCCATTATTGAAAAGGAAAATAGTGTTGGGGGAGGATGTACCCACTGGGGGACTATTCCTTCGAAAGCACTAAGGCACGCAGTTAGCCGAATCATCGAGTTTAATAGTAACCCGATATTTAGCCGAAACAGTAGTAATGTCCACGCTTCTTTCTCCGATATTCTTAGCCATGCTAAAACCGTTATTGATAAACAAACTCGCCTACGCCAAGGTTTTTACGATCGCAATCAATGCGACCTTATTTTTGGCAAAGCTCATTTTGTAGAAAAGAATAAAGTGGCAGTGCAGCAGCCGGATGGAAGCCTAGAATACTATACTGCCGATAAATTTGTGATCGCCACTGGCTCAAGACCTTATCAGCCAGCAGATGTTGACTTCAATCACCCTCGTGTTTATGACAGTGATTCCATACTATCTTTAGGGCATACACCCAGAAATATCATTATTTACGGTGCAGGCGTCATTGGGTGTGAATATGCGTCAATATTTAGAGGCTTAGATGTAAAAACAGATCTCATTAACACTCGTGACCGCTTGCTTTCATTCCTTGATAATGAGACTTCCGATGCACTTTCTTATCACTTTTGGAATAGTGGTGTAGTCATTCGAAACGATGAGACTTACGAAAAAGTAGAAGCAACAGACGATGGCGTAGTTATCCACCTTCAGTCTGGCAAAAAAATGCGTGCTGATTGCTTACTTTATGCTAATGGTAGAACAGGAAATACCGACAAGTTAAACCTTGAAGCTGTTGGGTTAACACCCGATTCTAGAGGCTCTTTAGGCATTAATAAAAAGTATCAAACCGAGGTAGAGCATATCTATGCTGTTGGTGACGTTATCGGTTACCCTAGCCTAGCGAGTGCGGCTTATGACCAAGGTCGCTTTGTTGCACAAAACATTGTTAAAGGAAAGGCAGATACCCACTTGATTGAAGATATTCCTACGGGAATCTATACCATTCCTGAAATCAGTTCAGTAGGTAAAACCGAACAAGAACTCACCGCAGCAAAAGTTCCCTATGAAGTAGGTCGCTCTTCCTTTAAACACTTAGCACGAGCTCAGATTGCAGGAAAAGATATTGGCAGTTTAAAAATTCTGTTCCATAGAGAAACAAAAGAGATACTGGGCATTCACTGTTTTGGAGAACGCGCTGCTGAAATAATCCATATTGGGCAAGCCATAATGGAACAAAAAGGTAAGGCGAATAACATTGAATATTTCGTCAATACCACCTTTAACTACCCAACAATGGCCGAGGCATATCGGGTCGCCGCTCTTAATGGATTGAACCGACTGTTCTAACGGTGGTCATTTCACATTAACTCTGTTCAGGTTGTACACTTCGGCCTGAACAAAGTTTTATCACCTTCAATAAAACTACAAAAAAACATTCCTTTTCCATTGAGAGAGAAATATCCCCCTAAACTGGCACCACGAATAACCATAAAGCTTATCATCGCTGCCCACAGTGCATGGTTATCGAATCGACCCATCAAGTAAAATACTGTGAAAAAAGTACATGTAGCCAAGAACATACTATTGCGCATCTCTTTACCTTTTGTCGCACCTATGAATATTCCATCTAGGATAAAGCACCACATCGAGCATAAAGGCATCGCTACCAACCAAGGTAAATACAAAGTCGCTTGGTCACTAACTTGCTCTATATCTGTAATAATAGATATCAAGTGGTGACCAAAGAGATAAAAAGTCACCGTTAATATGAAACAAATGATAAAGCACCAAATAAAAGTAGCCGCAATAGACTCTTTCAGTTCCCCTTTATTTTTAGCGCCTACAGCTTTACCAACCATGGCCTCTATCGCATAAGCAAACCCATCCATACCATAAGAAATTATCATCAAAAAACTCATTAATACGGCATTGGCGGCAACAATGTCATCTCCATAAGTAGCACCTTGAAAAGTCATAAAACTGAAGGCAGCTTGTAGACAAAGTGAACGTAAAAATATATCTCTATTAAGCCTGACAAATTTCGACAAACCATTAGTCAGGCTTATGGTTTTTTTATAAATGATAGAGGTTAGATTTGGCAGCTGAAAAGACTTCCGCGATCGAAGCACAAAACTGAGTCCAATAATTAGGCTTATATATTCTGCGATGACAGAAGCAAAAGCAGCCCCCTGAACACCCCAACTGAAGACAACCACAAAAAGAACATCGAGAGTGATATTGGTAACATTAGCACTTATAACCATCCACATTGGCGCTTTAGCATTTTGAGTACCGAGTAACCAGCCTAATAGCACATAATTTGAAAGTGACGCAGGTGCGCTCCATGCACGAATAGAAAAATACGCTTCCCCATAATGCTTAACTTCACTACTAGCTTGGCTAAAAGTGAAAATGAGATCTATCATCACTCGGTGAAATAGCAGGAAAATAGATGAAAACGTAAAGGCCATGAATAAACCTTGCAGTAATATCAACACTAATTGGTCTTTTTTATCTCTACCTAAAGCCTGAGCGGTCAGACCCGTTGTCGACATTCTTAAAAAGCCGAATAGCCAGAACGTCACACTAATCAAAGTACCACCCAGAGCAACACCACCTAAATACCAAGAATGCTCTAAATGACCGATAACCGCAGCATCGACCAAGCCTAACAACGGCACCGTGATGTTTGAAAGCACCATTGGAATAGCAAGAAGCAGAACTTGTTTATGGATGGAATTGTTTTGAAATGTAGATAAAAAAGAGTAGAGCACAGAAACCTCACTAAGTTGCCTCCAAGTGTAACTTAGTGACTCACTTATTGCGTTGTAAAATTACCAAGATAACTCTATGAGTATTAACTGTTTCGGGAGATTAACCAATTGACAACCTTTATCATATCTTGTGAACTAAGAGATGATAAAGGTTATTTATACTGACGGGAGTATCTATTACATCCAATCGGTATTTCGAATAATACCGACAGCGATGCCTTCTATCGCTAAATCTTGAGATGTTAGATCAACTTTAATTGGAGAAAAGTCTTCATTTTCAGCGTGAAGCACTACCGTTGCTCCTTTTCTTTCCAGACGTTTAACTGTTACATCATCGTCTACACGAGCCACAACTACTTGGCCATCTCTCACATCTTGAGTCTTATGTACTGCTAATAAGTCGCCATCCATAATTCCGATGTCTTTCATACTTTCGCCATGAACCCGAAGTAAAAAATCAGCTTGTGGACGAAACATTGAAGGGTCTACTTTATAATTTGCTTCAACATGCTCTTGTGCCAGAATCGGCTCACCAGCAGCAACTTGACCTATCAAAGGCAAACCCAACTCCTCGTTGGCAGCATCACTTTGAAGCAATACTCTAATACCTCTAGATGCACCAGGAATGATTTCGATAGCTTGTTTTTTAGCGAGTGCTTTTAAATGTTCTTCTGCTGCATTAGCAGAACGAAAACCCAACTCTCTTGCGATCTCCGCACGTGTTGGGGGCATACCTGTATCATCAATTTTGTCTCTGATTAAATCTAAGACTTGTTGCTGACGAGGGGTTAACGGCTTCATAAGTCACCTGTTTTTTTATACAGTTAACTGTGAGTATATCCAGTATCTATCTGTTTGCAATGGAAAGGTGGTATTTTTTGACCAATTGTATGAAATAGTTTCAATGAAACTTTTTCCAGTAAGTTGAAACTCTGTATATTCACATTTTCGAAAATTCTATTATTAGCGCGTTTTTTAACAGAGATGAGTCAGAGGTAAGCTCTCTCAGCAGTGAGTTCACCAACTCGAAGATGGACAATTGTGAGTTTGAGTTGTTGGCCTAGTAGCGCCCAATTAAAGTACTGACCACCCCACCGAATTTGAACACAGTAAACATTAAACCTAACCCAAACCCAATCTTCAAGCGTTGTGAATTACTATTGAATGTTGGTTAGGCTCTTTATATCAAGATGTTACCTTATTCATTTCATTGTTGAAAATCACTCTAATTTACAAATAGACAATTTTATTAACCAGTTCTTAACTCATGCATCTTAAGTGTTAAAGGCTTCTAATTGACTCAAAACCTCTCAATATAACAACAGAAATATTGATCCGACCTCATCCATTATAATTTAACCATTGGCTCAGTCAATGTGTGATGCATTGATCATAATCAAGACAAATAACCGAATCTTACTATATTGTATTATAAAATAATATTCTAATGTAAGGCGTATAACGCTAGTACTATAGAAGCAATAACAGGGTTAGTTATGTTCAAAGACTTAAAGTTAGGTACTAAAATTGGGTTAGGTTTTGGCGTTGTATTGACAACTCTGTCCGTGGTGTTGGCCATCGCAGTTTTAGCCCTGAATAAGGCTGATAAAGGAGTTGAGGATTATCGTGGGCTCGCCCGAGACACTAACTTAGCTGGCAGGTTGCAGGCAAATATGCTCATGGTTCGCATGAACGTTAAAGATTACCTTATCACTAAAAGTGAGAAAGACTTGCAAGAATACAGTGATTACGTGGCTAAAATGCAAGAATTTTTGAACATTGCCAACCAAGAAATTCAAAAGCCTGATAGAGCTACTTTGGTCACTGAAATTGATACTGCAATAGTGAACTATCAAAATGCTTTCAAAGAGGTTGTAGACCTAGTCAACAAGCGAGATATCATTAATAGCACGACATTGGTGCCTAGCGGAGAGAAAATGACTCTTCTCATCAACGACATCATCGAGTCTGCCTATCAGGATGGTGATAGCGATGCGGCTTATCACGCTGGACATGTTCAGAACAAAATGTTGACTGGCCGTCTTTTTGTAGTCAAATTTCTTCAATCTAACAACGAAAATGATTTTCAAGTTGCCCTGAAAAACATGGAAACAGAATTGAATAACGAAATTGTAGACTTAGATAAAAATCTACAAAATAGTGGACGCAGAGATATATTAGGTGAATTTAAACAAGCTCATACAGACTATATCAAGGCTATGAGCGATATTCATGACTTAATTGTTAAGCGCAATACCATCATTTCCAATACTTTAGATGTAATTGGCCCTCAAGTTGCCAATGCAGTGGAAAATGTAAAGCTTTCCATTATGAAAGACCAAGATGAGCTTGGCCCTGCCTTAAAAGCAAATACTGACCAAAGTATACAGATCACGCTTATCCTTTCTGTTATTGCTGTGGCTTTCGGCATTGGCTCCGCGTACTTATTAACCGTAAGTATTACCAGACCTATTGGGCAAGCGGTAACCGCTGCTAATCAGTTGGCTCAAGGAGATTTGACCGTTGAGGTGACTCAAACTAGCAATGATGAAACAGGCCTATTGATTGGTTCCATTCATAATACGGCTGTTAATTTGAGAAACATGGTATCGACGATATCGGGTGCCAGTATCGAACTAGCGTCCGCTTCTGAAGAGTTAGCGGTTGTCACAGAGCAAACATCTGAGGGGATACATCAACAAGAAATAGAAACCGATTTAGTCGCAACCGCGATGAATGAGATGTCAACCACAGTCCATGATGTTGCTGATAATGCAGCCAGAGCAGCAGATGCCGCTAATCAGGCTGACCAAGAAGCTCGAAATGGAGGAAAGGTTGTCGATAGTACACTAGTTGCTATCAACGCTTTGACCGCTAGCGTAAATCATTCTTCTGAGAAGTTGAATGAGGTTGAAAGTGAAGTACTTAACATCAGCTCTATACTCAATGCTATAAGAGAAATTTCAGACCAAACTAACTTATTGGCTTTGAACGCTGCGATAGAAGCTGCAAGAGCTGGTGAACACGGCAGAGGATTTGCGGTTGTTGCAGATGAGGTGCGAACGCTGGCGAGCAGAACACAAGATTCAACCCAAGAAATTCAACAAATAATTGAGCAACTTCAAGCAGGAACCAGAAGTACCGTTGAAGTCATGAATGAAGGTAAATCTTACGCTGAAAAATGTGTGGCACAAGCGAATGATACGAGTGCAGCTCTTGAATCGGTAACTCAAGCGATTGGAATAATAAATGACATGAATATGCAGATAGCGAGTGCTTCAGAGCAACAAAGCACTGTAGCAGAAGAAATCAATAAAAATGTCGTCAATGTGAAGCGCGTAGCCGAGGAAAACTCAGTAGCAGCGAATCAAACCAGAAGCTCCAGCAGCGAGATTGCGCAGTTGGCCGAGCAATTAAAAGGGTTGGTAGAACAATTTAGAGTCTAACTTATCGAATGATGAGTGAGGGAAAATAATCTTCTCACTCACAATTCACTATGTAAGTACAGATAATAAAATCGATCATTGCGCTAAAATAACCACAACGGTCATTCAATATTTAATGAAAAATTCTAATCTTCATTCAGATCAAGACGCCTTATTTTTCGATGTGGTTTGTCATACGATGCTCAACCTTTACATGGAAATTGCTTATTCCAAGCGGTACATCCCTCCAAACAAGCGCAGCCAGATCTTGTTGAAATACCTCAAACACGCTATGAAGCGTTCAGGATATAAATCTGTTAAAAACGATATTCGTGGGCTCATTTATTTTGGACGCAAAAACGACTTAGGTTTTGAGGCGAAGTTGATTGAAATCCAAAACCTATCTGAACGGCATCCCGTCAATGATAGTTCTTCTTCTGACTTGTCAAACTTCACTCAATTGCTAAAAGCTTTAGATTCAATTTGTTCGGTATCCGAAGAACCATTGAACGTAAATGAGTTAGTTTTAAGGCAGAAGCTATACCTTAATCAACAGAATCTCGTGAATGCTTTCAATGAAAAAGGACAATTAATTTCTAAAATAGAGGTCGTGCTACCTGAGGTAAATTGGGAAGAAGCAGTCAGAGAGTGCCGAGCGCATAATTGGCAATTAATCAAGGTAAACACCTATCAGAAAAACCATGTAGTAGGGCTTATTTCGTTATGATTCTAATTCACCTTCAGATAAAAGCTTCAATTGTACATAAAAACCTTTATTTTTCAGATAATTGTGAGGGAAAATGCTATTTTTTGAAATAATGAGACCCGCTTCATACTGGATTTTAATAGTTTTATGGTTAATCATCTTTGCCTTTTACTTGAAAAACTACAAGCAGCTGAAAGCATTTGGTGGTTTTACGGTAGTCATGTTTGCAATATTAACCATAGATGCAATTAGAACCTTATTTGAAAGTATTTATTACGGACTCTATTTTACTTCAGAGCACGGGTTTATCCCTATTTTTATTGCAAATACGTTATCTAACCCTGCGCTTTGGTTACTTCCAAAAATAGTTAATATTGTAGCGGCGCTACTTATAATTTTCTGTATTCAATCGCGGTGGGTACCTGAAAGAATCCAAACAATAGAGAAGTCTGATAGAGAAAAGAGGTTGGCTTCCAACGTATACGCCTACCTTAGCGAAGGAATAACGATAACAGATACGGAAGGTACCATCATTGACGTCAACCCAGCATTCACTGAAATTACAGGGTTTTCTCGTGATGAAGCGATTGGAAATAATCCACGCATCTTAAAGTCAGGCCGCCAATCATCTGAGTTTTATAAAGGCATGTGGCACGCCCTAAAAACAGATGGTCATTGGAGGGGGAGATCTGGAATAAGAGAAAAAATGGGGAAATTTATGCGGAAATATTGACGATTAGTTCGATCTATAATCGCTTTGATGAGGTGGAAAACTACGTAGCTTTATTTACTGACATTACGACGATAAAAGAGCATCAAGTTCAACTTGAATATATCGCTCACTTTGACGAGTTGACAAAGTTGCCCAACCGAAAGCATCTTGTCGATTCTCTCGCTCAATCAATGCTACGGTGCCAACATCTAAATCAATCTCTTGCCGTTGCATATATTGATTTAGACGGATTTAAATCCAAAAATGACACCTATGGGCACACGGTTGGGGATGAATTACTAATTGAAGTTTCGAGCCGAATGAGACAGGTACTTCGTCAGGAAGATACTTTAGCTCGCATTGGGGGTGATGAATTTGTTGCAGTAATTACGGGATTTAAAGACCAAGTCGATTGTGAAAAGACGTTAGAGCGATTGTTGGGTGCAGCCTCTGAACCGGTTAGGGTTGAAAATGCTCTATTACAAACTTCGGCAAGTATCGGAGCGGCTTTATATCCTCAAGACAATGTTAATGCCGATAAACTCCTTCGCCACGCTGACCAAGCAATGTATACAGCAAAACGATTAGGGAGAAATCGTTACCAATTGTTTAATGACGCCCAACATTCCGAGCGAGATTCTCGCATGAAAGATATAAAACGTATTGAGCAAGGTTTAAAAAATAACGAATTTGTTCTTCATTATCAACCTAAGGTGAATATGAGAACAGGTGCCGTTATTGGCGTAGAGGCTTTGATCCGTTGGCAGCACCCTGAGCGCGGTATGTTGTATCCGAATGCTTTTTTACCATTGATTGACAATCACATGTTCAGTATTGACCTCGGAGAGTGGGTTATTGATACCGCCTTAGGTCAAATAGCTCAATGGAAGGTATTAGGAGTTAACATCCCTGTGAGCGTAAACATCGACGCCATTCAACTACAAAGCGAGAATTTTGCAAAGCGCTTAACATCATTGCTATCGTCGCACTCGTCCGTGAATGCACAGTCACTACAACTCGAAATCCTCGAAACAAGTGCATTAAGTGACTTAAAGCACGTGGCAAAACTAATGGAAAGTTGTGAAGTTAGCTTTTCACTTGACGACTTTGGCACGGGTTATTCTTCACTAACGTACCTCAGACATTTACCTACAAACCAGATAAAAATAGATAAAAGCTTTGTACAAGACATGTTGGTTAATGTAAACGACTCAATAATGGTAGAAAGTATCATTGGCCTAGCAAATTCGTTTAAGCGTGAAGTGATTGCTGAAGGTGTAGAGACAAGTGCACACGGCGCCGCGCTGTTGCAACTTGGGTGTGAATTGGCTCAGGGATACGCTATTGCACGTCCTATGCCCGCGAAAGAAATGCCTCATTGGATTGAAACTTGGACGCCTGAGGCGATATGGCAAATTAATAATAACGCCTATAGCAATCTGAGTTAAATAATGGGTATCCTTGAAATGAGCCCTCTACATATAGCGTTTGGTTATATTTTCACATTCACTAAAGTCAACTTTTCGCCACTGTTATCCACAATATTAAAGGTAACAATCACATTTTCAGGAAATTCCCTTTATTAAGTTATAATAATATTATATGTGTTAGGTTTAATATTATACTATATCAATGCATTCTAATAAGCAGATAAGCTAAGTTTGCTAAAAGACCCATAGAAACAATCGTATAAGAGGTAGGTAGTTAAAAGTCATGGGATTATCATACGTTGCTAGGCAACCAATCTTGGATAGGAACAAGAAATTGTATGGGTACGAGCTTCTTTTTCGAAATAGCGAAAAAAACGCATTCCCTTCGGTCACTGATGAAGAAGCGACGCACAAACTAGTTATCGAGCAGTTTTTTGAACATGACCAATCTGTTCTTGGCGGAAAGTTAGGTTTTATCAATTTTCCGTATAATAGCCTAATACAAAAACTTCCTACCGTACTCCCCAATGAGCACGTCATCATTGAAATTCTAGAAGACTGCGAACCAACTATGGACCTTCTAAGTGCGGTCATTGCGCTAAAGAAAGAGGGGTATAGGTTCGCACTGGATGATTTTGTCCCTTCGCCTGAATGGAAACCATTTCTGCCTTATATCGATATTATTAAATTTGATATTCAAATTTTACCGCTTGATAAGTTAGAGCGACTAATGAGGAAAATGGCAGAGACAAACATTAAGTTTTTAGCCGAAAAAATAGAAACTTACGATGAATTCAAGCAAGCCTTGGATATGGGGTTTGAGTATTTTCAAGGATATTTTTTTAGTAAACCTGAATTGATTAAGCGAAAAAAATAACCCCCTCTCAAGTTGCTGTCCTAGAGCTTTGTAAAGAAATCGCTCAAAAAGAAGTCAATTATAAAAACTTAGAGCAAATATTTTCTTCAGATGTAACCCTCTCTTTCAACCTATTGCGTTTCGTTAATACCGCAAACGTGAAAGTGCCTATCGAGTCATTTTCTCAAGCATTAGCCTATCTGGGTGAGTCAAACATTAGACGATTTGTTGCGCTCGTTGCTATTGCATCTGTATCCGAGGGGAAACCAAATTCACTGTATTCGTTATCACTTCAACGAGCTCATTTCTGTGAACTGACATACGGGCATGAGCAATCAAATAGTAGTCTAGCGTTCCTTGTCGGGCTTTTCTCATTATTGGGTGCGCTATTTGATGAAGATTTAGAGTATATAGCCTCTCACCTTCCCATCAATGATGAGTTGAAATTGGCTCTCAGTGAAAGGCAAGGAAAGCTCGGTAAAATATTAACCCTCGCATTAGCTTATGAGGACGGGGATTGGAAAGCGATAAATAGTATTAGTAATGACCTTTCTTTAAACGAAAACATAAGCGCATCTTATTACCAACAAGCGATGAGATGGGCAAACATAGATTAAATAAAAATCAAATCAAATCAAATCAAATCTCAAGTCATGGTGGTTGCTTACATTCGATTCAGCTATAACTCCATGGAATATGATATTTAGGGCAGGCCATAATGACAGACAAAGAAAGACAATTTGGAGAGAATGCCACTCTTGTTTCCATAACAGATATGGACGGGGTTATTCAGTATTGCAACCGTGATTTTATTGAAATTAGTGGTTATTCCGAGCAAGAGCTCATTAATTCCAATCACAACATCGTTCGCCATAAAGATATGCCCAAAGCTGCGTTTGAAGATTTGTGGTCTACAGTAAAGATGGACAAGCCTTGGAAAGGCATTGTAAAAAATCGATGTAAGAATGGCGACTTTTATTGGGTTGATGCTTACGTCACACCGGTCTTTGAAAACGGTAAGAAAGTCGGTTATCAATCCATTAGAAGCTGCCCTTCCAGAAAACAGATTGCGGATGCAGAATCTTTGTACAAAGACTTAAATAACAATCAGCATAAAAAAATCCCCAAACCAAGTTTGTATTCCAAAATGACACTTGCTTTTCAAGTGAACACCATTGTTGCGTTAGCGTTTGCAACCTATGTCTTAATGCAAATGTATGAAGGTCAACTTTTTACTTTAGAGCCTCTTCAAGTGATGACCAATTTATGGATCATGCTCTTATTTAGCGTGCTGTTATATTTGATTAATTTTGACGTAGTCAAACGAATCAACAGGTTAACACGCATTCTAAAACGTATTTCCGCAGGTGACTTGACAGAAAAAATCGAAATCATCAAAGAAGATGAAATTGGTGAAACGGTAATGTCTGCAAAAATGTTACAAGGGCGACTCAAAGCGATTATTGGAAGGTTTAGTGAGTCCTCGCATGATTTGATAATCGCGACAGGCGTACTGTCTGAAACGAGTCACACAACAAAAAGCAGTATGGATACCCAACACACCGAAACCGAGTTGGTCGCAACCGCAATGAATGAAATGAGCGCAACTGTTTCTGAAATTGCCCAAAATACGGCTAGGACATCAGAGTTAGCAGCGGCGGCAGACAATGCCGCAACAACAGGTAAAGTAATGGTGTCATCCACTCGAGAAGCCATTTTCGAACTATCAGAAAGTCTTTCTGCAATTTCAGAATCAATAAACCTACTGGCTAATGAATGTCACCAGATAAAAGATATCACTGAGTCTATCAGCGGCATTTCAGAGCAAACGAACCTATTGGCGCTAAATGCGGCGATAGAAGCGGCAAGAGCTGGAGAATACGGTCGTGGTTTTGCTGTTGTAGCGGATGAAGTTCGTGTTCTCTCCTCTCGAACACAGCAATCTACAGAAGAAATAAACACAATGATTGAGAAGCTACAAGGCGGTAGTGTTGAGGCAGTAAAAGCAGTAGAAAAAGGATTGGAAAAAGTACATATTTCTGTCGAAAAAATCGAAAGCACAGAAAACGCGTTTACCGAAATTGCTACATCCGTTACTGATGTCAATGATATGAATATGCAAATCGCCACGGCAGCAGAAGAGCAATCCAGTGTAGCAGAAGAGATGAATCAAAACGTAACGTCAATTAGCGTGCATTCCTATAAAACGGCAGATAGTGTTGTGCTTTTAGAAGACAAAGTTGATGAATTAACTAAGATGTCCTCTTCTTTAGCGATTCAGCTTGAGCAATATAATCTTGGAGAAACTGTATTGGTAAAACCTTAAGATGGTGAACCATTCAAGTGAGCGATTTCTTGTGGTTGAACTGTGACCACTTACAATATCTGGTACATTAGACATTGTTAATTTATTCGTTATTTACCAAAATATGAGCAACAATACTTTATGGATAAAAAGAAATTTTTTGGGAAAAATATCTGGATGATATTTATTATTGTCTTTGTGACCTCATTGGTATTGTTTATAGGCATTACTTACAACAACTGGACATCAATCAAAGAAGCGACACTAAATAAAAAAACACACGTTGAACTATTTAGTAACTCAGCTCGGGCTTTTTTGGAATCTCAGGAGTCACTACTTGAAGTGCTTGGCGTTCACCTTATTACCCAACATGGTTTCCCAAAACAACCAATCCACGATACAGTTTTAGATAATTCGATGGATACATATCCAGCATTTCTTTAGGGTTGGTCAATTAACATGGAAATCCACTAGTTACAAGTTCAAACTTTGACCTAAATAAGCTACCCAATTTGCTGGAGTTAGAGCAGATCTTAGAATCGTTTACCGAAACCAGAGAAAGCCGAAAAATTTATACTGGGTCAACTTATCTCATTAACGGTCTTGAAACTCAAACTTATGCTATGCCGATTCGCTGGGCGATTTATATACCACATGATGCCACAAAAGCAATTGCGATCATGACTGCCGGGATCAAGCAGGATAACACTCCCATCTTTGGAGGTCATAGTACTGAGATTGAGTATCATCAGGTTGAAATTATACGGAGCGACCGCTATCCCGTATTTAGTACTGACAACAATATCAAGTACGCAAAGCCTATTCCAAAGCACTATTATGCGATGTAGCTGCTATCGAGTTAACTACTGAACGAACTTAGGAGTATAGGAGTCCTTTTCTCTCTTGACGATTTTGGTACTGGTTACTCTTCGCTCAAATACTTGAAAAAACCACCTCTTAGCCAACTTAAGATAGATAAAACGTTTATTGATGACTTAGAGTCAGATAAAAGCGACTAATCTATTGTAAAAACCATCATCTTTATGTCTAAAACGCTAGGTTTACACACTATCGCTGAGGGAATGGAAACAGAAGAGCAAAAAGTTTATCTAGAGACTGAAGAATGTTAAGCATTACTTCTATCGCATGAAAGCAAGAATGCCGTTGCAAAGCAGAGAACAAAACACTTACAGGATGTTTCAGATGCTAGGCGACAGTTGAAGCTAGAGGATGTATCAAGAATTCTGGATATGTCTCGGACCACTATCGTCTATCTGACACATCAAAAAGTACTTAGTCCAATAAACTCTCCGAAAACTATCAACTACATGTTGTTCGATATAAAGGAGGTATCCAGATTTACAACTAAGCTAAGCTCTGAACCCTCTGTAATTTCAACATCACATGCAGAAAAAAAGGTCTCAATTGAAAGTCTGATTGATAAGATTTCGCTGTTTGATATTGAGGATAGGTATGATTTGGGAATACTTATCGAAGTAATCGTCAAATCAGACATACCGCAATCCATCGAAGAGAACACTTCACTCTGTATTACGAGTCTGTTATTTGACCGCGATTTATTGCTAGAAGAGCTTGAGGTGGCTTTTATTAACTCCATTCAAAAAGAGTATTCAAAGGTCAAAATAGGCAAAGTTTGTGGGTTAAACGAAGCGCAATATTTCGCCTTTCGAGAACTTCTTGGTCAGGACACAGCTCTACGAGAAGGCCAACACCGTTATATCTCCCACAACGCTCTTAGAGATTTTTTTGAGAGTCACATTTTAATCAATCGCTGGTGTCTAATCCGCGACCTAGATATAGATGACGTTGTCGCTAAGTTGAATGACTCGAAAATCAGTTTCGCATATCCATCACTTCTCAAGCACGGAATATTCATCATTCCTAAATCTTCATCACACCTGCTCTAACACCTTCCCAACAAAGCCAAGTCTAAACAATTAGGCTTGGTTTATTAACACCAGCTAATTTCTCTGCTATCATTACTTTAGTTGAAGGATTTTAAATGCACTTTTAAGCACCTTCCCTACAAATTCACAACTTTTAGGCGCATTTTTATTTCGGTCAATTTCAGTATTAACCGGAAAAACACAAACCAGTTCCGGCTCTTAGCCGGAAAAAGCAGTAATACCACCAATTTCTTGGCTGGAAAACGACTGCTAACTCATTGATATTACACACTCGAAAATTTCACTATTAATCACTGCCTACAAATGATCTACGTTTTTCGACTCTTAGTCGATAATTACTTGCGTTTCATACTTAGCTCGATTCATAGAAATCATCGTTTTAAATGTTTTAATATGCTCATTACTAAAGAAAATTGTCTCTTTAAGCATTTCATAAGCACGCAGATCAGCAACATCAATAATCAGAACGAAATCCACCTCACCTGTCACTTGATAACACTCTTTTACTTCTGGCACATTCTGTATTTGTTTTATAAATGCCTGGTTTATTTGCTTTCGATCCCTTTCCATACAAACTTCAACAACAATATGAAGCGGATTACCTAACTTTTCAGGGTTCAAGATGGCAACTTTTCGGCTAATTACCCCTTCAACCATTAGGCGCTGTACTCGCTTCAGACATGCTGGTGGCGATAGCGCTACCCTCTCAGCCAGATCAACATTAGTAATAGAGCAATCATTCTGTAATTCTCGCAATATCGCTTTGTCCGTACGATCAAGAAACATTATTAACCTCATTTAATAATTATCAGAATAAAATACAATTATAGATATAAATAACAGCAATAATTTTTCAAATCCACCTTAAACTAATTAAAAGCGAAATAAAGGGAAGTGTTTCATGTGGAACAAATCGTTCACTAACCACATATCAAATCAGATTAGGGACATTGTCAGGGTTTACCTGGTCTTAATGAAAGTCATGATCCCTGCGATCATCATAGTAAAACTACTCGACCTCGTTGGCGCCACAGAACTACTCGCCTATCTCATTTCACCCGCGATGAGTTTAGTTGGGCTACCACAAGAAATGGGGATTGTATGGGCTGTTGCTCTGCTCACCAATATATATACTGCCATGGTTGTGTTTTACTCAATAGCAGCGACAAGCACGGTTTCCGTTGCCGACATATCAGTACTTGGGGTCATGATACTTATCGCTCATGCACTTCCGGTTGAAGGAGCTATAGCAAAGTCTTTAGGGATAACGTGGCGAGCAACATTACTTGTCAGAATCGGCGGAGCATTGTTGTTAGGTGCGATATTAAACGTCATTTATTCAAACATGCATTGGAACCAAGAACCTATTGTCCTTGTATGGGTACCAACAACAAATTCTACTGTTGGTTGGTTTCAGTGGATAATCGAACAAGTTCAGCTTTTCGCTTCTATCTTTGTCATTTTGGCTTCATTAATAATAACACTACGTCTTTTACGCTTATTAGGAATTGAAGCACTCCTGCACAAGTTATTGATGCCTTTATTAAAAGGATTAACACTAGGAAAAGAAGCCGCCAATATTACGATTATAGGCATGACTCTTGGACTCTCATTCGGTGCGGGATTATTAATAGATGAAGTAAAAAAAGGGCATATAAGTAAAAGAGATACCGCTCTTGTTATTGGCTTTCTTGGGCTTTGCCACAGCATAATAGAAGATACGTTATTAATACTACTGCTCGGTGCTGACATTTATGCCATCCTTTGGGGGCGGCTTTTATTTGCTATTTGTATCATCGCGATTTGGGGGCGAATTTATAAACAAGCCCGCTAAGTGCTTTAGCCAAAATGAATAAACTGACAATAAGCAACTATCGAAACTAAAAGCCTGCTATTTTTTAAACGCAGACTGTGTGCAACGCAGTGATTGACTTATCCTGTGATATGGCGTTTGAATATCGCCTTATCTATGTCGAATATTTAATATCATGTATGACTATTATCCACGAGTAAGTCATTCTCGATAAAAATAGCAAAACAATTTGATTTAGACGTAAAAGGTTTGACCAGTTTCTGCTATTCTTGCGACGCAAAACTATCTTCATCAAGAATCGCTATTAAGCTTGGCTTTTCAACACAGTTGTTGAGCGTCTTTCCCCTTTGAAGATAGTGCATTTTTGATAACTCTTGAGGCGATAAACCCAATGTCATCTGGACGAATAATTCCACGCTCACTTTTAAAGCTACCCCTCTCATTATTAGTGAAGAGTTCCGCTATTCCTACTGAGCCAATTAAAGATTTAGACATCGATTTAGATAAGCCTATCGTTTATGCCCTTCCATTTCGGTCCAATGTAGACCTTTTTACATTAAGAAAGAAAGCGATAGAAATGGGCTTACCAGACCCTCTTTCACCACTAGAGATAAATGGTAAAGAACTAGGTCGATATGTCTATATTAGTTCCAGACCCTCTATACTGAAAAGTGATAAGCACATCCCAAGTGCATCAATCGCTCTATTTAGCGATTTATTAGCTCTACATGAAGAAGATTCAGAACTCGATGTTCAAGTTATACCTGCGACGGTTTTATGGGGAAGAAAGCCCGGTAAAGAAGCCGACCTAAGGCCCTATTTACGTGCAATGAATGGTCCTCAAAAAGCAATGGCTCTCATTATTTCAGGTCGAGATTGCCAGATAAGGTTTAGCCCTGTCGTCTCTCTTCGTTATATGGCAGATGTACATGGCACAGATGAATCGATCGCTCATAAACTTGCAAGAGTCGCTAGAACTCACTTTTCACGCCAGAAACTGGCAGCGACAGGCCCCAAACTTCCAAACAGAGAGCAACTTTTTAAGCGATTACTCGACTCAGAAGTGATCCAAAAAGCAATCGAAAATGAAGCAAACAGTAAAAACATTAGTCTAGAAAAAGCACGTAAAGAAGCTCACTCAATACTTGATGAAATAGCCGCTAACTTCTCCTACTCATTAATTAAGAATGGAGAGCGTGTTCTTGGGTGGTTATGGAATAAGCTTTATAGAGGGCTTAACATTAATAATGCGTCTACGGTACGTCGATTAGCACAAGATGGGCACGAGATAGTTTATGTTCCTTGTCATCGAAGTCATATGGATTATCTGCTGCTTTCTTATGTCCTCTATCACGAAGGGATGGTTCCACCGCATATTGCAGCAGGTATTAACCTGAACTTTTTCCGGCCGGCTACATCTTCCGACGTGGTGGTGCATTCTTCATTCGCCGCAGTTTCAAAGGGAATAAACTCTATTCAACCATATTTCGGGAATACCTTTCCGAACTATTCACTAAAGGATATTCCGTTGAATACTTCAGTGAAGGCGGTCGCTCACGAACAGGCCGATTACTCCCTGCAAAAACAGGAATGCTTGCAATGACGATTCAAACCATGCTCAGAGAACAGAGTCGTCCTGTGACTCTTGTTCCTGTTTATATTGGATATGAACACGTAATGGAAGTATCTACGTATGCCAAAGAATTACGAGGAAAGCGGAAAGAAAAAGAAAATGCTGGCCAGGTTATTAAAACGATTCGTAAACTTCGTAATTTCGGCCAAGGGTACGTGAATTTTGGCGAACCGATTCCACTGAATCAATTTCTCAATGAACAAGTGCCAGATTGGAAACAAGATATCAATCCATTTGATCCTCCTAGGCCTCAATGGTTAACGCCAACTGTCAACAAGCTCGCCATTAAGATGATGACTAACATCAACGACGCTGCAGCAACCAATGCATTAACATTATGTGCAACCGCTCTACTCGCTTCACGTCAACGCGCCTTGGCCAAAGATACATTGATCGCACAGATTGATTCTTATTTATCGTTGCTTAAGAATGTTCCTTATTCCAAAACATCGACTATCCCAGATAAAACAGCCGATCAATTAGTTACACACGCGATTTCTCTGGATAAATTTGTAATAGAAACCGATACCATGGGAGATATCGTTTCGTTAGATCGTAACCAATCGATCTTAATGACATACTATCGAAATAACATTATTCATCTATTCGCATTGCCTTCCCTCATTTCTCACTTAGTCGTGCGCCATGAAAGTATATCAGTCGAATACATTCGATCGGTTGTACATCAACTCTATCCATTTTTGAAAAAAGAACTGTTTTTAAACTACGAACAAGCTGAAATAGATCACACTGTTGATAACATTATAGACGAACTCGTTAGACAAGAATTGATATCTAAAACAGAGAGTAATATATCTATTAATCAGGCTAGAATTCAGTCTTTAATGCTACTTGCTCGTACAATTGCAGAAACGCTTCAAAGGTACGCAATTTCAATCAATCTTCTTGGAGCAAACCCCGAGCTAGAGAAATCGGAACTTGAGAGTAAATGCCAAGAAGTTGCACAACGTCTCGGAAGATTACATGGTATCAATGCACCCGAATTTTTCGACAAAGGTGTGTTTTCATGCTTGTTTTCAACATTGAAAGAACAACAATACATTGATACTGATGGCAATTGTAACCTAGAGAATACTCAGCATTTGGCGGATATGTTATCAGCATTATTGCCGACAGAAGTAAAACTTACGATACAAGAAAATTTGTACAGTGAAGTGTAATATCAAATAACTAAGTAAGATTGTTATTTTCTAATATCAATCTTACTACTTTCAAACGCTTGAAACGAAAAAAAGGTTCTGTATAACAGAACCCTTTTTCTTCAATTCGAACAATTATAAGTAGCTGATAAAAATAGCCAAAGCCATAATTAGCCCAACATTATTATTGTTTAAAAAGGCCTTAAAACAGTCGTCTCTTTTTCGCTGTTTAATCAAATTCTGTTGATACACAAAGAAACCTGCGGAAACTAAAATTCCCCAATAAAAAATGGTACCTAGATTTAACCAACTTCCTAAAACGATAAACAAAAACAGCGTTAGCAACTGTAACAAACCAATAATGGCTTTATCAAATCGACCAAATAAAATCGCTGTCGATTTAACACCAATTTTTAAATCATCATCTCTATCAATCATGGCATACTGCGTATCGTAAGCTACCGTCCATAATGCATTAATAATAAAAAGTAACCAGACGGGAGAGCTAAGTTCATTCGCCTGTGCAGCCCAAGCCATAGGGATTGCCCAACTAAATGCTAAACCGAGGAATAGCTGAGGAAGATGGGTAAAGCGCTTCATAAATGGATAAATAATTGCCAATGCTATGCCAATAAAAGACAACTTCACAGTAAGGGAGTTCATCGTTAAAACAAGAAGAAAAGACGATAACGCTAGCGCTAAAAATAATATAATGGCTTCAAATGGCTTCACTTTTCCAGAAGGTAGTGGACGCTGCTCTGTACGTTTGACATGTCCATCAATATCTCTATCCGCAAAATCATTAATAACGCAGCCCGCAGAGCGCATAAAGACCACGCCTAACACAAAGACAACTATCACATCTAACTGGGGAAACCCTTCAGCGGCAAGCAACAGAGCCCAGATGGTTGGCCAAAGCAGCAAAAGGGAACCAATAGGTTTGTCCATTCGCATTAACTGCCAGTAGGCTTTTGCTTTTGCTACGCTCATCTAACCGTCTCCGCAACATATACCGGTGAATCAGGAAGAAAAAGTTCGGCAACTAACATAGGTTTTTTATTCATCCATAAACGTGATCGTCTAGCTATTAGGCGTTGATTAGGAAGCTCAACCCATCCTAACTGCAAAGCATCTCGACTGACGTCTTCTACACTAAATACTGTCAGTCCCAAGGGAATACTCCCTTGCTGCAATAGATTATGAGGTTGTTCCTTTAACGACGCTTCCGGTATCAGTGTTCGACCAACAATCCACTCTTTGTCATCACCTAAAAGTACGACTTCTCTCAATAAGCAATGTGTATCACTAAGAAGTTCTTTTTCCTCAGTAGTGACTTGGGTTGGTGTAATGATTTCATTAAAAAGCAGTTCAACCCTTAAATTCTCACATTTTTCTGCAAAACGTCGTGACAATGAGCCTTTTTCCAACAACCAGTGTAGAGAAACACTCGAAGATAGTTCAAACTTGTCAATGTCTTGCCAATGGACGTTTTTGAGCGCAGTAATGTACGACGAAATAAGCTCAGTCATAGGTATAATTAATTAGTTCTAGTAATATAAGCAGTTTATACTTGATGTTAAGGCTAAAGAAGCCGAAGAATACAAACTTGTCTAGGTGCCACATTGTAGCAGACTACGACGCCACGATAATCCGATTAAAAAGAAAGATCGCACAAATATGCTTAAACAATATATTGTTTTAATAGTTTCCGTTCTAATCAGTACTTTTTCAGCCATTTCATATGCTGACGACGAAGAACAAAACACCAAGCCTACTTTCGCCTATTATACGCTGGCACCAGATCTAACCACTAACGTATATACCAAAGGGAAAAAACTAGCTTATCTTCAAGTTCGAGTTGATTTAATGGTGGCAGATAGTTCTTATGTTGTTGAATTAGAAAGACATGAACCTCTAATTCGAGATACTATCGTTGCCTATATTGGTGAACAGACTGAAGATCAAGTAAAAACCCTAGCTGGCAGAGAAGAGCTCAGAAGGCAACTTAAAGAAAATCTAAATAACCTGTTAATTGCTGAAACAGGCAGAACTCTCATTGCAGATTTACTGTTCACTAAATTCCTTTATCAATAATGTCACATAGTCTTGTTCCACCAAGACTATGTCATGACAAACCGAATGTTAGCCATGTGACTTTTTAGGCATTTGGCTATCAATTAAAGCAAGTAAAAGCCCTGCACCTAAACCGACTAAATGCGCTGTATTTGCAATAGCCATGTAGGGTTGAATAAATCCTAACACCAACCAAATAAGCATAAATATCACAATAGGTTTCGGTAGGCTTACACCTTTTTGTGGGGAAATGACACCTAGTAACCATGAGTACCCCATCAATGCATATACAACCCCTGATAGGCCACCAAAGTTTGCGCCTTCAACCCAATACTGACCTGCACCTGAAAGTGCCGACGAAAATATAAAAATTTGTAGTAGTTTGACAGACCCAAGACGTTTTTCAATATCACCACCTAATTGCCACCACCACAAAAGGTTAAAAGCGATATGGGCGACGGAGAAATGTATAAGAGCATGTGACACCCAACGCCAGATCTGCCACTGTTGACCTTCTTGCGCAGGGAAATGCGTTACAGAAAATACAGAATCACCAAAACCTATTTGAAATAGAATAAATAAACCAATAGAAACAGACATGATAAGAAGCGTAAGAGGCCCTGCTTTTGCTTTTACCATCCCTAAAATACTTGGAGTATGATATTTAAATTTTCGTGTTCTAGAATCCGCTAAATCCCAAGATGCTGCTTGATATTTACCATCATTAGGCGCAGCTAGAAAGTGAGACAGTTCCGACTCAGCTTCTAGCTTATCTGCATCATTCTTCAACCAAATAGCGAATTGTCCCCCACCCTCTGGCATCATATCTAATTCGATTTTTCTTGATGCCATATAGTCAATAAAGGCCTGAGCCGTTCTGGGATTATTGATAGTAATAAGCTTAATCATTTAGCCTCTCTGAGTCGGCAAGCCAGCCATGTGCCATGCGGAAAATCCACCGTCAACACTGTAAACTTCTTCATAGCCTTGATTCACTAAATATTCTGCGGCTCCTTGACTGCTTACTCCGTGGTAACACATAACAAGTATAGGGTGATCAAATTCGACCTCTTCCATTAAAGAAACAATAGTATCGTTTGTTAGATGTCGGGCTGTTTCTGCATGTGACACAGAAAAAGAACCAGCATCTCTAATATCAACAAGTACGGCGTTTCTATCACTAATTAAACCCTTTGCCCCAACTGCACTAATCTGCTTGAAACTACTCATTGACCGACCTTCCATTATGTGATTTTTGTCACTAGATTGTATACCAAGTGTTATTTCCACCCAAGTAACAATCCTTGAGCGATAATAAAGATTTCCTCGGGACCTGATTTAAAACTATCCCAACGGGAACAATTTAATGCTATTAATTTTTATCCACCGATGATTAAGTTTTAGCCATCTGTGGATAAATCTGTGAATTACGTTGATAAAGTATCTCTTAATAAAAAGATCCACTACATGTAGTAGTGATCCTTATTTTTCTGTGTGTATCAAAGAAACTATCCCCAAACTTTTTTCCCTCATAATCCTAGTCTATCCGCTACTTCCTGACAGTTCATGAAAGTTTTCCTCACAGACTTATGCACAGGAAAATTGTAGATTTGATCACTCATATCGATCGGTTTCGATCAGGCATAAAAAAACCGAGATCTCTAAGATCTCGGTTCTACAAATTTTTTTGTTACTTAAATTATCCGTTGGCCTTTTTGTTAAAATTCACCAACCGCCAATTTTAGTTTCTTCATCGCATTTTTTTCAAGCTGACGTATTCTTTCTGCTGAAACACTGTAAGTTTCTGCTAGCTCTTGCAATGTTGATTTTTTATCGTCTAACCAACGAGAGCGAACAATATGTTGGCTTCTTTCATCTAACGTTGACAACGCATGGGTTAAGCGTGAATTGGTGTGCGTTTCCCAGTTATCAGCTTCTACATTATCCGCAACGTCAGAGTGCTTATCTTCAAGATAAAGCACTGGAGCAGAATAACTACCAGAGTCATCATCGTCGTTTTGTAATTCAAATGCAGCGTCTTGAGCAGCAAGGCGTGATTCCATTTCCCGCACTTCAGAAGGAGCAACTCCTAGTTCGCGAGCAACCGTTTCAACTTCACCGTTATTAAACCAACCTAAACGCTTTTTATTTTTCCTCAAATTGAAGAAAAGTTTACGCTGCGCTTTTGTTGTCGCTATCTTAACAATACGCCAGTTTCTCAATACGTATTCGTGGATTTCGGCTTTAATCCAATGCACGGCAAAAGAGACAAGGCGAACACCTACTTCTGGGTTAAAGCGTTTTACTGCTTTCATTAGGCCAAT
Source organism: Vibrio algarum (assembly GCF_028204155.1). Classification (NCBI taxonomy): domain Bacteria; kingdom Pseudomonadati; phylum Pseudomonadota; class Gammaproteobacteria; order Vibrionales; family Vibrionaceae; genus Vibrio; species Vibrio algarum. Next base: position 529,202 of record NZ_JAQLOI010000001.1, on the reverse strand, counting down.
ATTGCCTTCCTGAACTAAATCTGCCATCGGCAAACCATAACCAGAATAACCACGAGCAACATGAACGACGAATCTAAGATGTGAAAGTATAAGACCTTTCGCAGCATCTATTTCACCTTTGTAATGTAGTCTTTCAGCCAAATCACGCTCTTCTTCAGCTGTCAGCATAGGGTAACTGTTTGCTGAGCGGATATAGCTGTCTAAGCTATCTTGCGTAACTAAAGCCATTGAATACTTTTGATTTGCCATTAAAGTCCTCATTCTTTTTACATTGAGCAACATTTTTATTCTAAACCCATCAATATTGAACTTAATCAAAGAAAGTTTCAATAAGGGGAAAACAATTATCCATAGATATAGCCACTATACAAGGGCATTCTTGAGTATTTACGTTTGTTGACAACTATTTTCACATTGTCTTAAGACAAGAAACCGTTATACAGGTTCAATCTCTTTCAAGTGCTTACGCGTAGATAGATTTGCTGCTGTGAAACCTAAAAAAACACCTAGCATCAGCAAAAGTAATGACTCATCCCAATTTAAGCCGATTAAATGAAATTGATTGTCGTATAAAATAGAAAGCTTATCTACAGCTCCATTAAGTATAACAGTAATTATAGCGGTCAAAAACCAAGCACTTACGCCACCAATAAAACCAAACCACATACCAGAATAAAGATAAGGCCGTAATATAAAACTATCGGTAGCACCAATTAGCTTCATCACTTGAATTTCTTCTTTATGCGCTAATATCGTAAAGCGCAGTGTATTGCCTACAATTAGAAAAACGGCACCAATCATTAAGACCGCTAGGGTAACAACAACTGCTGTAGCCAGATTCTTCATCGCATCTAATCGAGCAAGCCAGTCTTCATCCAGCCTGACATCAGTAATGCCCTGCTCTTTACTTATCGCTAATGCAATCTCTTTAATAACAGCATCGTTTTGTTCTGTTGGCTGTATGATCAACACAGCTGGCAAAGAATAATCGCTTAATAATGAAATCGCTTGTTCAAAGCCAGAATACTCGCTTAAATCATTGAGACCTTGCTGAGAAGAAATATATTCCACACTCTCAACATTTGCCCAATTTTCTATCTTATCTTTAAGCACCATGATTCGCGCTTCAGCAATATCTTCTTGAATGTAAGCATTCACTTGCGATGGACTAGCTACTCCTTCAGCAACCTTTGCAATATTTTTACCCACAAGGTACACAGTCGCGGGCAAAGAAAGAGCCATAGCAATGACAGCTAAGGTCAATAAATTCCCTAATGGCCTAAGCCACAAGCTCATAAATGAGCTTTTGGCTTGCCTTAAATGCATCGCCAAGAAACCAACACGATCAACTTTCTTTTTAATACGAGTATTATTGGCCATAACCTTCAACCTCGCTTAGAAAACCTTGATTCAATTCGAATTGGCGATATTGCGGGCGACTACTAACAAGGCCAACATCGTGAGTGGCTACAAGAATAGAAACTCCAGCTCGATTAAACTCTTCAAGTAACATCATGGTTCTATTAGAAAGTTCAGGATCTAGATTACCGGTAGGCTCGTCAGCTAAAACTAATGTAGGTCTATTGACAACAGCCCTAGCAATACCGACTCTTTGTTGCTCACCACCAGACAGTTGACTAGGTAAGCATTTAGCTTTGTCTAATAGGCCTATTTTATCTAAGGCGGCGGAGACTCTACGCTTAATATCGTTTTCTGTCGCAGACTCTATACGCATTGGCAAGGCAACATTATCAAAAACAGTACGATCCATTAATAAGCGGTGATCTTGAAAAACAATACCGATATTACGTCTTAATAACGGAATATCGGTATTCGAGATTTTAGTAATATCATGCCCATTGAAGTGAATAGTGCCATCAGAAGGTCGCTCCATAGCACAAATCAGCTTAAGTAAAGTACTTTTACCTGCACCAGAATGCCCTCCCAAAAAGGCCATTTCGCCCTGCCTAAGGTGAAAATCGACTTTTTGTAATGCTTGGCGACCACCTCGGTAAGCTTTACTCACTTGCTGAAATCTTATCACCGACTCTTCCTTTGACTATTTCATTCATTTTGACAAAGCGCTGTCGCATTAAAGCGCTTAACTATTACTTATTCTTCGCGACTAAATAGCGCTTCAATAAAGTTTTCAGATTCAAACGGGCGAAGATCATCAATGCTTTCCCCAACACCTATATAGCGAATAGGGATATTAAACTGATCAGCAATAGCAAAAATAACGCCCCCTTTCGCCGTGCCGTCGAGTTTAGTTAATGTTATTCCTGTTATAGGTGCAACATCACTAAACAGTTTTGCTTGGCTAATCGCATTTTGGCCAGTGCCAGCATCAAGTGTTAACATAATTTCATGGGGCGCTGAATCATCAATTTTTTTCATCACACGCACTATTTTACGTAACTCTTCCATCAAGTGGCCTTTGTTTTGTAATCGGCCTGCTGTATCGGCAATGACAACATCGGCACCACGGGCTTTCGCCGCCTCTATAGCATCATAAATCACAGACGCACTATCGGCTCCGGTATGCTGCGCGATCACGGGCACATTGTTTCTTTCACCCCACACTTGTAGCTGTTCTACAGCTGCAGCTCGGAATGTATCTCCTGCTGCTAACATGACTTTTTTTCCATCAGCCTGAAATTGTTTCGCTAACTTACCAATGGTGGTGGTTTTACCTACACCATTCACACCAACCATCAATATAACGTATGGCGTATGTTGAGAGTCGATAACCAATGGTTGTTCTACGTGAGACAGTATTTCTGCCATCTCTTCTTTTAATAAACCATAAAGTGCTTCACCATCTTTTAACTCTCTACGTGAGGCCTTTTCAGTTAAGCTGTCAATGATTTTTACGGTCGTATCCATCCCAACATCGGCTATTAAAAGCTGCTCTTCCAATTCTTCAAATAGATCATCGTCTATTGATTTTCCTTTAAATAAGCCAAAAAATCCTGCACCAATGTTCTGTTTTGTTCGTGCTAAACTACGTTTTAACCTTGCAAAAAAACCTTCTGTCGGTTTCTCTTGCTCCACGATGACTGTTTTTTCTTCTTTTATTTCAGAATCATCCGCTTCGTCTAAATTTAATTGTGCTTCTACCGATTCAGTCGAATTTTCTATTTGCTCAAGATTCTCAGCTGTCAAAATGGATTCTGTTGTATCTTCGAACCTTGTAACAGGTGTTTCTACAAAAGCTTCTTTTTCACTTTCAGAATCCACATTCGTATTGAGTTCATCATCTACTGCATCTTCATTAGTCAAAGATGCTTCGTTAATTTGAAGATCTTCTTGGTATTCATTGCTGGCTAAGTCAGATTCAACAACATTCTCTGCTTCTTGATTCTCTTGTTGAAGTTCTTCTACTTGCTCATTTTTTCCATCTTGGCCTTGCCCATCATCTTCGCCAAAACCAAGCCATGAAAATAGTCCGCGTTTTTTCTTATCCGTCATCGAGAGGAGTCCTAGATCTAACCACTAATTCTAAATAAATTGCCCTGCAAAATTATTTAAGCAGAGAAAAATGACAAAGTACTGAAAACTTTCTGTTTTGATTGGTACACTTTGACATTATGTAACTGGATATAGTAACACTTTATTAGCGGTCAAAAAATCTATGGTAAGAAGTCGAACTAAAAACAATTCACAAAAAAAGCAGCCTGAAGGCTCAATACGCATTATTTCTGGTCTTTGGCGAGGTAGAAAGCTACCTGTATTTAATGCTGAAGGATTAAGACCGACCACAGATCGCGTGAAAGAGACGCTATTTAATTGGATTGCTCAAGATGTACCACATGCAAAATGTTTAGATTTATTTGCTGGTTCTGGTGGATTAGGCTTAGAGGCTGCTTCTCGTCAAGCAAGCCAAGTAGTTATGCTAGAGCTTAACTCTCAAGCTCATAAACAATTAACCCAAAATATCAGCGCATTAAATGCAAGTGCTGTTGAAGCAATAAATACTGACAGTCTTGCCTTTCTTGAAAAGCACGGAACACCTTTCGACATCGTTTTTATCGATCCCCCTTTTAGGCAGGGGTTATTAGAAAGCAGTATTAAACTATTAGAAGAAAATAACTGGTTAGCAGAAAATGCTATGATTTATATCGAAACCGAAAAAGAACTCACACTGACTGCCGTACCAGAAAATTGGACTCTTCACAGAGAGAAAAGTGCAGGACAAGTAAGTTACCGACTATTTGAAAGGAACGCAGAATGAAGATCCTGATATTTTTAGCCAAAGCCTCTATTGCATTTGTTTGGTTTGTCCTTCTATTCAATATTTTTATGCCATTCCCAGGAAAAGCAGCAATTGCACTCTATATCATGACAGGATTCTTGTTCATGATGCATGCTGTTCAAATGTTGATATTTATTGGCGCTTTTGGCGATAAGATAAAAATTAGCGGGTGGGAAAAATGGTCAATTTTGATATTTGGTATTTTTTCTTTGCTTGATATAAGACGAAAACACATGATGTAAAAAATAGAGCGCTTTAGCGCTCTTTTTTATTAACCTATAAAATCTTTGAGACCATCAAGGAACATCTGAGTCGATATCATAACCAACAACAAACCCATCAGTCTTTCAACTGCCTTCAAGCCCTTTTCACCCAACAATTTATGGAAAAAATTGTTAAACATGAGGACAAAGAAACTTGCAGACCAAGCAATAAGTAAGGCTGCAGCCCAATCCCAGATTCGGTCAGGCTCTTGGCTAGATAACAATAGCAGTGAAGCCATTACAGATGGGCCAGCAATCATAGGAATTGCCATTGGCACAATATATGGCTCTTCGCCAGCAGCAAGGCCGGTTACGCCACCTGGCTGCGGAAATATCATTCTGATTGCGATAATAAAGAGAATAATACCACCAGAAATACTCAATGTTTCAGGTGCTATATGTAAGAAGTTAAGTATATTTTGGCCACCAAACAGAAAGGCCAATAAAATAACCAGCGCGACAAAAAGCTCACGAACCAAAATGATGCGTCTTCTTTTCGGTTCTATATGCTTGAGAATGGATATGAAAATAGGCAAGTTTCCTAGGGGATCCATAATCAAAAACAGCATAGTGGCTGCTGACAGTATATCCATTATTATTAACTCTCCGCGCAGTGTTTATGGCAGAATTATAAAGATCATTTTGGCTATGGGTTTACTGTAAAAAAGCGTTACTTACACTTATTTCCAGCATTAATACTGTATTTTCCATCAATGACCGTAATCTTCGCTTTAGAAATAAAAAATTCAAAAATCTCATCAAAGCTTAAACCTTCACTATGGCAAGTATGAAACTGAACATTTTCACCAAACTCTTCGGTTAGTTCTTTTCTAACTTCATCTCGAGTAAGTGTCTTTTCAGAGAGGATTTCTAGTATTTTGTGACCGTGAACGTTATTCATTTTTGACCTTCTATATAAAGAGGGATTGAGGATACAGCAAATAAAGTATAAACCTTAATTAATTTATAACTAATAAGTGAGTAGTGAGTAGTGAGTAAGCCTAGTTATGCAACGACGGAAGCAACAATTAAAGAATGAGCAACAAGAAAGCCAACTGTAGCCCATAAGTTAGAATTCATAACAGGTTTACGATAGGTATTAACCGCACAAATTAAGGTTGCAGCCACAAAAATAAGACAGGCAAAACACGCGTAAAGATTAGCGGCACTTGCATCATTCATCCAAACGGCAGAAGCCGCCCATGACATCTGAACTAAGACGACTCCCATAATAGAAACGGGAAAAATGATCGTATCTAATTTTGGCAGTAAAAGTAATATAAGAATAACACTTCCGGCGAATAACAGCGCTGGTAACCACCAAGCTATATCACCGTGCAATAAAGACCAAAAGCCTTTGCTATAAAATAAAAAAGAAAATATTAACGCAGCAAAACTTGCTTTCGTTTTCGCAAATAGGCTGAATACATCAGAGATAGAGGCGAGCAACAGACCAATAGCCACCCAGATAAATTGTGGTTCATTACGGCCAGTAGAAACAAGAACCGTCATCAACAATAGTAAAGTTATTGGTTTCAATATTTTAGACGCGCGCTTCTCTTCTCTATTCGCTGCCGAAATATGAACAAATCCAGATAGCCCTACCATCAGCCGACCCCACATACGTTTTCCTTATTTTATCTCAGGCGGCTAGTGTAGAAAAATTGAAATTTTAGTCCAGTATTAATGACCAATAGTTCGAACTTAACGATAATAACTCTCATTATGTAAATGAAGTGTTAAGAAAACATTCTTCTTATAAGACAATTAAAACTAAAGATGCTTAACAAGCTTATCCCAATGAAGAAGATAAAAACCAGCAGCCGCGAGTGTAAAGAAAGTCATCACTAATATAGCGGCACGCCAAATAAATCTATTTGCTCTCGGAGTTAGTTCTTTTTCACAAGCATCACATGTTGCGAAATAGAATTTTCGGTTTTCTAATTGAAAATCATCTTCATGAACTATTTTATTACGAATAGTAGCGATGTATCTCAATTTACTTATCACGTCATGAGGCAACCTGTCTTCACAACTAGTGATAAGTTGATGCAATCCTTTCCCATCTGCTCGGTATTGCACTCGCAATAATTTTTCAATACGACGAGTACGCTTAACGACTTCCTCTATATTCGACATATTGTCCTCCTTGAGCCTTTGTATCAAAGACGTAATATCATTATAAATAGTTCTCACAAAAACAGAGAATTACCAAACCCTATCTTAAGTAAATATTGTGATGTTGACACTATAATTTACAATCACTTACATCGATTCGACATCGTAAAAACCCGGTACCTATACATTTCAATTCGTAATTGCATCCTCTAAAACCAATGTAACTATGGCAATAACCAAGAGGTTCTTCTGCTTTTTGACAATACTATACTAACAAATAGAGCTCCGCTCCCACTTATAAGAATCCATAATGGGATAACCCACAGTGGGTGTCCTTGACTCCAGCCAAACTCCTTCATTGGCCACAGAAAAATGGGATGTAAAATATAAATTCCAAGGGAGTTTTTGCTGATCACTCCAACAATATTTATCGTAATCTGCTTAAAACCTTCACCAAAATAACGACACAACATAAACACCATAGAAGCGGCTAAAACGGTATTTACCGTTTTATAAGATAACCATCTTCCAACTGTGTATTTATTGAGCGAAATGCTTTCTATTGCGACCATCCAAACACTACTAAATGCCCCCACGAACCCCAAGAAAACAAACAAACTTACCGATTTTTTCGTCAACGGGAGCTTTTTATAAAGGACGTAACCAAGTAGCAGATAACCAGAATATAACCATAGTTGGTGGCTCCACGGGCCATCGATTCTAAATAGGTACAGCGTAGTTGTAAGTAACCAGATAGATAAGCCCGCGTATAGTGTTAGGTCATCGGTTTTTTGCACTAAAACTTGAAGCAAAGGAATAACAAAATAAAGTGGAATAAAGTAATAGAAAAAGCCCAAGTGATAATAGGTTTCTTTGTGGTAGGCGTTACTCAAAATACCCAATGCAATATCGAGATCATAGCCACTAACTGACCACCCAGATAGATAAGAATAAAATAGAGACCAAACGATAAAAGGAATCAAGACTTTCCCAAGGCGACGACTGACGTAATATTTTGCATTAAACGCTCGTGTATCGTTTAACATCAATGCACCCGTGATCATAATGAATACGGGCACTGCCCATCGACTAAGCCCATTGACTGTGATCGCAGACATCCATTCATTTAAAGGAATAACGCCCAATTCATCTCGATAAGGTGCTAGAACGTGAATAGCGATGACGGCGACTGCAGCCACACAACGAAGCAAATCAAAGAAAAAGACTCTTTTTTCCATTGGTTTTCCAAATTAGACCAAATAGGCACGAAGCAATACTATATTGCCTGTACATCATTTGTTCATATTACATAGAAAAAAAGTGATTAATAGTCAGAGGGATGTAAAAAACGCCTACAAATGAATGTAAGCGTCAAGGTTCTAATATTTTGCTAACAAGCCTCTTCATCAGGGATCGTTCTTGGTAGATAAATAGAGATCAAAGCCGTAATAGTTAGAAAACCAAATGAAACCCATAAACAAGCAGCCAATCCTGCAATCTGAAACACCCACCCGGATAATATTGTACCTATTAGTCGTCCCATCGCGTTCGCCATATAATAGAAGCCTACATCCAATGAGACCCCGTCTCCCTTTGCATAGCTGACTATCAAATATGAATGCAGTGACGAATTAACGGCAAAAACAGCCCCGAATACCATCAAACCAACAATAATAACTAACTCTGGCTGCCAATCTATTTGAACACCATAGGCGACTAACCCAGTAACCATAGCAAGTAAAGCTGCCCACATTATTGCTACCGAGCCGTCAGGAACCCTTCCTTGCGTTTTACCCGTAATTTTAGGTGCTACGCCTTGCACAAAACCATAAGCAATTACCCACAAAGCTAAAAAACCACCAACCCACAAATGATCCCAACCAAACGTCGCTCCTAGGTAAACCGGTAACGCAACAACAAACCACACATCTCGAGCACCAAAGAGAAACATTCGAGCGGCAGAAAGAATATTAATACTTCGCGATTTTGAAAAATCTCCTTAAATTTGGGCTTTACCTTCGCTTTTCCCATATTATTTTCTAGCGCAAATAGGCTCCCTATAAGCACTAGCGAAAGGACCGCAGCCATGAGTAATACAGCCGATTGAAATCCGATGAAAGACAGTAGTAGACCACCGAGAAAAAAACCTGCACCTTTTAGGGCATTTTTAGATCCTGTTAATATAGAAACCCATTTATAAAGAGCACCCTGTTGATCATTCGGGACGAGTGTCTTAATAGCACTTTTTGCACTCATTTTATTGAGATCTTTCGCTATTCCTGAGACGGCTTGTGCAGCCATAACCCATGGAATAGAGAGCCAAGCACTTGGCACCGCTAACATAACCAAAGCACCGACTTGCATTGCTAAACCAACATTCATCGTTCGATTTAAGCCTAGTCGAGCCCCTAGCCAGCCACCAATTAAGTTAGTAATGACACCAAAAAACTCATAAAACAAGAAAAGAGAAGCAATGGCGAGAGTACTGTACCCAAGATCATGAAAATAGAGCACTACTAACATACGAAGTGCGCCATCGGTGATGGTGAAATTCCAATAATTGAATGTGACCAACATATATTGGCGGACACTCTTGCTTAGATTTGAAAACATACGCGGCTTCACTATTAATACAGATATTAAGCTACAACTTTGTAGCTATCATTGGTCCTAATTGACATAAAAAAGCTTTAGGATCATGGCAACCCAAAAGCTCTTTTCGCTCACTATTTATACCCAAATCACTTCAGAACTTGTTCGATATATTCGATTTGAAGAGGCTTAGTAAATGCTCCTGGGCGAAGAGCTTTAACTTCTGTCTTAATCGAATCCAGATCCCAGCCAAGTTCTAGCAATATATGAGCAGCAAGCAAACCTGTGCGACCGGATCCCCCCATGCAATGCAACACAACCTTCCCTCCTTGTTGCAATGCATTATGAACCTGAGGGCTAATAACCTTCCAACGAGCATCAAACTCCTCGTCAGGAGCATGGTCGTCTTCAATTGGTTGATGGAACCAAGTAAAACCGAGCTGCTGAGCTAACTCTGGCAAGTCTGATACACCAGCGGCTTCCATCTCTTCATGGTTTAGTGCTGTCACTATTGCTTTGGCACCAGCTGCTTTAAGCTCTTTAAGAGACGTTTCTAAATCAACGCCTTTCGTACCCGGGCAAGGGGTAAGGATAAGAGCGGCATCATTATCCGCTACATTTAGTTGCCAAGTAGGATGTGTCATTGTTAAAACCCTTATGCTAAACCGACTTTGCGTACCAACTCTGAAGTTCGTGTCGCATAACCCATTTCATTATCATACCAAGCGTAAATTTTAACCATGCGTGTCCCTACGACCATGGTAGACAAAGCATCAACAACCGTTGAACGCTGATCACCCTTGTAATCGATAGAAACAAGAGGTCGCTCTTCAAAACCTAGAATTCCTTTTAATTCACCTTCTGAAGCTTCTTTCAATAGGGCATTAACTTCTTCCGCGGTGGTATCTCTCTTCACATCAAAAATAATGTCAGTCAATGAGGCATTAGCAAGCGGAACACGAACTGCGTGACCATTTATTTTGTCTTTAAGTTCTGGGAATATTTCCACAATCGCGGTAGCTGAGCCTGTCGTTGTTGGAATTAAGCTCATACCACAAGCACGAGCACGACGAAGGTCTTTGTGAGGCGCATCCAAAATGGTTTGTGTATTGGTTAAGTCATGAATCGTCGTAAATGCCGACTGTTCAATACCAAGCTTCTCATGGATGACCTTCACTACAGGCGCAATACAGTTCGTAGTGCAAGATGCAGCCGTAACTATTTTATGTCGTTCTGGATCAAATATATGATCATTCACGCCGACAACGATATTGGCGATACCTTCTTCCTTTACAGGTGCAGATACAACCACGCGTTTGACACCTTGAGCTAGGTATTTATTTAAAAATGAAGTATTGCGATGAACCCCTGTCGCTTCAATAACGACGTCGCAAGCAGACCAATCTACCTCATCAATTTCTTTTTTTGAGTCGTAGCTATTCTCTTACCATTAATAACCATTTCAGAATCTTCCGCCACGACTTCATGATGCCAGCGACCTTGAATGGAGTCGAATTCCAACAGATGCGCAAGTGTTGCCGTGTCACCCGCAACGTCATTGATTATCACAAATTCCATCTCCGGCCAATCATAAGCAGCGCGCAGGGCTAATCGACCAATTCGGCCAAAGCCGTTAATTCCAACTTTAATTGTCATGTGTATTTTCCTTGTAGATAATTTGATTGCATCGCCTTCAGCATCTATCGGGACGATTTTTCATCGCTTTCAGGCGTTCGATGTCGGTTTGATACTGTTTCATTAAACAGTTGGATTGCTTCAAACCTTCAATTATTTTTTCTAACCACCGAGGCAAACCACTAGCAACACGGTAGTAGACCCACTGCCCTTTTCGTTCATCTTGCAGCACGCCTGATTGACGCAATTGAGCCAAGTGACGAGATATTTTGGGCTGACTCTCGTCTAACGCTTGAGTTAATTCACATACACACAGCTCTTCTTCCCTCGCAATCAAAAGTAAACAACGGACCCGAGTCTCATCTGACAACACTTTAAAAAACTGATTAGGTAACATAATAAAAACCATACATATGGATATGCGTATATATTACATGCGTGCAATTTTAGATCAATAACCCACGAGCGATTGTCATCAAATATTCATATTGCAAGGAAGGCCTCTTACAATCCCAATTTAAGTTAGTAAACATGAATGTTATGCTTACATGACTCATGCTTTCTTTTCGCATGTTGAGTTAGACAAAAATAGGTACTTATGACTCCCCCAACGCCAACCCAAGAATCAGACTATCCAGAAATAATGCAGCATCACATCCTAGACTTCTGGCAACAAAGAAGTGAAGGTTTTGTAGAAGGCTGTACCCAAAAAAATTTATATTGGATATCGATCACTTCCTCTACACATAACAAAGCAATTGTAATGGTAAATGGTCGTGTGGAGTCCGCATGGAAATACCAAGAACTTTTTTATCATTTTTTCAAATTGGGGTACGACATCTATTCTTTCGACCATCGTGGTCAGGGGTTATCTGACCGAATAGCTGAAGATCAACAAATTGGACATGTTCGCTCTTTTTCTCATTACGTAGAAGACATGGCAACGCTAGTAGATTATTTCAAACTCGAAAAATATGAAAAGCGCTACCTTTTAGCTCACTCCATGGGAGGAGCCATATCTACGCGATACTTGCAGGTTTACCCTAATCATAGTTTTGATAAAGTCGTACTAAGCGCTCCCATGTTTGGCGTTAATATGTCACCTATTTTGAAGCCCATAGCTCCTTATTGGGCATACATTAATAGCCTATTTAGTTCGAAACCCAAATATTTAACCAAAAACCGAGAGTACCAAGCAAAACCCTTTAAGGTTAATCCACTTACTGCCAGTGAAGTAAGGTATACATGGTTTCGGAGTCTCTATGAGGACATGCCTCAACTAAAAATTGGCGGCCCTAGTGCTCATTGGGTATGGCACGCTTTAACAGGCGCGAAAACATGCATAAAAAACGCAAATCAAGTGACGATACCGACGCTATTAATGCAGGCAGAATACGACATTATCGTAAGCAATAAAGCCCAGTTGAAGTTCATGACTTTACTGACGAAAACCAATAAAGCTTCACGGTTAGAGATTATTAAAAGTAGTAAACACGAAATACTGTTTGAGACAGATGAGATCAGAAATCAAGCACTCGCTGCTATATACTCTTTTTGAAACAAAACTAACAATAAAGAAATAGGGAAAAGAACATTAACAATTTTACCCTCTTTTTAATTTGTTTTTTGTCTTAAACTATCGTGGCTAAAACCAATTAATCAAAAGAGAGTTATATGAATGTAGTAAATGATACGCAGTTTAAAATTGTTGCCTCTGATCTAGATGGCACCCTTCTAGCTCCCGATCACCAATTAAGTGACTATAGTAAAAAAACACTTAAAGAACTGCATTCAAAAGGTTTCACTTTTGTTTTTGCTACAGGGCGACATCATGTAGACGTTGCGCGAATCCGCGAGCAAGCGGGCATACCAGCTTATATGATCACCTCCAATGGCGCACGAGTTCACGATCAAAACGACGAATTGATGTACAGCAAAAATATAGATGAAAAACTTGTACAGCCCATTGTAGACGTCGTTAAGAAAGACCCAAAGATTCGTATTCACATCTATCAAAATGATAATTGGTTAATCAGTCAAGAAGATGAAAACATTAAAAAATTCCATAAAGCATCTGGATTCCAATACACACTGCTAGATATCGATAATGTACCGACCTCTGGTGTGGCAAAAGTGTTTTTTGTTTATCCCGACCACGAATACCTAACCCAAGTCGAAGATCAACTCAAAGAAAAGTTTAAAGGGCGAGTGAGTATTGCGTTTTCAACACCTTGGTGCTTAGAAGTGATGGGAGATGGCGTTTCTAAAGGGGCTGCATTGGATGCCGTAGCGAGTTCAATTGGTTCATCTCTACATAACTGCATAGCTTTTGGCGATGGAATGAATGATGTTGAAATGCTCTCGATGGCGGGACGAGGTCTTGTTATGGAGACCTCTCACGAAAAAGTAAAACAAGCCCTTCCGGATAACGAAATCATTGGTTCTAATAAGGACCACGCCGTGGCGCGTTATTTGAACGAGCACCTACTTTAAATACACCGTATTAAAAATGATTAAAGGTAGCCAATTTGCTACCTTTTTTAATAGATGTGGCATAATGATTAAAACGTAGATAGTTGGAATTACTTTATGAAATTGTTACCTATTTCGGTCTTGCTCGTATTAGCAAGCTTTCTTCAAGCTTGCTCTTCGTCACCAGAAAACACCATTGCCACACAAAAAAGTGATACACCGGTTTCCCTCAACCAAGAGGCAGTTACGCCACTTGCTCCTACTTTTATTATGAGAGGCATCCTCACTGTAGGTCATGAAACACGCAGTTTCATCCCTTGCGAAAGCAACCAACAATACTGGATAGATATGGATTCTGAATCACTTGCCAAAGCAATGACATTAAGCAGAGAACCATACCAACCCATTTATGCAGAATTAATTGGTCATCTTAAAGAAACATCTGACGCGGGTTTCGACCAAGACTTTGCTGCTCGTTTCGTTATTTCAGGCATCAATTTCATCACAACAGAAAATATCAAACGTTGTGAGCAACCATTTCGCTCAACAAAAGCCTTTGGTAACGAACCATTTTGGTCAATGGAATTTAGCGACGATAAAACACTTTACCAACAATTTGGTGCTGATGAGAGAGGCTTTTCACTCTCTTCTACTCGCTTAACACCTAGCGAGCGAAAATATCATTTTGGTCAAGGACAACTGACCATAACAAAAGACTATTGCAATGACTCTATGAGCGACAGCATTTATGGGTGGAGTGCGACATTTAAAGACGATGATGGAGAAAAACGTGGGTGTGCAACCTTAGCAAACAAGGATGCGACATTAAATTGGGCGACTAAATACACAGCTAGTAGTACTAAGTCGACCGGCTTTTCTATCGAGTTAGATTTGTCTTCAGACCACACCGCAACAACAACGTATTCCTACACGACAGGTTTACCACTGAAAGAATCTGGGTATTGGCAACAACTCAATGATAAACAGGTTCAAGTTGTGATGACTCATCATCAAGGCCAACGAATTGTTGCAGAACGCATATTTACGTTACAAGGCGACCAGATAGTGGCTACACATGAAAAAGTAAATGGTAACCTGTACCCTATCGCTAATGATGGCTTGATCCTTTATAAAGAAAAGCCATAACATGCGTAAAGTAAAACCACAATTAGAGCCGTGCCCAAAGTGCGGCTTTCGCTTCAATTGCTTTTGTAAGGATATACCAGATCTTCAAAGCGCAGTGAAAATTGTACTTCTAATGCATCCAAATGAATTAAATCGCGATACCAATACCGGTAAATTGGTTTCCATGAGCTTGTCTAGCACCCTTACATTTACTTGGGATAGAGTCTCACCTCCAGAAGAGCTAATTCAACTTATTACTTGCAATAACTACCAAACTATTCTGCTGTTTCCTGGTAGTGAGAGCACAAAGCTTGATGCTCAATCAATCCATCAAAACCACAAACCACCGATGTTTATTCTCTTGGACGCAACATGGCAAGAAGCAAAAAAGATGGTTCGTAAAAGCCCTTGGTTACAAGCATTAACCACAATGGCATTAACGGGTGAATTTAGTTCTAACTATTCACTACGGCGCAATCAAACTCCTGGTAACTTATGCACATGTGAAACCGTCAGTGAAGTCCTAAAACTCAACGACGAATCAGCGAACGGTGCTACGTTGGATGCATTCTTTGACCGCTATTTGAGTCTATTTCAGGCAGAAAAAAGTGGTCACAAATTTACCCACCTAAAAGTATGAGTCAAAAAAACCAGCTTCCGCTGGTTTCTTATTAGATTTAGTCTCTGTTTAGCTAGTACTAATCAAACTCAGCGCCTGTCTCGATACATCATTTGCGGCGTGCGTTAAATCTTGCTTCTCTAAAACCGTTGCTAATGCTGAGTAATCGGATACATCAGCTCTAATTGAAAGCGCTTTTTCTAGATGCGTCTGTGCGTCTACCCATTTTTCATTACCCATATACACATTAGCCAATACGCTATGTGCTACGGCATCCTCAGGATTTTTCTTAATTAGCCCTTGTAACATAACAATTGCTGGATAGTTATCAGCCAGATTCATTGTTGGTATCAGCTGAAGAAGAGCATCATTTTGCTGCTTCTTAAGTGACTCAACCACTAAGCTATACGCTTCAGAATCCGCTTGTCTTTCGATTAACTGAGTTGCTAGACAAGCAACAATGTCACCATCATGGCGAGTTTTACGAGAAAAACTGTTCCAAAGTGCAATAGCGCCTTCACTACCCTTAGATTTAGCTACTTCTGCAATCAATCCACATTGGGCTTGTTTAGAAAGCTTTGCTTGCTCCTCTGAACTAATGAGTTTAGCTTTCGCTAATCTCGGTAAAAGTTCTAACAGAAGCTGCCAGCGCTTTAAGTTAATGTAGGTGATTTTAAGTAAACTCAATACCATCGGATTACTAAAATAATCATTCTGCAATGCAGATAGCGTGACGAATGACTGCTCAAAATCTCTCTCTCGCACTTGTTGACGAGCTTTGGTTAGCTCGACAGCTAAAGTAGAGTTATCTTGTTGCTGGGCTAACTGCAAATATTTATCACGTTTGTTATCATCACCCATCTCCTGAGCAGCTTCTGAAGCGATCAAATAACATAGTAAAGGCATGTCGTGATGGTTCGCCCAACGAGTCACTTTTTTCTCTGCTGCTTGCCAATCACCTTCTAATAATTTAACAATACCTTCGTTGGTATTTCGACGAGCTCGTTTTAGTTTTCGAACACTAAACCAATTCCATGTGGTACTCGTCATATTAAGTGATTTTTTGATCAAGTATTCCAAACCGAAAAGTATCGCTAATATACCAACAACGAAAATAACCAAAGTGGTTACACTCATTTCGATCGTTGTATTTGCAATGGAAATAAGAACATAGCCTTGCTGCCCAGCAAACTGGGTTCCGGCAAATAGACCTATTCCAAGTACTGCGAAAAGGAAAATCGCTCGAATCATTATTTTTCCTCCGAAGTCATGCTGGTCATTTGACGGCGCAGGCGTTCATTAATGACATCTTGAAGTGCTTTTTGCGATACAAGTTTTACAGGGTACTTAACTTCAACATTCTGCCCAGCGAGTTGTTGCATTGACTTGTTAAATTGAATAACCGCCGGATCATCCAATTTAAAGAACTGCATAGCCCACTCATCCGCTGTCTTCAATGCGCTCTGATAGATAGATTGATTTTCGTTGTAAATTGCTCGAATTGCCGTTTCTATTTTACCCTTCACATTCTCTTTCAAATAATAGTGTTGCTTTGGTGCGAGAAGCGGTATCACATTCCCTTCTCGGGTACGGAAGGTTATGAACTGCTCTGAAAAAGATTGCAAAGAAGTGAGTAAATTATCTTGCCAGTCATAAATATCGCTAGATACTGCTTTATGTTCCACTTCTGGCGCTTCAGGCAAAATTGCGTTTGCTAACGGCAAAGAATCTACTTGTTCTTGCAAGCTAATCAGCCGCAAAGCCAATCCATCTTTATCGATTAATGGTACCGATTTCAACGTCGTAATATCTTTCGCCATCTCTTTTCGTAATGGCACTAAACTCGGGTCATTAAGTAGCGATATTCGTTGGTCAGCGCTCTCCATCAACTGAGTCGCACTCACGACATCTTTTTCTAAAAATAGCTTCCTACCTGCAAGTTTTACTAAGTAGTCCGACTCAGCCAGTAACCAATCATTTGGTCGCCTTCCCGCTACGTCCGCGAGGGCAACTTGAAGACTTTTGATACTCTCATGTTGCTGCGTAATGGCTGTTTCCGCTTTATTGTATGCTTCATCTGCTTTTGCTGCTGCTATGGACTCCGTTGACGAGAGTCTCTGTTCTAGCTGGCTACTTAAATCATTAATCTTAGCTTCTAATTGGGCCAACTGAGATTCATGTACTGTTTTTTGTTGATTAAATACTAGCGCAGTGCCACCAGCAAATAGGATAGAAATAACAATCGCCAAAGTGCCAAGCTTAACACCTCGTTTACCTTGTTTTTCTTCAAATTTAACAGGCGCAGGTTGTTCACCAGAAACACCTTTATCAGGTTTAACTTCAACGTGGCGATCTGTCTGATTTTCCTCAGGAGAAGGTTCCGAAGGCTTTTCCGATTTAAAATCTGTTTTTTCTGTCGCTTTGTCAGATTGAGATTCGTTATTTTCAACGTCCATTTGAGAGTCTTTATTTTCAGGTTCTGTTTGCCCGTTTTTTTTACTTGTCATGTACTTGTCCTGTTGTGCATAGCTGTTGAATGACAGCGACTAAATCGGGATTAGATGCACTACCCGAAACCGTTACTTCGTGGAACCCAAGCCCTTTGGCTAACTCTGCAATCCTATTGCTTGGTACGATAAGTTTTAATTGAAAAAGCCAGTTGTGTTCAAGTTTGGGAATTAAGCTGAAAAAATAATTCAACTGCTCTCCACTCGTTAATACTATATGGGTAACTCTATTTTTTTCCAACTCTTAACTCTAGAGTGTCCATCAAATAGAAGCGTTTGACGTTGGTATACTTCACAATACTCAACTCTCGCGCCTCTTTTAAGTAGTTCTTCACGGATTAATTCCCTACCTCCGTTACCTCTCAATATTGTGACTTTGGTATTAATAGGTTTTAGTAGTGGAGGTAGTTGCAATAAATGTTCACTATCACTCACTTCCGGATAGTGTACTTTCTGAGCAGTAACTTCGCTGAGTTTATCAGCAGTTTTTTGACCAATGGCAAGATAACGAATGGAATCTGGCCATGTTTGCATTTTAGAATGTAGGGCTCTGTTAGCCCATTCTACTGCGGGTTTACTTACCGCAATAACTACATCAGTCTCTTGCAATGTAGCTTGAAGCGAGGGGCTATCTTTGCCCAGAGTAAATTGTATTAAGGGTTGATATATAACTTGGATACCGGATGAAGAAAGCGCATCACAGAGCGCTTCACCATCCGGGCTTGGCCTAGTTACCAAAACGACCATATTTACTCGTGTTCACTATACAGCTTTTCTAAAATCTCTTTTGCCCCATCAGCAAGCAGCTGATTAGCAAGCTCAACGCCTAATGCTTCGGCATCTTCGCGTCTTCCGCGAATTTCACCTCGAACCATTTTGCTGCCATCAGGCTCTCCAACAAGAGCTCGCAACCATAGCTGATCACCCTCCAAAAGAGAATAACTACCAATAGGAACCTGGCAGCCACCTTCCAAAGTGAGGTTCATCGCTCGCTCACAACGCACTCTATCTGCTGTGTCATTATGATTTAAGGGTTCTAACAGCTTCAAAATACGCTGATCATCAATCCGACACTCGATCCCAACAGCGCCTTGACCAACTGCTGGTAAGGATTGCTCCGGTTCAATATAGCTTTTAATACGTTCTTTCAATTCGAGACGCTTCAGGCCTGCAGCGGCGAGAACAATCGCGTCATAGTTACCTGCATCTAATTTACCTAATCGAGTCCCAACATTTCCGCGCAGCTCCTTGATTATCAGGTCTGGACGAGCTTCCATCAGTTGACATTGACGACGTAAACTACAAGTACCAACAATCGAGCCGTGTGGTAATTCTTCTATCGATTGATAAGTGTTAGATACGAAAGCGTCTCTTGGGTCTTCTCTTTCACAAATAGTAACAAGACCTAATCCCTCAGGAAAATCTACAGGTACATCCTTCATTGAATGGACAGCAAGGTCTGCTCTTCCTTCAAGCATTGCAACCTCTAACTCTTTAACAAAAAGACCTTTCCCACCCACTTTTGCCAATGGTGTATCAAGAATAACATCACCTTTAGTCACCATAGTAACCAACTCAACCTCTAAACCAGGATGAGCAGCTTGCAATGCATCTCTAACATAATAAGCTTGCCATAAAGCGAGGGGACTCTTGCGAGTAGCGATTCTTACCGGAGTGTTATCTGTCATGAAAATACCGAATGTTTACAATTTAATGAACTACAATTTTATAATCCTACCATCCTATCTATTCTACATATATCGATTGTTATGAGGTCTGCCAATTTGTGCTTATTTCTTTCTTATTTGACAAAAATTATGTGATGTTTCTCTCAATTAAAGTTACACTTATATTAGTTATCTCTATATTAAAAACTGGCTTGTTCAGCGAGAGAGAAAGAAGTGACAAAGTGAGTTAAAAATAATCATATCAATTGTAAGATCTTTACCTCACGCGCTAAAAGTGTTAAATTGATCACGTTTTGTAGCTACTATAGAATAAAAACAGAGCTAGAATTTATCAAACCAAGGAATATGCCTTGCAGCCTTATATCCAAACGATAATCAGTAGAATAGACTCACTGAATCAGCAGCGTATCGAGCGCGCGCTGGCTATTATGGATCAAAAAGGTAAACAAGTTTTCAATCTTATTCCCACTCTTCTCCATTACAATCATCCAGCAATTCCAGGCTACTATAGCAATCCTGTCCCTTATGGCGTGCACTTTTTAGAAGAAAACGATATTCAAAAACAGTTTATCGAGCAGATTTCTATCACTCAATCAGAGCCCATTAAAACGGGAAGTGAACCTCATATTTTAGGGTTATATACGATGGGGAGTACTTCTTCTATCGGACAAAGTACCTCAAGTGATCTGGATATATGGGTTTGTGTTTCACCAAAAATGAGTGATGATGAACGCTCTCATCTTGGCAACAAGTGCTTATTGATTACAGAGTGGGCTAAAAGCTACGGTATTGAAGCTAATTTTTTCTTAATGGATGAAGAGCGCTTTAGAAACAACTATTCAGAAGAAATGACCGGTGATAACTGTGGTTCATCTCAACACTTATTATTACTCGATGAATTCTATCGCTCCGCTGTTCGTTTAGCTGGTCAGCGTCTACTGTGGCAAATTGTACCTCCAGAGATGGAAGAATGTTATCAAGATTACGTAGACCAACTGTGTAAAGCTGGGCATATCAATTGCAATGACTGGATAGATTTTGGTGAACTGAATCGAATTCCAGCGGAAGAATATTTTGGTTCAAATTTATGGCAGTTGTATAAAAGCATCGATTCACCCTATAAATCTGTATTAAAGGCCATTCTGTTAGAAGCCTATTCGTGGGAATACCCGAATACTCAACTTCTCAGCGTAGACAGCAAACGTCGATTTTTTGCTTATGAGCCTGATCTATATAGCATGGATTCTTATTATCTCATGCTGGATAAGGTCACTACTTACCTAGAGCGCATTCAAGATTACACCCGTCTAGATTTAGTGCGTCGCTGCTTCTATCTTAAAACCCACGAAAAACTTTCACGTACACCGGGGGCCGGCTCTGTAGAGTGGCGTCGTCAAATACTCAGAAAGATGACTAAACATTGGGACTGGGATAGTAACGTCATAGCCGAATTAGATGACCGTCGTAATTGGAAAGTTGAACAAGTTAAAGTTGTTCATGATGGATTACTAGAAGCTTTGATGCAGAGCTACCGCAATTTAATACAATTTGCGAGACGAAACGATATTACTTCCGCTATCAGCCCTCAAGACATTAGCATCCTTGCAAGAAAGCTTTATGCAGCGTTCGAAGTATTACCGGGAAAAGTAACATTACTTAATCCACAAGTTTCTCCAGACCTTCACGAACCCGACCTTAGTTTTATTCAAGTGCAAAAAGGACGAACAAACCCGTCTGGTTGGTACCTTTATAAACAACCACTGGTTGCAGAAAAACTGATCGGTTCAAAAAGTCTGGAGCACAATGAGTATCTAAGTAAATTAGTAGCGTGGTCTTTTTTCAATGGATTAATTACTGAGTCGACGAATCTTCATTCAGTAGTAAAAGATGCGCAGCTAGATATAGACAAGTTTTATCAAATGGTGAGTGATCTTCGTAATACTTTCTCATTACGTAAACGTCGCCCATCGATGCAGGCTTTAGGTAGCCCTTGCGAAATAAGCCAATTGGCTATGTTCATTAATTTTGAAAATGACCCTAGCTCTCAGCATATACCCCGTTCGCTAAAAGTAGATGTCAAGAATGTAGACATCTTCAGTTTTGGCGAAGAAACAATAAGTTTAGTGGGCAGCGTAGACTTAGTTTATCGAAATTCTTGGCACGAAGTGAGAACGATGCACTTCACTGGAGATACTGCCATCCTTGATGCACTGAAAACTATTTTAGGCAAGATGCATCAAGATGCAGTTCCACCAGAATCTGTGGATGTATTTTGCTACAGCAAAAACCTAAGGGGCGTTATACGCAACACGGTTTACCAACTGCTTGCTGAATGTATTGATATGCGTTTAAAGCCAGTAGAAGAAAAGAAAAATAGAAAATTCAAAGCGATAAAAGTCGCCAATCAAATGTTCGGTCTGTTCTTTGAAAGAAGAGGCGTGTCCGTTCAGAAATTAGAAAATTCTATTGATTTCTATCGCAGTATATCAACGAATAAACTCAATGGTTCTCCCTTATCAATGCTTGATAAAGAACGAGATTATCACTTACCTTCTGTCGTTGATGGTTTTGCAAGTGAAGGTCTAATGCAGTTCTTCTTCGAAGACACCGCTGATGGTTTCAACATTTATGTTTTAGATGAAAGCAACTCCGTTGAGGTATACCATCAATTTAACGGTAGTAAAGATGACATGATAAATAACGTCAATCGTTTCTATACATCAAGTCACGGCAACGAAAACGAAGGCAATGGAGTTATCAACTTCAACCTCCCGCAGTATTACCAAGTTATTCACCCTGAAGATGGTACAAGCAGTAGCTACGTTGCACCTTATCGTAATGATAATTCTATTCAGTCAAAACCCTCCAAAGCAGTAAATGCTTAAGCTTTTGTAACCTGAACAGTATTAATGGTTAGACTAATTCAGGCTACGTTCTCGCAAAGATATGGAAAAAAACTTAGCTAAAGAACTTATTCATCCCATTCAATTGCTTCACCAGCATGTTTATCACATTCGTTTTTAACAAATGAGAAAAACTCAGAACCTGATTTTGAACAGATCCATTTTTCATCAACATACGAAAAATGAAAACCACCAGATTTTGATGCTAACCAGATTTCTTTCATTGCTTCTTGTTTGTTGATAACTATCTGACTTCTATCATCAAATTCTAAATTCATCACATTTCCAATGATTTCATAATCTATATCTGACCCTGAATCATCGATAGCTTCTTCTAACTGACTAAACACTTCATCAACAATTTGATGATATTCCGTATCATTCATCCTGCTCTATCCTATTGCTTTTCTTATTAGTAGTGCGATTATAGGGGACATTGAATCAATAATCACGAATTGCACCATGAAAAAAATTATCGCGGGACTCTGCTTGTTATCAACATTAAGTTTAGCTGGCTGTGGAAACACAGGACCACTCTATATGCCAAAAGATGCGCCACAAGAAAACGAACAGACGCAATCGTAATTTGTTAAGGAAAGAATACATTGGATTATTTTAATTATCAGGATGATGGCCAATTGTGGGCTGAAAACGTTTCACTAGAAACGTTAGAACAACAATTTGGTACTCCTTTATACATTTATTCTCGGGCCACTTTAGAAAGGCATTGGAACGCGTTTGATAAATCGGTAGGTGAACATCCTCATCTTGTCTGTTATGCCGTTAAAGCAAACGGGAACTTAGGCGTGCTAAACGCTTTAGCTCGCTTAGGGTCTGGCTTTGATATAGTTTCTGGCGGAGAACTAGAACGCGTGCTAGCCGCGGGTGGAGACCCAGCTAAAATCGTATTTTCTGGTGTAGGTAAAACGGTTGAAGAGATGGAAAGAGCTCTTGAATTAAACATCAAGTGCTTCAATGTAGAATCTGAGCCTGAATTAGAAAGCCTGAACCAAGTAGCGGCTAAAATGGGCGTTATTGCTCCGATCTCTCTTAGAATTAATCCAGATGTGGACGCGAAGACTCACCCATATATCTCGACTGGTCTTCGAGATAACAAATTTGGTATCGCATTTGATCGCGCACCAGAAGTGTATCGATTTGCAGACAGTCTATCAAACCTAAATGTACAAGGTATTGATTGTCACATAGGTTCTCAGCTTACTGATATCGAACCATTTATTGATGCAACAGATAGGCTACTCGCTCTCATCGATCAATTAATTTCAGATGGCATTCATATTAAACATTTAGATGTTGGTGGAGGCCTTGGTGTTGTTTATAAAGATGAACTTCCACCGCAGCCATCTGATTATGCAAAGGCTCTGCTGTCACGTTTGTCTAATCACTCCGGTATTGAGTTAATTTTTGAACCAGGACGAGCTATTGCTGCAAACGCTGGTATTCTCTTAACAAAAGTCGAATATCTAAAACACACCGAATTCAAAAACTTTGCGGTAGTCGATGCTGCCATGAATGACCTAATGCGTCCTGCACTGTATTCTGCGTGGCAGGATATTGTTCCCGTATCACCGAGAAAGGGGAGGCAACAACATACGATGTTGTTGGTCCTATTTGTGAAACAGGTGATTTTCTCGGAAAAGACAGAGATCTTCTATTACAACAGGGTGACCTATTGGCGGTAAGATCGGCAGGTGCTTATGGCTTCTCAATGTCCTCTAACTACAACGCTCGTCGACGGGCAGCTGAAGTTATGGTGGATGGAGATAAAGTACATTTGGTTCGTAAGCGTGAGGAATATATTGATCTTTGGCGCGATGAACACATTTTACCGGAGTAAGTAGAAAGTATGCATTTCCATTTCTCTAAAATGCAAGGTCTGGGCAACGACTTTATGGTCGTAGACTGTATTACTCAGAATATTTTCTTTTCCCCAGACCTTATCCGCCGGTTGGCGGATCGAAATACAGGTGTAGGCTTCGATCAATTACTCGTGGTTGAAGCCCCGTATGACCCAGAATCTGATTTTCATTATCGTATCTTTAATGCTGACGGCAGTGAAGTCGAACAATGCGGTAATGGTGCTCGCTGTTTTGCACGATTTGTTCGCATGAAAGGGTTAACCAACAAATTCAACATTAATGTCAGTACCAAGAAAGGTAAGATGATATTGAATATTGAAGATGATGATCTCGTAACCGTGAATATGGGTGAACCCGTTTTTGAGCCCAATAAAATACCATTTAAAGCCAAACAAGCAGAGAAAACTTACATCATAAGGGTCAATGAACAAACTCTATTTTGTGGTGCTGTCAGCATGGGAAACCCTCATGTCGTTACGACGGTAGATGACCTCGAGACTGCTGACGTAGAGACTTTAGGACCTTTGCTTGAATCTTATGAGCGATTCCCAGAAAAAGTGAATGCCGGTTTTATGCAGGTACTAAACAAAGAAGAAATAAATCTTAGGGTCTATGAACGCGGTGCAGGAGAAACCCAAGCTTGTGGAAGCGGTGCGTGTGCCGCCGTCGCTATAGGTATATCTCAAGGTTCTTTAGATGAAGAAGTTAAGGTTCATCTGCCCGGTGGAGACCTGACTATAAAGTGGAAAGGCCCAGGTACTCCTCTCTATATGACAGGGCCTGCAACCCATGTATTTGATGGTCAATTAACTTGTTAACAAATAGCGCGACAGAGGAAACGTTTTGTCATTAAGTGAAGCAGATGCGATGACCGCTGAGGTTGTTGCTCAATATTTACGTGACCATCCTGACTTTTTTAAGGAGAGACAAGAGCTGACAGAACTTTTGTCTCTACCTGTACGTCAAGAAGGCGCAATCTCTTTAGTTGAAATAAAGTTAAAGAGACAGAGAGAAAAAATTTCAGATTTAGAAGAAGAGATCACTGAATTAATGTCTATCGCCACGAATAATGGCCAACATTTTCATCAATTTATGAGCCTTCAGGAAACGATTCTTAAACACCATAACTTGTCGCAAGCTGTTGACTCAATTAATCAATTTGCTCAAGATCTATCCCTCAAAGCTCACATAAAGCTATTGAATAGTGACCAACCAAAATACCACATATCTATGGACAATTGGCAACGGTTCGCAACCAACCATTTCAACGGTAAAAATGTCTATTTAGGTCGATTAAAAAAGGCTGATCGTGATCTTTTATTTAGTCATGATCGTTGCCCTGAACTCGGTTCATTTGTCGTTTTACCATTAGAAAAATCTGAACCTCTCGGGGTTATCGCGTTTTCCAGTAACGATGGTGGCCATTTCCAGCCGAATATGGATACTCTATTTTTACGTCATCTCGCAACGGTCGTTTCTCATTTGGTCTCTACTCTTAAATGGGAAAATAATGGGCGAAACAACAATACTCTTGATAATAATGTCCTCAACCATACATCTGCCTGAAGAATTTACCGAGCCTCTTGAACGTTTCTATGGGTATTTAAGAAACGAAAAAGGGCTCAGTATACATACTCAAAATAACTACAAAAAACAGCTACAAATAATGGCTGAACAACTTTTCGAACTTGGTTTAAAAGATTGGCAACACGTTGATGCCGCTTGGGTACGCCAGATTGCCAGTAAAGGTATGCGTCAAGGTATAAAGTCGAGCAGCCTTGCTACTCGACTTTCTTCTCTGAGAAGTTTTTTCGATTTCTTAATTCTACGAGGTGAGTTAAGCGCCAACCCAGCAAAAGGCGTTTCAGCTCCGAAACAGAAAAAAACATTACCAAAAAATCTAGACGTTGATCAAATGGACCTATTACTTGACGTCAACGAAAGCGATCCACTTTCTGTTCGTGATAGAGCTATGATGGAATTAATGTATGGGACTGGAATCCGACTGTCAGAAATGATTGGTCTAGATGTAAAAGATATCAGTAATAGTCATGGTGAAATTCGAGTTATTGGTAAAGGAAACAAAGAACGCAAAGTACCTTTTTCTGGATATGCTAAAGTATGGGTTAATAAGTGGCTCACTCTCCGTCCTATATTGTTAAAACAAAACGAGCCCGCACTATTTATATCCAAACTAGGGCGACGTATTTCTTCAAGAAATGTTCAAAAGCGAATGGAACAATGGGGCTTAAAGCAAGGCGTCTCCAGCCATATTAGCCCGCATAAACTACGCCATTCATTTGCTACCCATGTACTAGAATCAAGTGGCAATCTAAGAGCTGTTCAAGAATTACTTGGGCACGAAAACATTTCTACTACTCAGGTTTATACACACTTAAACTTTCAACACCTTGCTCAGGAATATGATAAAGCACATCCAAGAGCCCATAAGAAAAAAGAGAAATAATGCAGATATATCGCCGATTAAACACCATTAAAGCTCTTAGTTTTGATCTTGACGACACCTTATACGACAATCATCCCGTAATTCGTAAGGTTGAAAGTGAAATGGCTATTTGGCTACATACACATCATCCTATATCAGCAAAATTTACATTACAGCAATGGACAAATCTGAAATTCCAGTTGGCAGCTGACAACCCTGAACTTAAACATGATGTGACGGCTTGGCGACAAACTCAAATAGAGTATGGTTTAGCGCAATTGGGTTACAGTCGCCAAAAAGCGAAACTCGCTGCCAAAGAGGGGATAAAACATGCTTTATGGTTGCGTAATCAAGTTGATGTTCCATTAGAGTCCCATGAAACCCTACAAGCGCTATCAAGAAAATTTCCTCTAGTCGCAATCACTAATGGCAATGTAGACGTAAATGAAATTGGTCTTGATAGCTATTTTGGTTTGGTATTGAGGGCTGGTCCTGATGGTAGGGCTAAACCATATTCCGATATGTTTAAAAGCACAGCTAACTATTTAAATTTACCTCCAAGACAGATTCTCCATGTTGGCGATCATCCAATATCAGATATCAAAGGTGCTATAAGAGCGGGGTTTGCTAGTTGCTGGATTAATACGAAAAACAACACCATTATAGACGAAGGCCAGATGCGCATATTACCGGATATCGAGATAAAGGATATTAGAGATTTATCGAAATTACTCCTCTAAACCATCTCTTCCAAAAGTCGCTACCTAGCGAATAACTATTCGTTCTTGGATCTTATCTGAGTAAAGGTGCGGCATTCCATCTTCTCAAATCATCTCTTTATCGTACTAGAGTATTAACCTAAACATTCGAGTACAAATCCTCGCATATGACTTATTTACTATATTTAGACTTTAATAGTTGTACTTCATTCAAATATTCTCAATTTAAAAGCAAGATTCATATTACTTTAATCATATATGTAGCTAGTATAAAACGATTAGCACTATTACAAACTGATTGATGACCATGACGAGTAAAACTAACAACCCACACTATCTTGAAAAAGAACTACAAGACATGCTTGCAACTGATCCCACTATATTTCAGTTCTTGCAAACTAACTGTCTGGATGGTGTATTTTTCTGGGATTTAGATAATCAAGAACACAAATGGATGAGCGATAACTTCTGGAAAGTCTTCGGTTATGATCCCACCAGTAAGCAGCATAAATTGTCGGATTGGCGTGAAGTTATTAACCAAGAAGACATGGAACAAGCACTACAAAATTTTAAGCTTCACTGTGAAGATCCAACACATCCATATGACCAAATAGTCAGGTATCAGCATCAAGATGGGTCAACTGTTTGGGTGAGATGCAGAGGCATAGCGCTAAGAGACAAAAACGGTAAACCAATTCGAATTCTTGGCGCGCATACCGATATAACTAAGTTAAAAGAAACTGAAGAGACTTTAAAAGCTAAAAATGAAGAGCTCAAAAACCTAGCACGGCACGATTACCACACTTCTCTATATAATCGATTTGCGTTTGCCGAAATATTCGAACAACAATTATTAATCGCCGCTAGAGAACACATGCCGATTTCACTAGCAATGGTTGATGTCGACAACTTTAAAGCAATCAACGACTCACTTGGTCACATTGAAGGTGACAAAATTCTCTTGGATATTGCCAAAACACTAAAAAAAATCGCCAGAGATAGTGATGTTATAGGTCGATTTGGCGGGGATGAATTCATCGTGCTTATGTTTAACACAAACCATAGAGAAGCAGAGCTAGCAGGTGAACGGTTACGTATGGCCGTTGAAGAATTTGTAGCTACAGGGTCTGATCCCGTTACCGTGAGCATAGGAATAGCCACTTTTGGTGAAAAAAGCATTGCTGGCATAGATCTCTCACCTGCAGAAATCTACGATAAAATGTTAGGTACCGCTGATAAGGCGCTATATAGAGCTAAAAATAACGGCAGAAATCAAGTCTGCTATTAAGTTTTATCTTTATACCCTTCATTCACAGTAGTGGTTTTTTATGTAACAAAGACCACTACTCTATTTCATTCCTGTAAGTATATGTTTGCTCAAACCTTGATAAAATCCACTCTCCAGCGAATGTATCTTCAAATACTTTAGGTGTTTGTTGAGTGATACATGAAGGTAGCGTGCTAATAGGTGTATCAAAATCAGGCTCAACAAAAAAAGGCATTGAAAATCGAGTTTTACCCGAAATAGGGCTCGTCACTCTATGTGGTGTCGACTGATAAATCCCATTAGTCCAACGCTGCATAAGGTCACCAATATTCACCACTAAGCTTCCAGCAATAGGTACCGCATCTATCCAGTCACCATCAACGTTTTGAACCTGTAACCCACCACTATCATCTTGGTACAACAGCGTAATACAACCATAATCGGTATGTGCGCCAGCACCATTTGTTGCTTCTTTTTGAGCTGGATAGTGGATGAGCCTTAATACGGAGATAGGGTAACTAAAACTGTTAGTAAAGAAATCTTCTTCTTCTCCTAATGCTATAGCCATCGCTTTTAGGAGCTTTAAGCCGACTTCAAGGCTGAGTTGATAATGCTGATTAACTGTTTGTATAAACTCTGCTGAGTCTGGGTATTGATTAGGGCCATATAGCTCGCTACAACGCTTTACTTGCGGATGTAAAGGGGACAGGTCTAATGCCATGTCAAAAGTTTCTTTACAGTCTAGGGGGCCATTGGGATCTAGTTGTTCAGCATTGAAAGCCCCCACCCTCTATGATTAGAACTATTCTCGATCGACATCGCCATTTTTTCCTCTAATGGAAGAGAGAAAAAATTAGCCGCAATTTTTTTCATATGCGTGAATTGTTCTGTTGGAATACCGTGGCCTACTACATAAAAAAACCAAGCTCTTTGCAGGCTTGATCGATTTGAGCGATCACTGGTGACCAATCGCTTTTATTGTCTGATTGAAGTGGAGAGATATCGATGATTGGGATCTGCATATATGTTCCTGCTAGTTTTAGTTTTAGTTTTAGTTTTAGTAGCAATTAAGCAAGAATCCAACCAAGTTTGACTAGGTGCATAAAATACCAACGAACGATATAAATTGCGGAGTATATTCCAATTTAGACAACTGTTTACTACCACACCAGATTAATTTACGCAGAGCATCCGCACTATTGCGCTCTTCGGTTAGCTGTTGCTTTCCTTGAACTGGAACAATCACCTTAATACCTGTGCCACTAAAATAATTTTGTTGAACTACGACTTTATGAATAAATTCAAGTTCACCCCAAAACTTATCGAAACAAATTAAGATACCACGAAAATGTAACAAAATGGTTAACTAGAAGTAACCTTGCACCAAAATGATACTAACTAATCAAGATTGTAGAATAGCAGATAGGGATTTGAACCAAACGCGAAGAAAAAATTAGATTATTTTACAGGTGGTTACATTGGTTTCAAGAAAGTCAATTTAGTCATCTGTCTAGTACAGATTAAAGTCCATCTCATACTTTAACGTCAAGAAAAAACCGGTGACTTATCTCGCAATGTTAGGTAAGTAAGTTAATCAGTTACTTAATCAACTTTTGATAACTTGATGATTTCATACGCCGACGCTGAATTACTATTCATCGTTACTAAAGCATCATTAATCACCTTTCTCTATTAATGTCATAATATAGCTATTGAATGGTTGATGCCATAACAATAACTAATATATCTTACTGTAAATCGACAAATGATATTGCCGAGGTTTTGTTGAAATATGAGCACCAATCAACCAATTAAATTACAGTCTCTTGTATATCGTAACTTTCTACGTAGTTCACTTATCCCGTTATTGGTTATCGAGCTATTGCTGCTGGCACTGTATTTTGGAATCAATTTGTACATCTCAGATCAAAATCGTACGACTTTAGTTTCTGAGGTTAAACAATCCTTAAGTGAAATTACCACCAATGAAGCATTACGGGTCAACCAACACCTTGAAGAAGTAACTCGAAGTGCAAGGATAATGCAGCTAGACCACGAGCTATTTTTTAATTCAAAGCGATGCTTTTTACCAAATGGTAAGCCAAAGTTTGGCACTCACCCAAACGGTGTGTTTTACAAAATAAATCCTGTCGGGGCGAGCGTATACTACTCAAGCACTACCAATATTGGAGAACAAGAATCCGCTAAGGCTATCTGTAGCGAATCCCTTGATCCTCTCCTAAAAGCCATTGTTGATACCAACCCTTCTATAACTCAGGCCTACATTAATACGTGGGATGATATGAACAGACTTTATCCATTCATGCCAGATGCTCCCGCGCAATACGGCCCTGTTCTCGAAATGGAAAATTTCAACTTCTACTACGATGCTGATCTTGAACACAACCCAAGTCGCAGTAACGTATGGACAGAGGTGTACTTAGATCCTGCTGGCCAGGGGTGGATGCTATCAAATCTTGTGCCAATATATAGTGGTAATTTCCTGGAAGGTGTCAGCGGTCTGGATGTGACGGTGGAGTCATTTGTTGAAAATATTTTAAACCATCAACTCCCGTGGGATTCAGCGGCACTCGTCATCGACGGAAAAGGTACAATTCTGGCTATGCAGGAAAAAGCAGAGCATTTGTTGGGGCTTCAGGAACTAAAGCAGCATACATATGAAAACAACGTAACAGATACAGTAACAAAGCCTGACCAGTTTAATCTGTTTCAACTTCCTTCTCTACCTAAAAAGGGAATCCGCTCTCTAAGCATAGCTAATACCACTCATGAGGTTCGGGTAAACGATATTAACTATATTGTCGATTCTAAGTTAATCCCAGAAACTGGTTGGCAGATCATCACGTTCGTAAACACAAAATCGTTCCTGACTCCAATCTCAAAACTCAAGTCTCTCTCTGATAAATTAGGTTATCTTGCTGTTTTAGTAATGTTTATCTTTTATGTTGCCTTTTTCATGTATCTTAGCTGGAAGTCCAAAAGGCTTGCTCTTGATATTGCAAGACCTATTGAAGCACTGACACAAGCCACCAATAAACTGGGTAATAACTGGGATACGAAAAACCTTGTAGAGTCACAAGTTGACGAAATACAGAGACTAAACCGAAATTTTCATAACTTGTTTAGCGAACTGAAAACACGTACGGAAGAGCTGGTTGAATCAACCATTAGTATACGCATTCAGGTAAAGGAAAAGGAACTACTAAGTAAACTTGCCCAAACAGACTCACTTACAGGCATTCCCAACCGTTTGAAGTTGGATAGAGTCTTATTAGAAAGTCACAGACGTGCAAAGAATGACCAGAATACTTATGGTGTTCTTTTGCTTGATATCGATTACTTTAAAAAAGTAAATGATAATTATGGTCATCAGATAGGCGACCAAGTGCTAACGGAATTATCCGCGATACTTAGTGAGCATGTTCGCGACTCTGACGTCGTAGGGCGATGGGGTGGTGAAGAGTTTTTGGTTATATGCACGGATGCTGACAATGATATATTGCTCGAACTAGCCGAAAGGCTGCGTAAATCAATCGAAAATAATGTCTTTCCAGAGTGTACTTCGCTTACCACAAGCATAGGTGTAGCGGTTTATGAGTATGGTGATGACATTCATAACCTACTCTCGCGAGCAGACAAAGCACTCTATAGAGCAAAAAGTAAAGGACGGAATAAAGTCGCATGCTGATATTCGGGTATTCGCCCTGAGCGGAGACAGGTTGGCGACGATATTTATCGGTTAAAAATCTTGCCAGCTCAAAATTGCGTATCTCTATGCTAAAGAACCAGTTAGTAATATTGTTTATTCATTCCAACCGTTTTGACTACCTGCTCGTCAATGCCAGCCTTTTGTAGTTCGTCAACAACGGTATGTCGGAAAGAATAAGCAGTTGGTCGCTGTCCAGCTTTGAAGTGACAGGCATCCAGAACATCGCCAAATGCGTCACGATAACCTTTTAACCAATCTAGGTCGTCTCCACGAGAAATTAGGTCAAAGAGCTGAATCGCGCCTTGTTGTTTTCGTTGCTCCACATAGTCTAAGAAGTCTGATTGAAGCAACTTATTGTGTATCGGTACAACTCGGTTGGAAGTGGCATTTTTCAAGTGTTGGTTTTCCGCATCGTCGGAAAAGTGGATATAAGGCAATTTACCTAAGTTGATGTCCTTGATGCATCTGTAACTTGGTTAACTAATCAAATTGCTCACCTTGCTCTTGATAGGCTCAACTAGAGAATAGGTTTTTCAGTTCTACCGCTTTCCAGCGCCTTCGTTGGGTTGGTGCATTTCCATTTTTCGGTAGTTTTACCACCATAATCGGATTACATACTATCAATTCTTTTGCCACGCACCAGTTAAAGAACTGCCGATTTGCGGCTAGATAGTCCTTTAAGCTCTTATGACTAAGCTTACGCTGTATCAACTCGTCTCGATAAGCCATTGCTAGGCTGTTGCTCGGTTTCTCATTATCTTGCTTAGTTAGATAGTTTAGAAAATCATTACAGCGCTGCTGGAATTGTTTAATGGTTAACTGGGTAACATTTTCTAACTGTTTGGATTTAATGAAGTGGTTGAGCTCTTCTTTACCAACACTTAAGCGGAATGATGCTGCCTTTACTGCGGTAGTGCCACTAAGCTTCGGTGCGTTGGTCGTGGTTTCTGGTTGGGAGCGGTAGCTTTAACGCTACTGATTAATGGCATCAGCTAGCTCCGCTTTGAACTCGGTAAAACTCAATGCCGTCGCCTTGGCTTTGTCGAAAAGAGCGTGAAGTAGTTGAACCTGTTCGATATTTCTCAGGTAAGCAACTTTTCACTCACGGATAAGAAGGGAGAATTTTAACTCTTTTGGGTAGCCTCTATCACGCAGTGGAAGAGGGGTTGCAATACTAGTGTAGTAAACGCTATTTGGAAGTCTCAATAAGTACATCTGTGCCACCTATATGTGCAAGATGATTTTCGAGGCTCTAGATACGAAAAAACCGCCGTAAAAACAGCGGTTTAATCTTTAAAAGTGTCGGAGAGATAGGGATTTAAACTCAATACAAAAGAATTAAATTCGATTACTTTACAAACGCTTAC
This sequence comes from Vibrio algarum, assembly GCF_028204155.1. Taxonomy (NCBI): domain Bacteria; kingdom Pseudomonadati; phylum Pseudomonadota; class Gammaproteobacteria; order Vibrionales; family Vibrionaceae; genus Vibrio; species Vibrio algarum. The sequence continues at coordinate 495,616 of NZ_JAQLOI010000001.1, read as the reverse complement.
CTAGAATCCAGGGAGATCAATTTAGTCATCTGTCTGGTAGAGATTAAACCCCACTTCATCGTCTAACGTCAAGATATATCCGATTGTTTATCCATCATTGTTACGTTTGTCATGTTAGTAAGTTAGTTACTCAACTTACTAACTTTGACCCTCGGGTTGAGTATCTAGCGGTGGTCAATTTTCAAGGAAATGGATAAAACCTTCCACGAGTACCGTTTATTTAATGGATTAAGTTATCCAAAAAAGTGGTTGCAAATTATTCAACTCAACCTATGCGTCACATATGCGCTCTAGGGTAAAGGGTACTCTTGGCTGTCTTTTATGATTATGTGCTAAGGTAGATGATATAAATTCAATAACAGAATGAGATGTATACATTATCTTCATGAATAACTATTTTGAGCAGTGTCGTAAGTAACATGTACTTAATTAAGAAATGGTTAAGTATCTTTATATTAGCAATTTTCGCTTCTTTTAAAGCCCTCTCTTATGAGACGTCACAACCAACCAGAATATTCTTTTTGGGTTCGGGTAGCTCTGAGTCTCCATGGACTGAGTTGGTTAGCCAAGGGGTTAGGAAGAACCTCGAACAATCCACTCCACCATATGTTTTCTACACAGATCATCTTGATTCTGGACGCTTTGATGAAGTAGGGCAATACAATGTCATGTATCGTTATTTAAAAAATAAGTTTAACAACAAAACACCTGACATCTTTATCTCGGCGGGCCCCGCTGCATCGCACTTCTCAATGGAGCATCCTGACCTTTTCTCCAATTCCACGCGAATTCTAATTCAACCAAAGCCTCATGACGTAAATGGGATAGATGGTGCGGTCATCATAGATACAGAAATTGACTACTCATCAATGATTACGGAAGCCATTCGCTTGTCCAATCCAGTGACCTTTTTTATCGTTGGGGACACAAATAAGCCTAGCGACTTACATAGGTTAAAAAGTATTACTCAAGAGCTGGAGCAGAGAGGTATTATCTACAAATCTCTTGAAAACAAAAACTTAACAAGCTTGCTAAAAGAAGTCTCAGAAATACCAAGTAATAATGCTGTCTTTTATACCCCTATCTATCGAGAACATGAAGGAAAAGGGTTGCCACCTGTTTTTGTTCTCAAAGAGCTTCATAAGGTGGCCGACGTACCAATTTTCGCAACTTCGGTTACTGAACTAGGCTTCGGCTCGGTTGGCGGTTATCTACACTCTCCTACAGAGTTGGGGATGATGGCGGGAGAAGCTGTTTTAGACATCATTAAGGGCAAACCAGTAGGGTTCTCTCACAATGGTTTCGAGTTTGTTTACGACTGGAATGAAATTATTCGTTGGGGATACCAGAGCAAAATCAGTGACAAAGCTCAAGTTCTTAACAGACCTCCTTCCTTATGGGAAGAGCACAAAAAGGAAGCCATAATTTTAACTGCGTTCTTGCTAGTTCTGGTGGTGCTATTGATAATACTCACTATCTACAATCGGAAACTCAAAGCAGTTAAGAACGCTCTATCCAAAGAACGGAAGCTTCTGGAGAAAAAGGTTGATGAGCGTACGAAAGAGCTATCAGTTCTTTATCAAGAAGCAGAAAAAATAGCTCGAGTTGATGAGCTTACTAATATTAGTAATCGCCGCGCGTTTTTTGAATTGGGTGAGTTAATTCATAACCAAACCCAAAGAACAAGTAATAATTACACTGTAGTCATGCTCGATATCGATGAGTTTAAGAAAATAAATGATACTTATGGTCATGCTGCTGGTGATAGTGTCATTAAAAACGTAGCGAAAGCGCTTATCTCAATATCTCGCAAATCAGATGTTGTTGCTAGAATTGGTGGTGAAGAGTTTGCTGTAATTTTAACAAATGGTACCCGACAACAGTCCATAGAGATGGCCGAAAGAGTAAGATCAAAAATTGAAAAACTCAGAATCCAGTTTGGTCAATACATCATCTACACCACGGTCAGTGTGGGTGTGGCAGAATATCAAGCGGAAGAAATAAGCGTAGGTTCTGTTTTGGCTAAAGCAGATAAAGCGCTATATCAAGCCAAAGAAACAGGTAAGAATAAAGTCGTTTTTTGATAGTAACTCTATAATTATGCAACGCTATCCCTGCTAGAATCAAGACTACAAATGCACGGTTCAGGGAGTTTTCTCTCTCCACGTTTTAGATCCCGCTTATTGAGACAACGCCTGATAAATCAGTCCGAGATCTATCGGTCAATTGTCTCGCTGGCAAACTTGGGGCATTTCCGTGCTAAGAAACCAACTTGTAGCATCGGTTATTCATGCCAACCGTTTTGGTTGGCATGGCAGAGAGTCAAGAGAGACTTCTCTTGCCCGCAGCTCACGTTCATCTTTTGCGAAGCAAAAGTGTGACGGGAGCGCAACGAGTTGCTATAGGTCATCGTGTTGTGTTTATGACCGACAATCTGAGCTACTACATGCTCTTCAATGCCAGCCTTTTGTAGTTCATCGACAACGGTATGTCGGAAAGAATAAGCGGTTGGTCGCTGTCTCGCTTTGAAGCGACAGGCATCCAATACATCGCCAAAAACGTCACGATAATCTTTTGACCAATCTAGGTCGTCTCCACGAGGAACTAGGTCAAAAAGCTGAATAGCGCCTTGTTGTTTTCGTTGCTCTATATAATCAAGAAAGCGTGATTGAAGCAACTTCTGGTGTATTGGCACAACTCTGTTGGAAGCCGCATTTTTCAGGTGTTGGTTTTCCGCATCATCGGATTACATACTATCAATTCTTTTGCCACGCACCCGTTAAAGAACTGCCGATTTTCGGCTAGATAGTCCTTTAAGCTCTTGTGGCTAAGCTTACACTGTATCAGCTCATCTCTGTAAGCCATGGCTAGGCTGTTACTTGGTTTTTCAGTACCTTGGTTAGATAGATAGTTTAAAAAATCATTACAGCGCTGCTGGAGTTGTTAAATGGTTTACTGGGTAACATTTCTAACTGTTTGGATTTAATGAAGTGGTTGAGCTCTTCTTTACCAACACTTGAGCGGGATGATGCTGTCTTTACTACGGTAGTGCCACTAAGCTTCGGTGCGCTGGTCGTGGTTTCTGGTTGGGAACGGTAGTTTTGACGCAACTGATTAATGGTATCAGCAAGCTCAGCTTTGAACTCGGCATAACTCAATGCCGTCGCCTTGGCTTTATCGAAAAGCGCATGGAGTAGTTGAACCTGTTCGATATTTCTTAGGTAAGCAACTTTTCGTTCACGGGTCAGAAGGGAGAATTTGAGTTCTTTAGGGTAACCCCTTTCACGCAGTGGAAGAGGGGTTGCGATACGAGTGTAGTAAACGCTATTTGGAAGTCTCAATAAGTACATCTGTGCCACCTATATGTGCAAGATGATTTTCGAGGCTCTAGATACGAAAAAACCGCTGTAAAAACAGCGGTTTAATCTTTAAAAGTGGCGGAGAGATAGGGATTTGAACCCTAGATACGCTACAAACGTATGCCGGTTTTCAAGACCGGTGCTTTCAACCACTCAGCCATCTCTCCACAAATTGTTATAATTAAAGTCTTATATATTGCTTTAATTAGTTTTTGTCTTCAGGTCGTTAAACCTAAAAACTTAATAAAGCCTGGCGATGTCCTACTCTCACATGGGGAAACCCCACACTACCATCGGCGCTATTGCGTTTCACTTCTGAGTTCGGCATGGAATCAGGTGGGTCCACAATGCTATGGTCGCCAAGCAAAATCTTAAAATTCGAAAAGCCAACAAAAATATAAATTCTTCACACATTCAATGTTCTTTCATTGAGTCCACAAAACCCCTTGGGTGTTGTATGGTTAAGCCTCACGGGCAATTAGTACAGGTTAGCTCAACGCCTCACAACGCTTACACACCCTGCCTATCAACGTTCTAGTCTCGAACAACCCTTTAGGACACTTAAAGTGCCAGGGAAGACTCATCTCAGGGCTCGCTTCGCGCTTAGATGCTTTCAGCGCTTATCGATTCCGAACTTAGCTACCGGGCAATGCCATTGGCATGACAACCCGAACACCAGAGGTTCGTCCACTCCGGTCCTCTCGTACTAGGAGCAGCCCCCTTCAATCTTCCAACGCCCACGGCAGATAGGGACCGAACTGTCTCACGACGTTCTAAACCCAGCTCGCGTACCACTTTAAATGGCGAACAGCCATACCCTTGGGACCGACTTCAGCCCCAGGATGTGATGAGCCGACATCGAGGTGCCAAACACCGCCGTCGATATGAACTCTTGGGCGGTATCAGCCTGTTATCCCCGGAGTACCTTTTATCCGTTGAGCGATGGCCCTTCCATTCAGAACCACCGGATCACTATGACCTGCTTTCGCACCTGCTCGAATTGTCATTCTCGCAGTCAAGCGGGCTTATGCCATTGCACTAACCACACGATGTCCAACCGTGTTTAGCCCACCTTCGTGCTCCTCCGTTACTCTTTGGGAGGAGACCGCCCCAGTCAAACTACCCACCAGGCACTGTCCTCACCCCAGATTATGGGGCTAAGTTAGAACATCAAGCATACAAGGGTGGTATTTCAAGGTCGACTCCACTCCATCTAGCGACGAAGTTTCAAAGTCTCCCACCTATCCTACACATGTAGGGTCAATGTTCAGTGCCAAGCTGTAGTAAAGGTTCACGGGGTCTTTCCGTCTAGCCGCGGGTACACTGCATCTTCACAGCGATTTCAATTTCACTGAGTCTCGGGTGGAGACAGCGTGGCCATCATTACGCCATTCGTGCAGGTCGGAACTTACCCGACAAGGAATTTCGCTACCTTAGGACCGTTATAGTTACGGCCGCCGTTTACCGGGGCTTCGATCAAGAGCTTCGTCCTAAGACTAACCCCATCAATTAACCTTCCGGCACCGGGCAGGCGTCACACCGTATACGTCATCTTACGATTTTGCACAGTGCTGTGTTTTTAATAAACAGTTGCAGCCACCTGGTATCTGCGACTCCCGATAGCTCCATCCGCTAGGGATTTCACCGTCAAGAGCGTACCTTCTCCCGAAGTTACGGTACCATTTTGCCTAGTTCCTTCACCCGAGTTCTCTCAAGCGCCTTGGTATTCTCTACCCGACCACCTGTGTCGGTTTGGGGTACGATTTCTTATAATCTGAAGCTTAGAGGCTTTTCCTGGAAGCATGGCATCAATGACTTCACCACCGTAGTGGCTCGACATCGGGTCTCAGCCTAACAATTTCCCGGATTTACCTAAGAAATTAGCCTACACCCTTGAACCTGGACAACCATCGCCAGGCTCACCTAGCCTTCTCCGTCCCCCCATCGCAATTATAAGAAGTACGGGAATATTAACCCGTTTCCCATCGACTACGCCTTTCGGCCTCGCCTTAGGGGTCGACTTACCCTGCCCCGATTAACGTTGGACAGGAACCCTTGGTCTTCCGGCGTGGGGGTTTTTCACCCCCATTATCGTTACTCATGTCAGCATTCGCACTTCTGATACCTCCAGCAAACCTTACAGTTCACCTTCAACGGCTTACAGAACGCTCCCCTACCCAACATAATAAATTATGTTGCCGCAGCTTCGGTGTATAGCTTAGCCCCGTTACATCTTCCGCGCAGGCCGACTCGACCAGTGAGCTATTACGCTTTCTTTAAATGATGGCTGCTTCTAAGCCAACATCCTGGCTGTCTGAGCCTTCCCACATCGTTTCCCACTTAGCTATACTTTGGGACCTTAGCTGGCGGTCTGGGTTGTTTCCCTCTCCACGACGGACGTTAGCACCCGCCGTGTGTCTCCCGGATAGTACTTACTGGTATTCGGAGTTTGCAAAGGGTTGGTAAGTCGGGATGACCCCCTAGCCTTAACAGTGCTCTACCCCCAGTAGTATTCGTCCGAGGCGCTACCTAAATAGCTTTCGGGGAGAACCAGCTATCTCCAGGTTTGATTGGCCTTTCACCCCTAGCCACAAGTCATCCGCTAATTTTTCAACATTAGTCGGTTCGGTCCTCCAGTTGATGTTACTCAACCTTCAACCTGCCCATGGCTAGATCACCTGGTTTCGGGTCTATACCTAGCAACTCGACGCCCAGTTAAGACTCGGTTTCCCTACGGCTCCCCTATACGGTTAACCTTGCTACTAAATATAAGTCGCTGACCCATTATACAAAAGGTACGCAGTCACAGGACGCAATGCCTGCTCCTACTGCTTGTACGTACACGGTTTCAGGTTCTATTTCACTCCCCTCACAGGGGTTCTTTTCGCCTTTCCCTCACGGTACTGGTTCACTATCGGTCAGTCAGTAGTATTTAGCCTTGGAGGATGGTCCCCCCATATTCAAACAGGATATCACGTGTCCCGCCTTACTCGTTTTCACTTAAAATGATGTGTCGGTTACGGGGCTATCACCCTGTATCGCGATACTTTCCAGAATCTTCACCTGCATCATTAAAAGCTTAAGGGCTAATCCAATTTCGCTCGCCGCTACTTTCGGAATCTCGGTTGATTTCTACTCCTCCGGGTACTTAGATGTTTCAGTTCCCCGGGTTTGCCTTATTAACCTATGTATTCAGTTAATAATACTAGCTTATGCTAGTGGGTTTCCCCATTCGGAAATCGTAGACTCAAGTGGCTTTTACTGCCTTATCTACGCTTATCGCAAGTTAATACGTCCTTCATCGCCTCTGACTGCCAAGGCATCCACCGTGTACGCTTAGTCACTTAACCATACAACCCCAAGAGGTCTTTATGTATGGCAAACAACCAAGGTTTTAAATCGTTGTCTCTTTATTATGAGCGAGACAACATTTTCGATTTTGCCGGACTCAAATATTAAACAATCTAACCGAAGTTAGGTGTTTCCAAGAACACTTGAATGTGTGTTGGTTTGTTATTACCGAAGTAACAACAAGTACCTATCGTTTTCTTTCTAAAAAGAAGCCAATAGGATTTGAGAACTTTTATTTTGACAAATAATAATCAATTATTTGTCAGTCAGCTTTCCAAATTGTTAAAGAGCAAAATGTTTCATGCTTATAGAAATAAGCCAATCACATTTTCTAAAGACTTTCAGGGACAACAATAAACCAATAATTAATAACCATTGGTTTGCTTATAACACCAAAAATACTTAGAGAATGGTGGGCGATACCGGGCTCGAACCAGTGACCCCCTCCTTGTAAGGGAGGTGCTCTCCCAACTGAGCTAATCGCCCACGTTGTTTGCTTTCACTTTTCAACGTGAAAACGAAACGGTTTTAATTCCTTCGTGGGAAAGAATGGTGGGTCGTGCAGGATTCGAACCTGCGACCAATTGATTAAAAGTCAACTGCTCTACCAGCTGAGCTAACGACCCAATGGTATCCCGTAGGGGAGTCGAACCCCTGTTACCGCCGTGAAAGGGCGGTGTCCTAGGCCTCTAGACGAACGGGACACAGGTTGTATAAAAGTGTTGGGCACTTTCACACGCGCACCCGCAATTAAGCAGGTACATTTCTTTCATCTTCACTTATCAAAAAGTGAAAACAAAAGGCTCTCTTTACTTTCTAAACCTAATCAATCTGTGTGGACACTCATCAAGCAATCTATCGTTTAAGGAGGTGATCCAGCCCCAGGTTCCCCTAGGGCTACCTTGTTACGACTTCACCCCAGTCATGAACCACAAAGTGGTAAGCGTCCCCCCGAAGGTTAAACTACCTACTTCTTTTGCAGCCCACTCCCATGGTGTGACGGGCGGTGTGTACAAGGCCCGGGAACGTATTCACCGTGGCATTCTGATCCACGATTACTAGCGATTCCGACTTCATGGAGTCGAGTTGCAGACTCCAATCCGGACTACGACGCACTTTTTGGGATTCGCTCACTATTGCTAGTTGGCTGCCCTCTGTATGCGCCATTGTAGCACGTGTGTAGCCCTACTCGTAAGGGCCATGATGACTTGACGTCGTCCCCACCTTCCTCCGGTTTATCACCGGCAGTCTCCCCAAAGTTCCCGACATAACTCGCTGGCAATTAAGGATAAGGGTTGCGCTCGTTGCGGGACTTAACCCAACATTTCACAACACGAGCTGACGACAGCCATGCAGCACCTGTCTCAGAGCTCCCGAAGGCACTAAGCTATCTCTAGCAAATTCTCTGGATGTCAAGAGTAGGTAAGGTTCTTCGCGTTGCATCGAATTAAACCACATGCTCCACCGCTTGTGCGGGCCCCCGTCAATTCATTTGAGTTTTAATCTTGCGACCGTACTCCCCAGGCGGTCTACTTAACGCGTTAGCTCCGAAAGCCACGGCTCAAGGCCACAACCTCCAAGTAGACATCGTTTACGGCGTGGACTACCAGGGTATCTAATCCTGTTTGCTCCCCACGCTTTCGCATCTGAGTGTCAGTATCTGTCCAGGGGGCCGCCTTCGCCACTGGTATTCCTTCAGATCTCTACGCATTTCACCGCTACACCTGAAATTCTACCCCCTCTACAGTACTCTAGTTTGCCAGTTTCAAATGACCTTCCGGGGTTGAGCCCCGGGCTTTCACATCTGACTTAACAAACCACCTGCATGCGCTTTACGCCCAGTAATTCCGATTAACGCTCGCACCCTCCGTATTACCGCGGCTGCTGGCACGGAGTTAGCCGGTGCTTCTTCTGTAGCTAACGTCAAACAACAAACGTATTAAGCTTGCTGCCTTCCTCACTACTGAAAGTACTTTACAACCCGAAGGCCTTCTTCATACACGCGGCATGGCTGCATCAGGCTTTCGCCCATTGTGCAATATTCCCCACTGCTGCCTCCCGTAGGAGTCTGGACCGTGTCTCAGTTCCAGTGTGGCTGATCATCCTCTCAGACCAGCTAGAGATCGTCGCCTTGGTGAGCCATTACCCCACCAACTAGCTAATCTCACTTAGGCTTATCCAATCGCGGAAGGCCCGAAGGTCCCCTCCTTTCCCCCGTAGGGCGTATGCGGTATTAGCTATCGTTTCCAATAGTTATCCCCCTCAACTGGGCAAATTCCTAAGCATTACTCACCCGTCCGCCGCTCGACGCCTAATAACGCACCCGAAGGATTGTTAGTATCGTTTCCGCTCGACTTGCATGTGTTAAGCCTGCCGCCAGCGTTCAATCTGAGCCATGATCAAACTCTTCAATTTAAGTTTTTTTGGCTCAATGAATACTGACTTTAAATTGCCTTTTACTTTTTAGCCAAAGCCAAATAGTAAAGTGTTCTTTAAAGTTCATACCATTCCAACAGAATGGTATTTAAATAACTGTGTTCGACACTCGAAAGCATCAAATTAGGTCACTCAGTTCATTGAAACCGATTTTTGATTTCTTGCCCGAAAGCAGAGAATCATTGTCGATTGTCATCAACGAGTGCCCACACAGATTGATATAGGTTTAAATTGTTAAAGAGCGTACTTCAATGGTAAGTAAAACCTTACTTTTAAGTCTTTCGACTTTCCCTTTGAAGTGGGCGGCCATTTTAGCGAGATAACTCATCGTGTCAAACACTTTTTTAAAATTATTTCTCTAAGACCAAATTTTGTTCCTGCTAGCAAAACCCTTTTTAAATAAGGTCTCGCTGTTAGGAGTTGCGCATTATAGGGAGATTTTAATGTGACGCAAGTCCTTTTCTTAATTATTTTAAATTTTATTTTTGATTGTTCTTTTTCACATCAAAAATGCAAAAAAAGGGTTATAAAACCTCCTTTTGCTTACAATCTCATAACAACCTAGATAAACGAATAAGCATCACCGAAGATTCGTTCTCTATCTGCGTTCTTTTGTAGACTAAATTGTTCTCTTGCTGCTCCCGCCATTTCGAAACGTCCCGCTATATAGATATCAAAATCTTCTAAACTTTCAAAATCAGCAATAACTGCAGACAAAACGTTACCTGTTTTGCCATTCCATATATTAGGTGCACTTTCTACTACAGGAACAAAGTGAATATTATCGAACTTCTCAGACAACGCTTTCATTTCGTTAAATGCATAGAGCTGCCCATCAGATCTTGCTCCCCAATAAAGATATATTGGTGTCTTAATATTCTGACTTACACAATGATCAATGATAGAACGCACATAACTAAACCCTGTGCCTCCAGCAATGAGTAAAATGGGCCGGTCTCCACTTTTCAGCCAAGCATCTCCGTGCGGTGCGTCGATTTCTACGTCGTCACCTTTAGTCTGAGCTTCATTCATTTTTTCGATAACTTCCGTTGCGTAGGAATTCTCTTCCGCTGCTCCTATATGAAGTTCAAGCTCTCCTTCATTTCGGCATGGGCTACTCGCAATGGAAAATGGTCTTTTATCTTTGTCACCCATAACAACCATTAGATACTGACCAGCTTTGAATTCAACTGGTGTTTCAGGATGAAGCAATATTTTATAAGTATTGCATGTTAAGGACTCAATGGACTTTACTTTACAGCGAATCGTCATATTTCCTCTTACTCTTCAAAGGTAAGTTTAAGATTAGTTTCTGCATATGCTTGGCAAGGAAAGATCCAACCTCTTTGTATTTCTCTATCGGTCAATACTGGGTCTAAATGATATGAAACCTCTCCCTCTACCTTACGGCACATGCACATAGCGCATGCACCAACCTGACATCGATGTGGGAAGCTTATATTATTGTTGAGCGCGGCTTCGAGTATCGTTTGTCCTGTTGGTACTTCAAATTCTAGATCATTTGAAAGCAGTGTTACTTTATGACTCATAAAATGTCTAATTCATCCCAAATTGCATCTATTTTCTCTACGACCTCAGGATCTTTCATTATAGGTCTGCCCCACTCTCTGCTTGTCTCCCCTTCCCACTTATTGGTCGCGTCCAGTCCCATTTTTGAACCTAAGCCAACTACTGGTGATGCAAAATCCAGAGAATCGATCGGCGTGTTATCGATCATCACGGTATCGCGTGACGGATCCATTCTTGTCGTAATCGCCCAAATTACATCATTCCAATCTCGGGCATTCACATCATCATCACAAACAATGACAAATTTTGTATACATAAATTGTCTTAAAAACGACCACACCCCCATCATCACTCTTTTAGCATGGCCGGGGTATTGCTTCTTCATCGTCACTACAGCCATTCGATAAGAGCAACCTTCAGGAGGTAAGTAGAAATCAACAATTTCTGGGAACTGTTTTTGAAGTATAGGTACAAATACTTCATTTAACGCAACACCGAGTACCGCAGGTTCATCTGGTGGCCTTCCGGTATAAGTGCTGTGATAAATAGGTTTATTTCTCATGGTGACATGAGTAATAGTGAATACGCGATGTTGTTCTACTTCATTGTAATACCCAGTATGATCACCGTAGGGGCCTTCATCAGCAAATTCATTAGGGTCAATATAACCTTCTAAAACTATCTCTGCACTTGCCGGAACGTCTAAGTCATTACTTATAGATTTTACCACTTCAGTTTTGCTTCCTCTCAATAGACCCGCAAAAGCGTATTCAGAAAGAGAGTCTGGTACAGGAGTTACTGCACCTAAAATAGTAGCAGGATCTGCTCCAAATGCGACAGATACAGGGAATGGTTTTCCGGGATTACGTTCGATCCAATCTTGTAAATCGAGTGCACCGCCTCTATGGGCTAACCAACGCATAATAACTTTATTTTTCGACAATTTTTGTTGGCGGTATATACCTAAGTTTTGACGACTTTGATTCGGACCTTTTGTAACGGTAAGTCCCCATGTTAATAGCGGTGCGATGTCTTCAGCCCAACAACTCATCACGGGTAACTTGTCTAAATCTACCTCAGCACCTTGCCAAATAACCTCTTGGCAAGGTGCTTTCCTAAGTCTTTTAGTCGGCATATTTAAAACTTGTTTAAATACCGGTATCTTATCAATCGCGTCTTTAAATCCTTTTGGTGGCTCTGGCTCTTTTAGATAAGCTAATAATTTTCCAACTTCTCTAAGCTCTGAGACTTCTTTTCTTCCCATCCCCAACGCAACGCGTTCTGCTGTACCAAATAGGTTTGTGAGTACTGGAATGTCATATCCAATTGGGTTTTCAAAGAGTAAAGCAGGACCACCAGCTCGCAAAGTACGATCACTAATCTCTGTCATCTCATAATGTGGGTCAATTGGGTGAGTAATACGCTTAAGCAAACCCTTATCTTCTAAAAGGCTAATAAAGTCACGTAAATCCTTAATACTCATAGGGCTCATTCAATTATTGGAATTGTCGCCATTTTATAACAAAAAAATAACGAAACCGACTTTTTAAGGTGGAATTGTTTTAAAAATAATGGGTAGTAGAGGTTATTGCTGATCTAAAAACAAAAACGCCACTCGTATAAATACGAATGGCGTTTAATAATAGCTTATACCTTAAAAACTGAAAGATCTTATACGTGACGTTATTGTCTGCGCATCGCGTCAAAGAACTCATTATTTGTTTTGGTCATTGCTAATTTGTCGATCAAGAATTCCATTGCGTCAGTTTCACCCATTGGATGAACAATCTTACGTAGAATCCACATTTTCTGTAGCTCATCAGCTTTTGTTAGTAATTCTTCACGACGAGTTCCAGAACGGTTGAAATCAATAGCAGGGAATACACGTTTTTCCGCAATTTTACGATTAAGATGCAGCTCCATGTTACCTGTACCTTTAAACTCTTCGTAGATAACTTCATCCATTTTAGAGCCCGTATCAACCAATGCAGTTGCGATAATAGTTAAACTACCACCCTCTTCAACATTACGTGCAGCACCAAAGAAACGCTTTGGACGGTGGAGTGCATTCGCATCAACACCACCTGTTAGTACTTTACCGGATGATGGTACTACCGTGTTATAAGCACGTGCGAGACGAGTAATAGAATCAAGTAGTATCACAACATCTTTTTTATGTTCTACAAGACGTTTTGCTTTCTCGATTACCATATCTGCCACTTGTACGTGACGTGAAGCTGGCTCATCAAAAGTTGACGCAATTACTTCACCTTTAACAAGGCGTTGCATTTCTGTCACTTCTTCTGGGCGTTCATCGATAAGTAAAACCATCAATTCACATTCAGGGTGATTGTGAGCAATACTCTGAGCAATGTTTTGCAGCAACATTGTTTTACCCGCTTTTGGCGGAGCAACAATCAAGCCACGTTGGCCTTTACCAATAGGTGAAGCCAAATCTAAAACACGTGCCGTGATATCTTCAGTCGAACCATTTCCGCGCTCCATAATCATGCGTTCGTTTGCATGTAGAGGCGTTAGGTTTTCAAAAAGAATCTTATTACGGGCATTGTCAGGTTTATCATGGTTAACAGTGTTAACTTTTAGTAGCGCAAAATAACGTTCACCATCTTTAGGCGGACGAATTTTTCCGGCAATTGAGTCACCAGTACGTAAGTTAAAACGGCGTATTTGGCTTGGTGATACATAGATATCATCTGGACCCGCAAGATAGGAACTATCTGCACTACGTAGAAATCCAAAACCGTCTTGAAGGATTTCTAGTACACCATCTCCAAAAATGTCTTCACCACTTTTCGCGTGGGCTTTAAGAGTAGAGAAAATAATGTCTTGTTTACGTAGACGAGCAAGGTTTTCCAGACCGAGGCTTTCACCAAGTTTAACAAGCTCAGATACAGGCCTGTTCTTCAATTCAGTCAGATTCATAGTAGTGGATGCTTTAGCTTTTGTAGTCAAAATAGGATCTGTTTGTGTTAGTTAGAGTTTTTTCGGTCTAAGGAGCGACCAAGAAATGAACATTTGTTTATTTATCGTGCGATAAACTAGCACTAAATGGAAGACTAGTCTAGTTTTACAAAAAACAAAACCGTGCAAATGTTAAAGTGCACGGTTTATCGCTCAATATCAAACCTAAATTACAGGTTTGCGTCTAAAAACTCTTTTAATTGAGATTTAGAAAGTGCACCAACTTTCGTTGCTGCTACACTACCATCTTTAAAAAGAAGTAACGTAGGTATACCACGAATACCAAATTTAGGTGGTGTGCCCGCATTTTGGTCGATATTTAGTTTACCGATAGTGAGTTTGCCTTCGTATTCGTCTGCGATCTCATCTAGAATAGGTGCAATCATTTTACAAGGTCCACACCATTCAGCCCAAAAATCAACTAATACCGGCCCTGCAGCTTTGATTACATCGTTTTCAAAACTTTCATCTGATAGCTGCAAAAATTTGTCACTCATCTTCCACTCCAATGTGTTTATATGCTACTGGTTGGATGATAACCAGGAAATAGATTCCCTATTGGAATGTATTTGCTTCCGTATTGCAACCCTTAACTGATATTCTATAACTATGAAAAAGACGCATATCACAGAGCACAAATTCGCCGACTTCGGTTTATTACCGCAAGTCATTGAAGGATTAGATAAAAAAGGGTTCGAATATTGTACCCCTATCCAAGCCTTGGCGTTGCCGGTATTGCTCACCGGCCAAGATATAGCAGGCCAGGCCCAAACGGGTACTGGTAAAACGTTAGCGTTTCTTACTGCTGCTTTTAATCACTTACTAACAACACCGGAGCAAGAAGGAAGAAAACCGAACCAACCTCGTGCCATCATTATGGCGCCAACCCGTGAATTAGCTATTCAAATCTACAACGATGCCGAATCGTTAGTAGAATCTACAGGGCTAAAAGCAGGGCTTGCATACGGTGGTGAAAGTTACGATAAACAAGTGTCAAAGCTTGAACAAGGCGTTGATATTCTGATTGGTACAACTGGCCGAATTATCGATTTTTATAAACAAAAAGTTTTTAATTTGAACCATATTCAAGTCGTTGTACTTGATGAAGCCGATAGAATGTTTGACTTAGGCTTTATCAAAGATATTCGCTTTCTTTTCCGCCGCATGCCTGAACCGACAGATCGCCTAAACATGCTTTTTTCAGCTACGCTCTCTTATCGTGTACAAGAGTTAGCTTTTGAGCATATGCACAACCCAGAACATGTTGTGGTAGAGCCTGAACAAAAAACAGGACACCGCATCCAGGAAGAGTTATTTTATCCATCAAACGAGCATAAGATGGCTCTACTCCAAACCATTGTTGAAGAAGAGTGGCCAGATCGTGCGATCGTTTTTGCCAACACAAAATATAAGTGTGATTCAATCTGGGGTCACCTAGCCGCAGATGGTCATCGCGTTGGCCTTTTAACTGGTGATGTGCCACAAAAGAAAAGAGAACGCATTTTAGAACAGTTTACTCAGGGCGAAGTTGACATCTTAGTCGCGACAGATGTTGCAGCGCGTGGATTACATATTCCTCAGGTGACTCACGTATTTAACTACGACTTGCCTGACGATTGTGAAGATTACGTTCACAGGATTGGCCGTACAGGCCGGGCCGGTGAAAGCGGACATTCGATCAGTTTCGCTTGTGAAGAATACGCTATTAATCTGACGGCAATCGAAGAATACATTGAACACACCATACCTTTGTCTGAATATGATCCAGAAGCACTGCTTGATGATCTACCGCAAGCACTTCGAATGCGAACAAGACCAAGCAACAATCGTAAACCTTCAGGTGGCCCTCGTAACGGTAATCGCAATAATAAGCGCAGCAACTACCGCCCACGTCAACCTCGTAGTTAAGGGATAGAATTAGTAAATATGAATCAAACAGTCTCATCGCCGCTCTATGCGGCCATTGACCTAGGTTCGAATAGTTTCCACATGCTTGTTGTGCGTCATATTGATGGAAGCGTTCAGACAATGGCAAAAATTAAGCGAAAAGTACGCTTAGCTGCTGGACTCAATGAAAATAACACCCTTAGCCCTGAAGCCATGCAACGCGGTTGGGATTGTTTAAGATTATTTGCTGAAAGACTACAGGATATTCCTACGGAAAATATCTGCATTGTTGGCACTGCAACACTCAGAACGGCCATTAATGTGGATGTTTTTCTAAAACAAGCAAATGAAATTCTTGGGTATGACATTAATGTTATATCTGGTGAAGAAGAAGCAGCCACAATATATAAAGGTGTCGCACATACATCAGGCGGCTTAGGCCGCAGACTTGTGGTCGACATTGGTGGAGCAAGCACCGAACTCATTATTGGGGAAGGTTTTGAAGCCAAGGCATTAACCAGTGTCAAAATGGGTTGCGTCACTTGGCTAGAAAAGCACTTTAAAGATAGACAGCTAAATAAGCACAACTTCGATGCAGCAATTGACGCTGCTAAAGCAACATTACATCCTATTCTGAACCAATACACCAACATAGGTTGGGACGTGTGTGTCGGCGCTAGTGGGACAGTTCAAGCACTACAAGAAATCATGTTGGCACAGGGTATGGACGAAGTAATCACTCACTCCAAACTCAAAAGATTACAAAAACAAGCGATGTTAGCCGACCATTTAGAAGAACTCGAAATCGACGGTTTGACCTTAGAGAGAGCATTAGTATTTCCCAGTGGCCTTTCGATATTAATCGCCATATTTGAGCTTCTAAAAATAGATACGATGACACTAGCTGGTGGGGCTCTACGAGAAGGTATGGTGTACGAGATGATGGCGGAAATGCAGCAAGACGATATACGCTCTAGAACCATTTCGAGCATACAATCTCGTTATCAAATCGACGGCCCCTATGGTGACCAAGTATTCGCTGTGTCTTCTTCTCTACTAAAGCAATGCGGTGGCACAACGTGGATACCAGAACCACAAGCTGTTACATTGCTTGAAGCCGCTTCAAAGCTTCACGAAATAGGATTAACTATCGATTTTAAAAGCGGTGGTCAACACAGCGCTTATCTATTACAAAACCTCGATTTACCCGGTTTTACCCGAGCCCAGAAATTCTATATTGGCGAATTAACACGCCGTTATCGTGAGCAAATATCATCATTACCTGAGCAACATGCTATTTCTGAGTTGAGTGGTAAGCGAATACTCCGCTTATTAAGAATTGCTGTCATTTTAACACACCGAAGAAGCTCTGAGCTTGAACCAGAATACCATATAGAGTCCGACCAAGATGCGTTAGTTATTTCCATTAAGAAGTCATGGCTAGAAAAAAACCCACTAACAGCTGCTGAACTTGAAATTGAATCTAATCGCCAGTCAGATATAGGTTGGCCGTTAGTAATAAAAGCAAGATAGTTAATAAGAGCGGTTAACGGATTCAGGACAGGACATTCCAATCAAAAAGCGAACGGCATATGACGTTCGCTTTTTCTATTTTAAGCGTTCACACCAGTAATTTTTAGCTCTGGATTCTCCGCTGTTAACTTCTTAACTAAGTAGTTAAGCAGCATTCCATACATTGGTACGAATAAGCCCAAGCTTATGACAAGTTTAAAACCATAGTCAACCAGAGCTATCTCTTGCCAATGCTCAGCCATAAACGCATCAGGACTTTGATAAAACGCTATCGAGAAAAACGCTAGAGTATCGAGTGCATTACCAAATAAGGTTGAAGACGTCGGGGCAACCCACCACTGTTTCAATTTACGTAAGCGATTAAAGACATGAACATCGAGTATTTGACCCAGTAGATATGCCATAAAGCTTGCGGCGGCGATACGAGCAACAAACAGATTAAACTCAGATAAGTTGCCAAAACCTTGGAATTGCCCCTCAAAGAAAATAACAGACAATAAATAGGACACGATTAGAGCAGGAATCATAACCACAAATATAATTTTTCTCGCCAGTTTTGCGCCGAAAACACGCACGGTTAGGTCTGTCGCAAGAAAAATAAATGGGAAGGTAAATGCCCCCCAAGTAGTGTGCATACCGAAGATAGTAAACGGTAATTGAACCAAATAATTACTTGATGCAATGATCACTAAGTGGAATAGAACCAAAATAGAAAGTGCTTTGCGCATCTGCGCTGGGGTAAAATTATTCATTTTATACCTTTTTAGTTTTGCTTGGGGTTGAGGGAACCCAAGTAGACAACATGTCTTCTTTAAAGCAGTTAAAAAATGCTCATACGAGCGGGCGGCGATTATACATTAATCAAATTACGCTGCAAGTACCTAAAAACTTCGCAAACGTTTAGCTGTGTATTTTTAAATTACCAGATTCTCCACTAATGAAAAGAGCGTTTACTTTCATTAATCGCATAAGGTTAGAAACCTTTGGTAAAAAGAGCCGCTAAATAATCCACCTCTTCTCGACTCTCCTGTTTATACAAAGCTTCAAGCCATATGGATTCAGAATAGTGCTCAGCTCTTAGAAAAAAATACACCCTTCAAAATCGATTAACCAAGAATGTAGGTCAGCATCAAATTGCTTTTCTTTTACCTCTGCTGACAGCAGTTCAACCAGTTCTTGTCCAAGCTCTGGGAAAGAGTCCACATCGAATGATGGTGCAATTAAGATTAACTTACCTTCCTTTTCTATACACTCCATCAGCCCCCAGCGTTTATTCTTCTCCATGAGTAATGTGCTCCTGAATCGTATCTAAAAACTCGTCCGCGTATTTTTCAAGTTTCACTTGTCCCACACCATTTACTGCAAGCATTTCACCATATGATGTTGGTAACATATCAGCCATATCAATTAAGGTCGCATCACTAAATACCACGTAAGGTGGCAAACCATCTGCATCCGCAATGGATTTACGCAACTTACGTAATTTCACGAACAATTTTTTGTCGTAGTTACGATTAGCCAACTTGTTGGATTTGGCAGCTCTTATTGCGGTGTCTAGTCTTGGTACTGCAAGCTCAATATCCATATTTCCGCGTAAAAGAGGCCTAGCTTCTTCGGTTAGCTGCAATGTTGAGTTTCGAGTAATATTTTGGAAAAGCAAACCTTTGTGAACAAGCTGACGCATAATACTGATCCAATAATCATGGCTATGCTCACGACCTATACCATAGGTCGAAAGCTTGTCATGACCATTTTCTCTAACACGTATATTTTGCATACCTCTTAAAACTTCCACAACATAGCCCATACCGAAACCTTGATTAACCCGATACACACATGAAAGTGCTTTTTGAGCAGCTTCTGTTGCATCAAAGTGCTTTGGTGGATCCAAGCATATGTCACAGTTTCCGCATGGCTCATGTCTATACTCACCAAAATAGTTCAACAAAACTTGTCGACGGCAAGTTTGCGCTTCTGCAAATGCACTCATAGCGTTAAGTTTATGGGTTTCTACTCGTTTTTGCTCACCATCAGGCTTTTCGTCCAATATTTTACGCAACCACCCCATATCCGCAGGGTCAAACAGCATCATCGCTTCGGCTGGAAGACCATCTCGACCTGCTCGACCTGTTTCTTGATAATAGGATTCGATATTTCTTGGGATATCGAAATGCACGACAAATCGCACATTGGGCTTATTGATACCCATTCCAAAAGCAACGGTAGCAACCACTATTTGAATATCATCTTTCTGAAATGCATCCTGTACATAAGCACGCTCATCAGTGTCCATACCCGCATGATAGCCAGCGGCACGAATATGGTTATTGCATAATTTCTCCGTTAACATCTCTACCTTTTTCCGGCTTCCACAATAAATAATGCCACATTGGCCTTTTTGTGTAGCCAGAAAACGAATCACTTGAGAAACAGGTTTATGTTTCTCTACAAGATTGTAACGAATATTTGGGCGGTCAAAACTTCCCAGGTAAATCAATGCCTGATTTAGATGCAACCTAGAAACGATATCTTTTCTCGTCGCATCGTCAGCAGTGGCCGTTAATGCCATAAAAGGAACCGTGGGAAACTGCATTCTAAGTTGACCTAAAGCGGCGTATTCAGGTCTGAAATCATGTCCCCATTGAGAAATACAGTGTGCTTCATCAACCGCGATCATTGATACTTTTACCCAAGATAAGCGTTCTGTAAAATCTTGAGTTAATGCTCTTTCTGGTGATACATACAATAGCTTAAGTTTACCGTTATTCATCCGGGTAAAAACAGATGATAGTTCTTCTCTTGTCATGGATGAATTTAAGCAGCCTGCCGCAACACCATTTGCTTTAAGTTGGTCGACCTGATCTTTCATCAACGAAATAAGTGGCGAAATGACTATAGTCAGCCCCTCTTTCACTAATGCAGGAATCTGATAACACAGTGATTTACCACCACCCGTAGGCATAATAACTAGGCTATCTTGGTTATTTAGTGCTGCTCTAATAACTTCACCTTGGCCATCACGATATTTCTGATATCCAAACACATCATTTAATATTGATTCTGGATCAGGCTGTTGGGTATCGATTTGCTGAGCTAAAAGCTTAGAAGTCATTAGTATCCTAGTAGATAAAGAAGCTGAATGGTCACTTAGGAAATAGAGTCCCTAATATAGCGGGACATTGTAGTTGGGTTTAGCTGTGAATAAAACATCAAATTATTAGGTGAATATGTGATATCGCTTTTATACTCGCTCTCTTACTCATACCAATTCATAAGTTACGGAAAGCATGACAACCGAACAACAGGTTAGATCAAAACAAGGCGTATTACTGGCGCTAGCGGCTTACACTATGTGGGGAATAGCTCCTATCTATTTTAAGGCTATCATCGAAGTTGCTCCTTTAGAAATACTTAGCCACAGGATCATATGGTCATTTGTCTTTCTTGCCTTTTTATTACACCTTGGAAAACGTTGGAAAGTCGTAGCAAAAGTCCTCAAACAAAAAAAGAGCATGTTGTTTCTGACAGTAACCTCTCTACTTGTCGCTACTAACTGGTTAATATTTATTTGGGCAGTAAATACTGAACATATGATAGATGCCAGTCTTGGTTACTATATAAATCCATTGTTTAATGTTCTTCTTGGTATGGTTTTTCTCGGAGAAAGGCTTAGAAAACTTCAATGGTTTGCAGTTCTACTTGCCTTTTTAGGTGTCGCAATTCAGATCGTTGCATTTGGTAAAGTCCCCGTTGTAGCCCTAGCTTTAGCGACAAGTTTCGGCTGTTACGGATTACTTCGGAAAAAAATAAACCTAGATGCTCAAACGGGGCTGTTTATAGAGACGATGATTATTCTACCAGCTGCACTTATTTACCTAGCCTTGATTGCGGATAGCTCGACATCAAATTTAGTCAACAATGAGCTCAACTTAAATCTTCTTCTTTTTGCTGCGGGCATCGTCACAACGCTCCCTTTACTCTGTTTTAACGGAGCCGCAACTCGCATCATGTTATCCACGTTGGGTTTTTTTCAATACATAGGCCCAAGTTTAATGTTTTTATTGGCTGTTTTCATATACCACGAACCCTTCTCTGCAGATAAAGCTTTGACGTTTACCTTTATATGGGCTGCATTGATCATTTTTAGTTTTGATGGTTTAAAATTCGCCAACCAAAACAGAAAAATGCGAAAAGCGTTATAATTCGAAATTACTGACTATTTATGACAGTAAGATATTGTAGTCACTTCTTGTGCGAGATCTCTTACATCAACGTAAGTCTTTTAGTGTTTAACCTATCCGTTAATTCGATTTATTTGGCAGTAAGCCCTTTAAAACCTACAAACAATGCTAATTTGAATAATATTTAGTAGTAAGGCAATCGTTTAGCCTACTTGTTGATGAGGTGTCATTTGCTATTATCAATCTTGTCGGGAGGATACTGACACGGAATAAGAAAGCACCAAGGATTAGGTGGTCTTTAGGATGAAGATTAGGTTGTTCAGGATGAATAATCTGCACGGAAAGCGAATAGGACATTGAATGGACGCAATAGTAGCTAGGATGGTTACTACTAAGGAAAGACAATGGACACCTCTGGAAGAGGCAAGGACTGAACATCAGGATGATGTAAAGGACACCGCTCAAGGATCAAGTGACGGACGCTGACGAGGATTGTTAGCAGATCAGGATAAGATCAAGGACACCGCTAGGAAGGCGATGAAAAGGAATACGCTGAAGGATTACAGCACACTATCAAGGATTTGATGCATGGAGCACATTTAGTAGCTGGATTGCTGCAAGTAAGACTATAGCCCCGATACGAAAGTATCGGGGTTTTTCTTTTTATGCCTATTGTAGTTTGGCGTATTGCGTAACAAGCCATTTGATTCCTTCACCATTAAAGGCAACCTGAACTCGACTCTGTGGGCCACTACCTTCAAAGTTGATAATTGTTCCTTCGCCAAATTTAGGGTGCGTCACTCTCTGCCCTAAACTAAACCCTGTTTCATTAAAGTTTTCTTTCACTGCTGTTTGGTTAAAGCGTCCGCTCGTAGCTGGCCTACTGACTTGCGCCTTCATTCGAACTTCTTCCAAACATACCTCTGGTAGCTCTTTGATAAAACGAGAAGGTTTATGATATTTATCTTGCCCGTATAAGCGGCGCATTTCTGCATAAGTAATAAATAGTTTCTCTTTCGCTCGAGTCATTCCTACATAACAAAGGCGTCGCTCTTCTTCTAGTCTACCTGCTTCTTCAGCCGACATTTGGCTCGGAAACATACCCTCTTCGACCCCAACCATAAAGACCATTGGAAACTCTAGGCCTTTAGCACTATGTAATGTCATCAATTGAACAGCGTCATCAAATTCATCAGCTTGCCCTTCACCTGCTTCTAATGCTGCATGTGATAGAAACGCTGATAACAGAGTCATATCATCCGCTTCTTCTGGCTTTTCAAACTGTCTCGTTGCTGTAACAAGCTCTTCTAGGTTTTCAATACGAGCTTTCGATTTTTCGCCTTTTTCTTGTTCGTACATCGCGAACAAACCGGAAGACTTGATAACATGGTCGGCCTGTTGATGAAGAGTAAACTCAGATGTGTCATCTTCTAAGGCATCAATTAATTCAATAAACCGACTAAGAGCACCTGCCGCTCTACCAGCAAGCACTTTTTCATTAAGCAGTGCTACGCTTGCTTCCCACATAGTTGCACCACGTTCACGGGCAGCAAACCGAATTGTTTCTAATGTTTTATCTCCCATTCCTCGAGTTGGAGTATTAACCACTCGCTCAAACGCTGCATCATCTCGTCGGCTTGCCATTAGACGCATATAACTTAATGCGTCTCTGATTTCCTGACGTTCGAAAAATCGCATTCCACCATAAATTCTATAGGGTAACCCTGCTTGTATAAGCGCTTCTTCTAACACCCTAGATTGAGCATTGTTTCTATAGAGCATTGCACAATCAACTAATAAGCCTCCACTTTCCTGAGACTCCTTAATCTTACTTACTGCAAAGCGAGCTTCGTCCAGTTCATTATAAGCGGAATACACTGAAATTTTCTCGCCATCATCACCGTCAGTCCAAAGTTCTTTACCCATTCTCTCTGTATTGTTTTCTATTAACTCATTGGCCGCTTTTAGTATTGTTTTGGTCGAACGATAGT
Organism: Vibrio algarum; assembly: GCF_028204155.1. Lineage (NCBI taxonomy): Bacteria > Pseudomonadati > Pseudomonadota > Gammaproteobacteria > Vibrionales > Vibrionaceae > Vibrio > Vibrio algarum. Next base: position 472,366 of record NZ_JAQLOI010000001.1, on the reverse strand, counting down.
TTTGTTCTAGACGAATAGTGGCCACGCTTGGAAACTCTTCAGTAAACTTATGAATATTTTCTATTTTTGCTCCGCGCCAACCATAAATAGACTGATCATCATCTCCAACGATCATGACATGGCTCGTTTTGCCAGCCATCAACCTCAACCAAGCGTATTGGATATTGTTAGTATCTTGAAATTCATCCACTAGAATATGTGAAAAACGTGCCTGATAATGCTCTCTAATAAAATGTTTATCACGCAATAACTCCGTGACCCGCAAAAGAATTTCTGCGAAATCAACCAATCCGGCTCTATCACATGCTTCTTGGTAAGCGGAGTAAATCTGAAGCCACGTTTGAGTAATAGGGTCTTGATAAGCATCTATATGCTTGGGCCTTAGCCCTTCATCTTTCTTACCATTTATCCACCACGCGGCTTGTCGTGCTGACCACTGTTTCTCATCTAAATTTTGTGCTTTTATCAATCGACGGAGTAGTCGCTGCTGATCATCAGAATCAATTATCTGAAAATCTTGCGGCAAATTTGCGTCCAAATAGTGAGCCCTGAGAATACGATGGCATATTCCGTGAAATGTACCATTCCACATGCCAGATGCGCTGCCCATTGTTAACTCTTCGATACGGGCTCGCATTTCTCCAGCAGCTTTATTCGTAAAGGTAACGGACATAATTGAAAACGGTGAGGCATTCTCAATCGCCATTAACCACGCAATACGATGGACCAACACTCTTGTTTTACCACTTCCAGCTCCGGCTAATACCAGCATATTTTCTAGCGGTGCACCTACCGCTTCTCTCTGCTTATCGTTAAGGCCATCAAGTAGCAATGAAGCATCCATCTTTTATTCCTAAATAGGGTTACTGTTTATTTATACATAATTTTACAATTATACATTAATCATCTTGTTTGGCGTTATTTAGTGCACATATTTTCCTGTTTATTTTTATTATAAATTTCAATTAGATAAGTTACTAAATGAGAACTATTTATGATTAAGTGAAATTTTTTATCCACAGTCCCTCTCCTATACATTAAGCAAGTTGATGATTTGCTCGACAATAACAACATCAGCTTTGCCCTACTAAAACAATGGAATGAGTTCAGAGGAATTAAATATGAAAAAGTCTAATCTAGCCGTTACCGCAGCCGTAACTAGCCTTCTAGCAATTGCAGCGACAACTTTAACAACGACTCATGCAGTCGCTGCAGATAAAGAAAAATGCTATGGCGTTGCCAAAGCCGGAAAAAATGACTGTGCTACAAAAACGAGTTCATGTGCCGGTACATCCAAAGAGGACTTCCAAAAAGACGCCTTTATTATGGTGCCATCTGGCCTTTGTGATCGCCTAGCGGGTGGTAGCACTTCATCTAGTTAACTCTTTCTCTAGCGTGGCCCAAACATCCCTTTTTATTGGGTCACGCTAGGTAGCAGGAAGTTTAAGAGGTCTTTATGTTATCTAATTTTCATAGTCAGGTAGGAGTCGGTCTTCGCACTCCTCACATAGATTTTTTTAAAGAGAGTGAACCTAAACTTTCTTGGTTAGAAATCCACAGCGAGAACTACTTCGCAGGCCACTCTCAAGCTAGACACGATCTTCGGACACTCAGAAATAGCTACGATATTAGTTGCCATGGTATTGGTTTATCTCTTGGTTCAGTCGCTCCAGTAAACGATACTCATCTAGCAAAATTAAAAGCACTCATTGATGACGTAGACCCTATTTTTGTTTCAGATCATTTAAGCTGGAGTGAAAATGGTGGACATTACTTCAACGACCTTCTACCGTTACCTTACACCGAAGAAGCCCTTCGTGTATTTTGCCGCAATGTTCTCATCGTACAGGACTATATAAAACAACCTATATTGGTAGAAAACCCCTCTAGTTATGTAAGTTTCGCGCACTCAACTATCGATGAATGGGTGTTTTTGTCAGAAGTTCAAAAGAGAACTGGTTGCTACCTACTGCTCGATTTCAACAATATACATGTCTCGTCTTTTAACCACAGTTTTTCTAGTGAGACTTACTTAGCGGGTATTGATGCAAGCAAGGTAAAGGAGATTCACTTAGCCGGATTTACAAAAAAAATCACCGACAAAGGTGAAATTTGGATCGACACACACAGTAAGCCCGTAAGTGACGAAGTTTGGATTCTTTTTTCTAACTGGATTAATCGTAATGGTGCTAGACACACTCTTATCGAATGGGATTTAGATATTCCAACACCGGAAGTCCTTTTATCACAAGCTCAGATAGCAAGTGAACACTTACACTCGCTAAATAATTCTGTTAGGAAGGTTTCATGACGTTATCGGAGTTACAATCAAATTTTGCCAAGGCACTCCATTATCAAGCCACCGGCAACGATTGCAATATATTGGACAACCGGCTCACAGCAGATGAGCGCTTACAGATCTATCGTAATAACTTCATAATCAGCCTGACTGAGATTTTGCACCTTACCTACCCTGACGTTCTCAGTTTAGTTGGTGAGCAATGTTTCGATGGTTTAGCCCGAAAGCATATCTTGTCTTGCCCATTGCTAGAGGGAAATGTTTCTGGATATGGCGGTCGCTTTTCTAAGACCATTCGTTCAGTGAAACAAGTTATTACCGCAGTGCCTTATCTTGAAGACGTCGCGAATTTAGAGTGGGCTATAGATGAGAGCAGTCAAATGAATGACCACCCTCAGCCAATACCAAATCTCTATGCATTCCAGAAAATTCAAACTCTCAATTCAGACGAACTGGCCAAAGTTCGCTTGTTCTTAAACCCGGCTTGTAAGCTTGTGGAATCCAAATTTGCGGTTTTTTCTATCAGGAATGCCATTAAAAATCACGATTTTGAAAATTTAGATATACACAAAAGAGAGGGTGGCGTTGTATTAGTGTTGAGCAACGACGATCTGTTAGTAGAAAAACTTAGCGTTGATGAGTTAATGCTTATTAAGCAAATTGAATCTCAAATCCCCTTAGGGTTGATTGCCCCAAATATACTTTTACATCTTCAAAAATTAATATCTTTAAACCTGTTTATCGGTTTCCAGATGCATACATAGTCAGGAGTTCATATGACTAATTTACTTCAAAAGTCTTTTACGCATTACCAAACAGCAGTAGACCAACTCCAGCTGGTTTTCATCCCTTTTCTTTTACTCTTTTGCCGCCTGTGGGTTGCTTGGATATTTTTTAATTCAGGTCTAACAAAGATAGCGACCTGGGATAGCACGCTCTATTTATTCGAATATGAGTATATTGTGCCTATCTTGCCTTGGGAATTAGCAGCCTATTTAGGAACTGCAGCCGAGCTAACCCTACCCCTCTTTCTTGCTTTAGGAATATTAACAAGACCGATGGCAGTATTATTATTTGGCTTCAACTTAATCGCTGTGCTTTCATATCCTTTATTATGGGAAAAAGGTTTCTATGATCACCAGTTGTGGGGATTGATGATATTAATCAATATTGTTTGGGGTGCAGGGCTGTTCTCAATAGATTGTTTGATCAAATCTAAAGTACTAAAAAACAATTCAACAAATGGTTATCTATCGTAGATAAAATAGGCTCTTTAGTTTAATGAGCCTATTTATTTATCTAAATATTTTTGTAACTCTTCAGCAGAAATACCTTGCTTAGCTAACTCTTTTGCTAAGATCTCAACCTGTTCGCCTTTACGCGACTCAATAACTTTTTGAAATTGATATACTATATCTCTCAATATATAGATAGGCACTTGCTTTGCTGCACTGCGGATTCGTTCTTCACTTTGATTTCCCAACTCATTGAGCAATTTGCCAAACATTATTTTTTCTGGCGATTCTTCTAATTGCTCTAATACACGAGCCATTTCATAAGTCGTTAATGACATTAGATATATATTTTTCCAGTGGTTAATTAATAGGTATGTGTTTATACACTTCAAATATACACTGTATTCTATGCTTGGAAAACAAACATTCGACTAATTAAAGCAATTATATCAGTTGTACCTTTGATGCCACATTTTTCCCCTATGGCTGAATAAGACAACGATGGCAGGAGCAATCAAAAACATTTGCAAAGCTATTGTATATTGAGCATCTAAATGCAATCTTTGCACCGCACTAACTACAATACCAGCACCACTCATTTGGAATAATCCAACTAACGCTGCAGCCGTTCCGGCTTTGTCACCAAATGGCGCTAAGGCTTTGCCTGCAGCCGTACCTAATACAAGCGCAAATCCGACAGAGGACATGAAAATAGGCAGCATGAATGCCCAAGCAAATTGATGGCTTGGTAACAAAAGCATGAGTGTTCCACCAATTAACATCGTAGTTATCCCGACAGTTAATGCGAATTGTGTACCTTTGTAATCCATCAGTTTTGGTGCAAATAAAGCAGCCATGATATTTATTACAGCGTTAACCCCAAACCAAAACGTAAATTCGTTCATATTTAGCCCCATCTGGTCCATTAGTACGATCGGTGCTGAGGTTACGTAAGCTAAAATCACAGCCATGGAAATCATACATAACGACGCATGAAACAAGAAATTTGTATTTGATAAAACACTAATGTATCGCTCTAGTTTAAATACTTTTTGTTTCTCTAAACTTGGGTTTGTCTCTTTCATACCTATTAGTAAAAGAGTTCCTACGATCACTGCAAAAATGGCCATAAATGAAAAGTTACTACGCCACCCATATTGTTGAGTTAAGTAGCTACCAAGTATGGGGGCTAAGGCAGGTATGAAGCAAATCGCGCCATTTAGATAACTAATCATTCTTCCACTTTTTTCAGGGCCAAACACGTCTCTGACGGTTGCAAATGCGGCGACTGAAGTAGTACACGCGCCTAGTCCTTGCACCACTCTCGCTGTTAGTAGTAATTCAATGCTATTAGCCAACCAAGCCATATACGCACTTACCGCGTAAATATATACTCCGCATATAGCAATTATCTTTCTTCCATATCTATCAGCTAGAGGTCCAGCAAACAACTGACCTACTCCCATAGAAAATAAGAACCATGTGATTGTGCCTTGCGCATAGGTATGTTTCACGTGAAACGTTTCTGAAATCAAAGGTAATGCAGGGAGATAGATATCAATTGCGAGTGGACTAAATAGCACTAACATAATGAGTAACGATATCTGAAATCTGTTGGTTGGTATCTTGTTCATTAATATAACTTCGTTGAATCGCGGTAAGTGCGAATCATATATGGCTACTGATATGACCTCAAATGGCTTATAATCATTTGCATTATTCCTGCTCGGAATTTCTTTATGAACCTAGAAAACCTATCCCGTATAGACCTGAATCTTTTAGTTTGTCTAAAGGTGCTTTTTGAAGAACTTAACGTAACGAGGGCCGCTAACCGATTATGTTTGAGTCAATCCGCAGTAAGCAAGTCGTTAGCCAAGTTACGTTTACAGTTCAACGACCCTCTTTTTGTTCGTACTTCTCATGGACTTAAGCCCACTCCCAGGGCTCTCAATTTAGTTCCTAAACTTGATCGATTAATAATTCAGTTAGAACAGATCAACCAACCTGACGAATTTAGTCCTGATACATCTCACCAAAAATTCAATATCGCTTTAGTTGAAAGTGCATACCCACTTATTTTACCGCATTTTTTACCCGCACTATTTAGCAAAGCACCTAACGTCAGTATAAGTTCTCATAACTGGTCAGATAATACATTTGAGAGTCTGCGTAATGGTGAACTGGACATCGGAATTACCGGCCGAGACATAGATATCACCCATGCAGCATTAACCATGCCGACACCAAAATATATATCCGAGACTGAAATATATCGTGATAGACAAATGTGTGTTGTACGCAAAGACCATCCAATTCTAAATAAAGACTGGAATCTTGACCGATACTTAAACCTTAGACATATTCAAGTTAGATGTGACGGTAGCGACCGTTGGCTATTAGACTATAAACTTGCAGAAAGTGGGCTTGAAAGAGACATTGCAATTACGGTCCCTGACTTTAATAGTGCTTCGGCACTTTGTACGTATTCTGATTTCATTTTTACTGCACCAAGTTACTTTACGCGACTTGTTGCTGAACATTATGATTTAACCGTAATTCCACTGCCTATGGCCTTCCCTCCTATGGCCTATACTCTATTTTGGAGTTCTGACAGAGGAAATGACCCGGCACTTCATTGGCTGAAATCTCTGATTATAAGCAAGACTCAAAATTTGCGATAACTCATATACTCTGTATATTTTACCATTTTTATATTAAGTTGTTTTAAACAATTAAAGCTATCTACAACAAGGAACATTCATGGATACAGTAATTTCGCAACGAGTCAAATCTATTCGAAACTGGCTCACTGCTAACAACTATGATGCTCTCATCATTCCCCACGAGGACGAATTCTTAGGCGAGTATGTTCCAGAACACAATGAACGTCTAATGTGGGCAACTGGGTTTACTGGTTCAGCCGGAGTTGCCGTCATATCTAAAACTTCGGCCGCAGTTTTTGTGGATGGTCGTTATACTGTTCAGGTTAGAAATCAAGTCCCGGACGATATTTTTAGCTATCACCACCTAACTGAAGAACCTTTTTGGCAATGGCTCAATAGCCAAAAAAACAGTATAAAGAAAGTAGCTTATGACCCAAGAATGCATGCAGCTTCCTGGCTTAAGAACGTTAAACACGAATTAGTCGAAAGTATCGAACTGGCCGAGTTAACCGTTAATCCAATAGATGAATGTTGGTTAGATCGCCCCGTGCCTAAACTCAGTCAAATGCGCCTATTAGACGAAACTATCACTGGAGAAAGCAGCTCACAAAAAAGGCGAACAGTCGCTGGACTACTCCAAGGAAAAGGAGCCGACGCCGCCATTCTGACTCGATTAGATACAATCTGTTGGTTGCTAAACGTCAGAGGTTTGGATGTATCTAGGTTACCTGTATTATTGTCCCACGCTATTATCTACTCTGATTCAAGTGTTGATTTCTTTATAGAAGAGGACCGTGTATCAACAAATTTTAGTTCACATGTAGGTAGGGGCGTTAATATTGTTAACCCAACCCTTCTCACTACACGTCTTCAAGAGTTAAGAGGTAAAACGGTATTGTTCGACTCTACTTCGACCAATGCCTGGTTTAAACTTCGATTAGAATCAGCTTCTGCTATAGTTATTGAAGAACCTGACCCTTGCTTGTTGCTTAAAGCTGTCAAGAACAACTCTGAGATAGAGGGTATGAAATCAAGTCACGTAGTTGACGGTGTTGCAATGGTCAAGTTCCTTCATTGGTTAGATACCGAAGTGGAACAAAATCGCCTCCATAACGAAGCTACTATTTCAGACAAATTGCAATATTTTCGCGAAACGCACCCAAGTTTGGTTGATCTAAGTTTTGATACAATTTCAGCTTCTGGACCAAATGCTGCAATGTGTCACTACAACCATAACGACCAAGACATTCCTGGAAACTTAAGTCTCAATACACTATATTTAGTAGATTCCGGTGGTCAATATCCAAATGGCACAACAGACATTACACGAACAATCGCTATCGGAACCCCTACCGATGAAATGAAGAAACTTTTTACATTAGTTTTAAAAGGACACATCGGTATAGCAACCGCCACATTTCCTAGTGGCACCACTGGTAGTCAGATAGACGTACTAGCGCGGCAGCACCTATGGGCTAATGGTTACGATTTCGACCATGGAACTGGCCATGGCGTTGGCCACTTCCTTAGTGTCCATGAAGGGCCCCAAAGCATATCTAAAAAACCGAACCTTGTAGCACTGCGTCCTGGGATGGTAGTGTCCAATGAACCTGGATATTACCGCGCAGATAGTTTTGGTATTCGTATTGAAAACCTTGAACTTATTGTACCAAAAGAAACAGGGGGAGATTTCGCGGGACTAGGTTTCGAGCCGCTAACACTGTGTCCTATCGACCTACGATGTATCATTCCAGATATGTTAACGAAACCAGAGCTGCGCTGGTTAAATATTTATCACAAAAAGGTGAGAGCTAACTTATCTCCATTACTACAGGAACATGAACGAAACTGGCTTGTAAGTGCGACATCAGAACTAATTCATTCCTAACCTTACGATAAAACATGCAGTACTTCGTACTGCATGTTTCACGTGAAACATAAAAATGGTGTCTCGTATATGAGCATTAGACTACGAGGTAAATTAGAAACGCGAACTGATAAACGTATAACAATTAAATAGGAGTAATGTGATTATATTAGGTCAATTGCTAACCTTAATCTGTTCAATAACTCGGTCGCGAATTATTCTGCTTCACCAATCTAAACTGAAATACGATAGATAACTATCGCTGATAACTCTTAGCCACGAATAAGAAGCTGGAACCCTAACCAAGCAGCCGAAATACTTAGTAGAACGTTAAGTAGAACGTTTAGACCCATTTTAAAAAATGCTCCCTGTTGTAACAACAAGACGTTATCCATGGAAAAAGTTGAGAACGTTGTTAGAGCTCCCAGAAAACCAAGTCCAATGACTTGCCTCCATGGAACCTGAGATAATAACTCAGTTTCAAAAGCAGCAATTAATAAACCCATCATAAATGAACCAACAACATTTACAGTTAAGGTTCCATAAGGAAACCCCCTACCCATTAATGCAACACAAAGCTCTGAAACCAAATATCGAGAACATGCGCCAAAGGCACCACCGATGGCGATAAAACCCAAAATCGTGAATTGATTCATAACTGACCATTTTGTACAAAAGTTAACGATATTCTATAGGTCTAACTATAAATTGACCAATAAAAAGAACGCATTGTAAGTCTGATAATATCTCACATTAAAAATGTTACAGGAGTAACTTAAGCTGTATATAAAAACAGCTTTTTGAGCAATTAACGTTAGTTGAACTTTGGACAAGTGAAGTTAACTAAGTGGTAGGTCAGTTTTATCTCGGCATTTACCGTTTACTTATGGTGAGTGAGGCGCTATATGAATTGACATCTAATTTCGCAATTCATCAGCGAGATCACTTTGCTGCCAACTAGCCTGACCGATAATGATAACTGAATGCCAATTATCTGTATTTGCATTAGAGATAAATCAAAGTTGTTCTCGATATAAAGGGTAATATTTCTTGCCTGTAGACGCCACTATTCGTATTCGCAGTATGTTCGGATTCTTACCCCTTTAATTACGACTTCTGCTCTTCTGTTGCACGATAAGGCCTCCCAGAGTGCAATTTATCGTGACGTCCTTCAAGGTCATGATCGAGATAAACTTTAACCCATTTATTGATGCTTACTCTGCTAACTTTGAGATACTTAACGATATCAGTACGACTTTTATCATAACAAAAATGAGAAACAGCTTGCTAACACATTCTAATTCGGAAATTGGAACTTGAATTAATCAAGGACAGAAAATCATGCTTTATAAGGAATCATTTTAAAGTCCTTATTAGATCGCATAATTAACCGATTCAATATTGGATACCAAACGCAAAAACGCCCCAGAATTTCAGCTGAGGCTTCGTATATACTGCGTAAGATAATGGCGGAGTGGACGGGACTTGCTCTCTACTGCAATTACGCGCATTCTCCGGCGTGACGGGCCGGCTTCCTCTAACAAAAAGCTAACCAACTGAACGACCACATCACAGGGCATTCTTTATGCACCAAACGCAAAAAAGCCCCAGCATTTCTGCTGAGGCTTCGTATATATTGCGTAAGATAATGGCGGAGTGGACGGGACTCGAACCCGCGACCCCCGGCGTGACAGGCCGGTATTCTAACCAACTGAACTACCACTCCACATGGTATTCTTACATTAACAAAGTCTGACTTAGATGCTTTGTTAATTTTTGCTTCTATCTTTTTCTAAAAAAGATAAAAACGAATAAGAGCCTGGCGATGTCCTACTCTCACATGGGGAAACCCCACACTACCATCGGCGCTATTGCGTTTCACTTCTGAGTTCGGCATGGAATCAGGTGGGTCCACAATGCTATGGTCGCCAAGCAAAATCTTAAAATTCGAAAAGCCAACAAAAATATAAGTTCTTCACACATTCAATGTTCTTCATTGAGTCCACAAAACCCCTTGGGTGTTGTATGGTTAAGCCTCACGGGCAATTAGTACAGGTTAGCTCAACGCCTCACAACGCTTACACACCCTGCCTATCAACGTTCTAGTCTCGAACAACCCTTTAGGACACTTAAAGTGCCAGGGAAGACTCATCTCAGGGCTCGCTTCGCGCTTAGATGCTTTCAGCGCTTATCGATTCCGAACTTAGCTACCGGGCAATGCCATTGGCATGACAACCCGAACACCAGAGGTTCGTCCACTCCGGTCCTCTCGTACTAGGAGCAGCCCCCTTCAATCTTCCAACGCCCACGGCAGATAGGGACCGAACTGTCTCACGACGTTCTAAACCCAGCTCGCGTACCACTTTAAATGGCGAACAGCCATACCCTTGGGACCGACTTCAGCCCCAGGATGTGATGAGCCGACATCGAGGTGCCAAACACCGCCGTCGATATGAACTCTTGGGCGGTATCAGCCTGTTATCCCCGGAGTACCTTTTATCCGTTGAGCGATGGCCCTTCCATTCAGAACCACCGGATCACTATGACCTGCTTTCGCACCTGCTCGAATTGTCATTCTCGCAGTCAAGCGGGCTTATGCCATTGCACTAACCACACGATGTCCAACCGTGTTTAGCCCACCTTCGTGCTCCTCCGTTACTCTTTGGGAGGAGACCGCCCCAGTCAAACTACCCACCAGGCACTGTCCTCACCCCAGATTATGGGGCTAAGTTAGAACATCAAGCATACAAGGGTGGTATTTCAAGGTCGACTCCACTCCATCTAGCGACGAAGTTTCAAAGTCTCCCACCTATCCTACACATGTAGGGTCAATGTTCAGTGCCAAGCTGTAGTAAAGGTTCACGGGGTCTTTCCGTCTAGCCGCGGGTACACTGCATCTTCACAGCGATTTCAATTTCACTGAGTCTCGGGTGGAGACAGCGTGGCCATCATTACGCCATTCGTGCAGGTCGGAACTTACCCGACAAGGAATTTCGCTACCTTAGGACCGTTATAGTTACGGCCGCCGTTTACCGGGGCTTCGATCAAGAGCTTCGACCTAAGTCTAACCCCATCAATTAACCTTCCGGCACCGGGCAGGCGTCACACCGTATACGTCATCTTACGATTTTGCACAGTGCTGTGTTTTTAATAAACAGTTGCAGCCACCTGGTATCTGCGACTCCCGATAGCTCCATCCGCTAGGGATTTCACCGTCAAGAGCGTACCTTCTCCCGAAGTTACGGTACCATTTTGCCTAGTTCCTTCACCCGAGTTCTCTCAAGCGCCTTGGTATTCTCTACCCGACCACCTGTGTCGGTTTGGGGTACGATTTCTTATAATCTGAAGCTTAGAGGCTTTTCCTGGAAGCATGGCATCAATGACTTCACCACCGTAGTGGCTCGACATCGGGTCTCAGCCTAACAATTTCCCGGATTTACCTAAGAAATTAGCCTACACCCTTGAACCTGGACAACCATCGCCAGGCTCACCTAGCCTTCTCCGTCCCCCCATCGCAATTATAAGAAGTACGGGAATATTAACCCGTTTCCCATCGACTACGCCTTTCGGCCTCGCCTTAGGGGTCGACTTACCCTGCCCCGATTAACGTTGGACAGGAACCCTTGGTCTTCCGGCGTGGGGGTTTTTCACCCCCATTATCGTTACTCATGTCAGCATTCGCACTTCTGATACCTCCAGCAAACCTTACAGTTCACCTTCAACGGCTTACAGAACGCTCCCCTACCCAACATAATAAATTATGTTGCCGCAGCTTCGGTGTATAGCTTAGCCCCGTTACATCTTCCGCGCAGGCCGACTCGACCAGTGAGCTATTACGCTTTCTTTAAATGATGGCTGCTTCTAAGCCAACATCCTGGCTGTCTGAGCCTTCCCACATCGTTTCCCACTTAGCTATACTTTGGGACCTTAGCTGGCGGTCTGGGTTGTTTCCCTCTCCACGACGGACGTTAGCACCCGCCGTGTGTCTCCCGGATAGTACTTACTGGTATTCGGAGTTTGCAAAGGGTTGGTAAGTCGGGATGACCCCCTAGCCTTAACAGTGCTCTACCCCCAGTAGTATTCGTCCGAGGCGCTACCTAAATAGCTTTCGGGGAGAACCAGCTATCTCCAGGTTTGATTGGCCTTTCACCCCTAGCCACAAGTCATCCGCTAATTTTTCAACATTAGTCGGTTCGGTCCTCCAGTTGATGTTACTCAACCTTCAACCTGCCCATGGCTAGATCACCTGGTTTCGGGTCTATATCTAGCAACTCGACGCCCAGTTAAGACTCGGTTTCCCTACGGCTCCCCTATACGGTTAACCTTGCTACTAAATATAAGTCGCTGACCCATTATACAAAAGGTACGCAGTCACAGGACGCAATGCCTGCTCCTACTGCTTGTACGTACACGGTTTCAGGTTCTATTTCACTCCCCTCACAGGGGTTCTTTTCGCCTTTCCCTCACGGTACTGGTTCACTATCGGTCAGTCAGTAGTATTTAGCCTTGGAGGATGGTCCCCCCATATTCAAACAGGATATCACGTGTCCCGCCTTACTCGTTTTCACTTAAAATGATGTGTCGGTTACGGGGCTATCACCCTGTATCGCGATACTTTCCAGAATCTTCACCTGCATCATTAAAAGCTTAAGGGCTAATCCAATTTCGCTCGCCGCTACTTTCGGAATCTCGGTTGATTTCTACTCCTCCGGGTACTTAGATGTTTCAGTTCCCCGGGTTTGCCTTATTAACCTATGTATTCAGTTAATAATACTAGCTTATGCTAGTGGGTTTCCCCATTCGGAAATCGTAGACTCAAGTGGCTTTTACTGCCTTATCTACGCTTATCGCAAGTTAATACGTCCTTCATCGCCTCTGACTGCCAAGGCATCCACCGTGTACGCTTAGTCACTTAACCATACAACCCCAAAGGGTCTTTATGTATGGCAAACAACCAAGGTTATAAATCGTTGTCTCTTTATTATGAGCGAGACAACATTTTCGATTTTGCCGGACTCAAATATTAAACAATCTAACCGAAGTTAGTTGTTTCCAAGAACACTTGAATGTGTGTTGGTTTGTTATTACCGAAGTAATAACAAGTACCTATCAATTTCTTTCTAAAAAGAAGCCAATAGGATTTGAGAACTTTTATTTTGACAAATAATAATCAATTATTTATCAGTCAGCTTTCCAAATTGTTAAAGAGCAAAGATTTCATACTTATAAAAATAAGCCAAAACCATTTTTAAATATTCTTTTCTCTGTGCAGAGTAAAAACACTTAAAGATGGTGGAGCTATGCGGGATCGAACCGCAGACCTCCTGCGTGCAAGGCAGGCGCTCTCCCAGCTGAGCTATAACCCCATCAGTTGGGTGTTTCTATTGATAACTCATAGTTAATTTGGTGGGTCTGAGTGGACTTGAACCACCGACCTCCCGCTTATCAGGCGAGCGCTCTAACCAGCTGAGCTACAGACCCATTCTAACTTGATCTTTCAGCTTGATTCGTCGTTGTGCTGCTTATCCTCATTCAGTTACATACTTATGTATGCGCCTTCATTCGTTAATGGCACGCCTTGATTCAAACTAAAATCTCTTCGTTATAACAGAAGATATTTCTGAGCTATCATCTCTTTACTTTCTAAACCTAATCAATCTGTGTGGACACTCATCAAGCAATCTATCGTTTAAGGAGGTGATCCAGCCCCAGGTTCCCCTAGGGCTACCTTGTTACGACTTCACCCCAGTCATGAACCACAAAGTGGTAAGCGTCCCCCCGAAGGTTAAACTACCTACTTCTTTTGCAGCCCACTCCCATGGTGTGACGGGCGGTGTGTACAAGGCCCGGGAACGTATTCACCGTGGCATTCTGATCCACGATTACTAGCGATTCCGACTTCATGGAGTCGAGTTGCAGACTCCAATCCGGACTACGACGCACTTTTTGGGATTCGCTCACTATTGCTAGTTGGCTGCCCTCTGTATGCGCCATTGTAGCACGTGTGTAGCCCTACTCGTAAGGGCCATGATGACTTGACGTCGTCCCCACCTTCCTCCGGTTTATCACCGGCAGTCTCCCCAAAGTTCCCGACATAACTCGCTGGCAATTAAGGATAAGGGTTGCGCTCGTTGCGGGACTTAACCCAACATTTCACAACACGAGCTGACGACAGCCATGCAGCACCTGTCTCAGAGCTCCCGAAGGCACTAAGCTATCTCTAGCAAATTCTCTGGATGTCAAGAGTAGGTAAGGTTCTTCGCGTTGCATCGAATTAAACCACATGCTCCACCGCTTGTGCGGGCCCCCGTCAATTCATTTGAGTTTTAATCTTGCGACCGTACTCCCCAGGCGGTCTACTTAACGCGTTAGCTCCGAAAGCCACGGCTCAAGGCCACAACCTCCAAGTAGACATCGTTTACGGCGTGGACTACCAGGGTATCTAATCCTGTTTGCTCCCCACGCTTTCGCATCTGAGTGTCAGTATCTGTCCAGGGGGCCGCCTTCGCCACTGGTATTCCTTCAGATCTCTACGCATTTCACCGCTACACCTGAAATTCTACCCCCTCTACAGTACTCTAGTTTGCCAGTTTCAAATGACCTTCCGGGGTTGAGCCCCGGGCTTTCACATCTGACTTAACAAACCACCTGCATGCGCTTTACGCCCAGTAATTCCGATTAACGCTCGCACCCTCCGTATTACCGCGGCTGCTGGCACGGAGTTAGCCGGTGCTTCTTCTGTAGCTAACGTCAAACAACAAACGTATTAAGCTTGCTGCCTTCCTCACTACTGAAAGTACTTTACAACCCGAAGGCCTTCTTCATACACGCGGCATGGCTGCATCAGGCTTTCGCCCATTGTGCAATATTCCCCACTGCTGCCTCCCGTAGGAGTCTGGACCGTGTCTCAGTTCCAGTGTGGCTGATCATCCTCTCAGACCAGCTAGAGATCGTCGCCTTGGTGAGCCATTACCCCACCAACTAGCTAATCTCACTTAGGCTTATCCAATCGCGGAAGGCCCGAAGGTCCCCTCCTTTCCCCCGTAGGGCGTATGCGGTATTAGCTATCGTTTCCAATAGTTATCCCCCTCAACTGGGCAAATTCCTAAGCATTACTCACCCGTCCGCCGCTCGACGCCTATTAACGCACCCGAAGGATTGTTAATATCGTTTCCGCTCGACTTGCATGTGTTAAGCCTGCCGCCAGCGTTCAATCTGAGCCATGATCAAACTCTTCAATTTAAGTTTTTTTGGCTCAATGAATACTGACTTTAAATTGCCTTTTACTTCTTAGCCAAAGCTAAACAGTAAAGTGTTCTTTAAAGTTCATACCATTCCAACAGAATGATATTTAAATAACTGTGTTCGACACTCGAAAGCATCAAATTAGGTCACTCAGTTCATTGAAACCGATTTTTGATTTCTTGCCCGAAAGCAGAGAATCATTGTCGATTGTCATCAACGAGTGCCCACACAGATTGATATAGGTTTAAATTGTTAAAGAGCGTTGCTTCTAGGCTTTCCCTTGAAGCGGACGTGCATTCTAGCGATTTAAAGTGAAGAGTCAAATACTTTTTCATTTTAATTTCGAAAGGCTTTTTCAAGCTGCTCGTCTTACTGATTTATCTGCAAAGCCTTGTGGGCTCTGCCGTGTCAGTGGGGCGCATTATAGAGAGATGAATCACATTGGCAACCCCTTTTCGCACTTTTTTCGAATTTATTTTCTTTTCGAACAAAATTGCTGCAACAAGGGGTAAAAAGACATGTTTTGTTTACATTTCTTTAATAGATTGAGCGTATTTAGTTACTTTATCCCAGTTTGTATATTCAATTTCTTTACTTGAGTCTGTTTCACCTCCAGTCATTTTCATAATGAGTTGAATCATAACTCTATCAATGAACTTGTACTGGGGATAACGCAGAGCACCGGCGAATACTCCTTGTAGTTTTGGCGTCCAAGGAGACTTTTTCAAAAAAGTACGCATATATACACTCCCCTCAGGTGTGTCTTTACCTTGGTCTTCTTTACGAGCAGTAAGGTTTACGCAGAAAAAAGCCACTTTATATGTATTTAATGCTTCTAGATTTTTTTCTATAAAGCGGTAAAGGTTTTTGCTCAAATGCCCATAACGGATAGAAGCCCCAATTACGACTTTCTCGTATGCGGAAAAATCCACGTCTCCATTTTCGTTTAAATTTTGCAGTTCACACTCGTAGTCTGACAATTCATTCTGTATATATTGGCAAATTTTTACAGTCTGACCGTCTGTTGTTGCATACAAAAAAAGTACTTTTTTCACTGACCCTCCCTTAACTACGCCAGAAAGTAGGCGTGAATAGAATTAATAGAGTAAATATTTCCAATCGACCAAACAACATGGACACAACTAAAACCCATTTTGCTTTGTCGTTTACATCACCATAATGCAGAGCAACATCTCCTAAGCCTGGGCCAAGGTTATTCAATGTAGATGCTACCGCTGAAAATGCACTAAGTTCATCAATCCCTGTTGCAATGAGAGCTAGCATGCAGATCACAAAAACCAAAGCATAAGCAGAGAAGAAACCCCATACCGCATCGACTACGCGTTGTGGTAACGCACTATCGCCAAGCTTAATGGTAAATACAGCCCTAGGATGGATAAGTCGTTTTATTTCACGAGAACCTTGTAATGTCAGCAACAAAATACGAATGACTTTCATGCCCCCACCAGTGGAACCTGCGCATCCTCCAATAAAAGACGAGAATAATAGCAACACAGGAAGAAATAGAGGCCACTCAGCAAAGCCAGTCGTGGTAAACCCGGCGGTAGTTGAAATAGAAACGGTCTGAAACAACGCTTGATCAAATGCGTCATATATAGAGATATAAGACTGATGCATCAATAATAGGATAAAGCAGACAAAAAATAGTATCGCCTGAATAAAGAAGAATGCCCTGAATTCAGGATCTTTAATATAATATTTGGGGTGCACACCACCAGACGAGAAAGCGGCAAAGTGCAATGAAAAATTACACCCAGAAATAAGAAGAAACACCACCGTAATCATATTTATTGCGTGGCTATCGAAATACCCCATACTCGCATCATGAGTAGAAAAACCACCAATTGCTATAGTTGAAAAACTATGACATATAGCATCAAAGCCACTCATTCCCGCAAGCCAGAAAGCCCCAGCACAAGCGAGCGTTAAACTAAGATAAATATACCAAAGGGCTTTCGCTGTTTCGGCAATTCTGGGCGTCATTTTACTGTCTTTAACTGGTCCCGGAATTTCAGCTCTATATAGCTGCATTCCACCGATACCTAAAACCGGAAGTATCGCTACGGCTAATACAATGATTCCCATACCACCGAACCATTGTAAAAACTGCCGATAGAACAATATCGCTTTGGGTAAATCATCTAAACCGACAATCACTGTCGCACCGGTGGTAGTTAAAGCAGAGAAAGATTCGAAAAACGCATCTGTCACTGAAATAGCGGGATCTTCAGAAATAAGGAAAGGCAGCGCACCTGCACTACCAATAACTGTCCAGAACAGCACAACAATAAGAAAGCCATCGCGAGCTTTCAGGTCTTTTTTATGCCTCCGGTTGGGAAACCAGCATAAAGTGCCGCAAAATAACAAAACAAAAAAAGTACTGACAAATGGGACACCCGCACCATCCCGATAGACCAAAGCAACAAATGCTGGCGCTAGCATAGATACACTAAATAAGGCTAGTAATAAGCCAACGATGCGGATAATCGAACGAAATTGCATATTTGCATTATGAAGCTGAGCTTCTAACTTCCTAGTTGTCTTTTATTTAGGTGACAGTCTCTTGAGAAATAAGAATTCTTGCACCACTTTTGTTGACGACATTGAGAGTAAAATCGGAAACGAACCGCACTTCTATCTCTATGGTCATCTCTATTTGTTCCAAAAATTCCGTGTTCAAAGCCGACGCTTCATATTGCGCCATTATATTTTTCATAAGCGGCATAAACGAGTAGTCTAACCTTAGTTGCAATTGAGTGGTGATTTTTTTCTCTAGAGTTTGAACTAGTTTAAGCGCTTGTTGCACTCCACCACCATAAGCTTTAACTAATCCACCCGTACCTAGCTTTATTCCACCAGAATATCGAGTAACAACAGCAACCATCTCTCCAACACCAGAACCACTAAGTTGCGCTAAGATTGGTTTACCTGCTGTACCTGATGGCTCTCCGTCGTCACTAAAGCCCCACATCATTGAATCTTCAGGCCTACCAGCCACAAACGCCCAACAGTTATGCCGAGCACTAGAGTGCTTTTTCTTAACTGAATCAATAAAGTCTTTAGCGACTTCTGCTGTTGGTGCATGGGCTAGTTGAGTAATAAAAAGGCTTTTTTAATCTCTTCTTCAAACTCAACTGGCTTAGCTAGTATTCGATATGGTTGTTCGTTCATCTTAACTTTTCTAACGTACTAATTTATCTAGTCTATCACGATAAAATCCCACATATACCAGAAAACCGACATCACAAATGTTAAACGCTTGTTTGAATTTTGTTGATATTTTGATTTCTCTGGTTCAAAATCAATCATCTGGTCAAACCAGAATTTTACCAAACAGAGTGAAAACAATTAAAAAATGGACTCTTGATAGCAATCACATATTGCTTTTTTACGGAGAAAGATAATGATTTACCAAGCCACGACCCTACAGGTAAAAGAACTAAAAGATGGTATAGCCGAATTGAGTTTTTGTGCACCAGCTTCAGTAAACAAACTTGATTTAGCGACACTTGAGTCTCTAGATCAAGCACTTGATGTACTTAAAAACCATACTAGCCTTACCGGATTAATCCTTAGCTCTGACAAAGATACGTTTATTGTTGGTGCAGATATAACTGAATTTTTAGGCCTATTTGCTAAACCCGAAAAAGAACTAGACCAATGGATTAAGTTTGCCAACGATATTTTCAATAAATTAGAAGATTTGCCAGTCCCTACTTTATCAATGATTAAAGGATATGCTCTAGGTGGTGGTTGTGAATGTGTATTAGCGACAGATTTTCGTATCGGTGATAAAACAACAAGCATCGGCTTACCTGAAACGCAGCTAGGTATTATGCCGGGTTTTGGTGGTTCTGTTCGGATGCCTAGATTAGTTGGCGCAGATACGGCAATGGAGCTTATTACCACAGGCAAACCAAAACGTGCTGACGAAGCTCTAAAATTAGGGTTACTCGATGCTGTCGTTGATACCGATACACTACTAGAATCAGCAATCAACACTATTACGCAAGCTAAAAATGAGCAACTTGACTGGCAAGTTCGTCGTAAGCAAAAAACATCCGCATTAACGCTAAGTAAGCTCGAAGCCACAATGAGCTTCACTATGGCCAAAGGTCTGGTCATGCAAAAAGCGGGGCCGCATTATCCAGCTCCAATTACGGCTGTCATAGCGATTGAGGAAGCGGCGACATGTAACCGAAATGCCGCCCTAGATATTGAACGTAAACACTTTATAAAACTAGCAAAATCAGAAGAAGCCAAATCTTTAGTTGGGCTGTTTTTAAATGACCAACACATAAAGGGACTTGCTAAAAAAGCGGCGAAATCAGCAAATAAAAAAACAGAAAGAGCCGCGGTGCTTGGTGCCGGGATTATGGGTGGTGGTATTGCTTACCAATCAGCGCTCAAGGGCGTTCCTGTAATGATGAAAGATATCGCTCAAGCTTCACTTGATTTAGGTATGACAGAAGCATCTAAACTATTAAACAAACAGTTGTCACGTGGCCGTATTGACGGCTTCAAAATGACAGGCATTCTTGCTTCAATTACTCCTAGTCTTCATTACGCAGGTATTGAGCAATCAGATATTGTTGTTGAAGCTGTTGTTGAAAATCCAAAGATTAAAGCTTTTGTACTCAGTGAAGTAGAACAACATGTATCTGAAGATAGCGTTATCGCTTCGAATACTTCCACCATTCCAATCAACTTACTCGCCAAATCACTACAACGTCCAGAAAATTTCTGTGGTATGCACTTTTTCAACCCAGTACATCGGATGCCGCTTGTGGAAATCATTCGTGGTGAGAAAACATCGGAAGAGACCATTAACCGCGTTGTTGCTTATGCTGCAAAAATGGGTAAGTCACCAATTGTTGTTAATGATTGTCCTGGTTTTTTTGTAAACCGCGTTCTTTTTCCATACTTCGGTGGATTTAGCTCACTGCTATGCGATGGAGCCGATTTTACCAAAGTCGACAAAGTGATGGAGAAGAAATTTGGATGGCCAATGGGCCCTGCTTATCTTTTGGATGTAGTGGGCATCGATACGGCTCACCACGCACAAGAAGTAATGGCAAAAGGCTTTCCTGAGAGAATGGCAAAACAAGGAAAAGACGCTATTGGAGCGCTTTTTGAAGCAAACAAATTCGGTCAAAAAAATGGTAACGGCTTCTACTCGTACTCTGTGGACAAAAAAGGTAGACCCAAAAAGTCATTTTCAGAAGATGTATTACCGCTTCTTGAACCAGTATGTGCAAACACACAAGCTTTTGATGATGAAACCATTATTCAAAGAATGATGATTCCTATGATTAACGAAGTTGTTCTCTGCTTAGAGGAAGGCATTATCGCTTCTCCACAAGAAGCTGATATGGCCTTGGTATACGGATTAGGATTCCCTCCTTTTAGAGGTGGAGTGTTCCGCTATCTAGACAGTATGGGTGTGAAAAACTACGTAGAAATGGCCGCAAAATACAAAACGCTAGGGCCACTCTATCAAGTGCCGCAAATGCTACTAGATATGGCTGAAAATAATGACGTTTTCTATCAAGCTCAGCAAACTGGCTCTCTTTAATCACTTTTGGAAAAGGAATCTCACAATGAATAATGTAGTTATTGTTGATTGTCTTCGTACACCTATGGGCCGCTCCAAAGGTGGTGCGTTTCGCAACGTTAGAGCCGAAGATCTCTCTGCACACTTAATGAAAGGCATTTTGGCTCGCAACCCTAAGGTCGACCCAAATCAAATAGAAGACATCTATTGGGGCTGTGTACAACAAACTCTAGAGCAAGGATTTAACGTAGCACGTAATGCTGCTCTACTGGCTGACTTACCTAAACAAATTGGTGCGGTAACCGTAAACCGCTTGTGCGGTTCATCGATGCAGGCTTTGCATGATGCTTCTCGCGCAATTATGGTGGGAGATGCTGACATCTGCTTAATCGGTGGTGTAGAGCATATGGGTCATGTACCAATGAATCACGGTGTCGACTTTCACCCGGGGTTATCTAAAAATGTTGCAAAGGCTGCTGGAATGATGGGTTTAACAGCTGAAATGTTGGGGAAGATGCATGGCATTAGCCGTCAACAACAAGACGAATTTGCAGCAAGGTCTCATGCGAGAGCTCAAGCGGCTACTGTTGAAGGTCGTTTTAACAATGAAATTTTACCCACTGAAGGACATGCTGCTGATGGCTCTTTGATTCAGTTAGATTTCGATGAAGTTATCCGTCCAGAAACAACAGTAGAAGGACTATCACAGCTTAGACCTGTCTTCGATCCAGTTAACGGTACAGTCACAGCAGGGACCTCTTCGGCATTATCAGATGGTGCATCTGCAATGCTTGTCATGAGTGAACAGAAAGCCAAAGAACTTGGTGTTCCAATCCGTGCGCGTATCCGTTCAATGGCTGTTTCTGGATGTGATCCCTCAATTATGGGATACGGCCCAGTACCAGCGACACAAAAAGCATTAAAACGTGCAGGTCTTTCTGTGCAAGACCTCGGCGTTATTGAGCTAAATGAAGCCTTCGCTGCCCAGTCCCTACCTTGCGTAAAAGACCTTGGATTAACTGATGTTGTCGATGAGAAAATCAATCTAAATGGAGGTGCAATAGCGCTAGGTCATCCATTGGGCTGCTCTGGTTCTCGTATATCTACAACTCTAATTAACCTCATGGAAGCGCAAGATGCTCAGTTTGGATTAGCAACGATGTGTATCGGCTTAGGACAAGGCATCGCTACCGTTTTTGAACGAGTGGATTAACAAAAAGTTAAAATGTTAATTTTGAATACCAAAATAAGGGCAGCTATTCGCTGCTCTTATTTTTACCATTTTAAAGACAGTAGAATATAACCACCAAATTAATCACAGAGTCCACCAAACCAACAACTATGCATAATGCGCATGAATAGAATGATAATGTTTCATTTTCTTCATACGATGGATAGATCTATAATCCATGCCATACTTTTAGATTCGATTTTGATGACTTTCTGCCAACTCTTATGGAGATAACCATGTTCAATGCTTTAGTTCTAAACCAAGAAGATAAACGCACACTCGCTGCTGTTGAGCAGATCGATGAAACACAACTCCCTGAAGGTGACGTTTTAATTGCTGTTGATTACACATCTTTAAACTATAAAGATGGTTTAGCTATTACAGGTAAAGGCAAAATAATCCGTAACTTCCCAATGGTTCCAGGTATTGACTTGGCTGGTAAAGTTCTTAGCTCTGACGATTCTCGATACCAAGAGGGTGATGAGGTTGTTCTTACTGGATGGGGCGTTGGTGAAAATCATTGGGGTGGTATGGCTGAAAAAGCCAAATTAAAAGCTGATTGGCTCGTCCCGCTACCAAAAGGACTGGATAGCAAACAGGCAATGATGGTTGGAACGGCTGGATTCACAGCAATGCTTTGTGTCCAAGCTCTCATCGACGCTGGTGTAAAACCGGAAGATGGTGAAATTCTCGTTACAGGCGCAAGCGGCGGTGTTGGTTCTGTTTCTGTAACATTGCTTTCTCAACTAGGTTATAAAGTTGCCGCAGTTACTGGTCGTGTTGAAAAAAATGGTCCACTTCTAGAAAAATTAGGTGCTAGTCGAATTATCGACCGTGTTGAATTTGAAGAACCAGCAAGAGCATTAGAAAAACAAATCTGGGCAGGTGCCGTTGATACAGTCGGAAGCAAGGTTCTTGCAAAAGTATTAGCACAAATGGACTATAACAGCGCGGTTGCGGCTTGTGGTCTAGCCGGTGGCTTTGATTTACCAACAACGGTAATGCCATTTATCTTACGTAACGTTCGCCTTCAAGGTGTTGACTCTGTATCTTGCCCTCTAGAGAAAAGAAATGCAGCATGGGAAAAACTAACTGAATTGCTACCTGAAAGCTACTTTGACCAAGCGTGTACCGAAATCACACTAGATAAGGCACCAAAATATGCAGAAGACATTACTAATGGCCAAGTAACTGGTCGTGTCGTAATTAAATTATAACTCTGTCTATATACTATATTAATAGCGAGCATAGATGAACGAAGCCCATTGGTTTCATTCATCTAACTCAGTAACCCTAAATCTTCTACACGCTTTGATATCAACTTACCGCACTCTTCTTTTAAAAGGTTTCTTAACCACTCCTGAGCAAATGAATGCTCGCACCTAGGGTGCCAAATCATAGAATAATCAAAAGGGGTAAATTCAAACGGCAACGGTTTAATTATCAAGTTGTGTGTTTCTGCCACCAAATAAGCCAGATCTGCCGGAACCGTAATAATTAACGGGACAGTATCTATTATTGCTAGAGCCGCTTCCAAATGGTAAGCACGTATCACTGTTTTTCGTTCAGCTTGACCTTGCAAAGCTTTATCAATCAATTCATTAACACCATCACTTATTGCAACCATCGCGTGAGGGTATGAAAGATAATCATTAAGAGTCAGTTCCGAATTAGCCAAAGGATGAGATTTTGAAAGCATACAAAACACGCCTACTTTGCCAAGAACCTCACTATGTAATAACTCAATAGAACTGATTGGTCGACAAATAGCTAAATCAGCCCCTTGCGTGGTAAGTTGATACATTAGTTGATCGTGCTGTAAAGGTAAGAAGTTAAGCGATACGTTAGGCGCTTCTTTGTATATACGTGGCAGTGCAAAAGGTAAAATTGTTTGCATCGCATAATCTGTCGTGGCTATCGTAAAAATCTGAGTACAACTTTTCGGATTAAACTCTTTTTCTGATAGGAGAGAGCGCAATGATTCGAGTGGGTCCCCGAGCGCATTATCTATTTCTAACGCTTTTTCAGTTGGAAGCAACTTATGACCCTGCCGAGTAAATAAGGGATCATTTAACATTTCTCTCAAACGACCTAATACACGACTCATCGCAGATTGACTCAAATTAAGCCTAAGCGCTGCTTTACTAACACTTCTCTCCTCAATAAGAACCCTTAGTGCTACCAGCAAATTCAAATCACGTCGATAAATATCTTCTAATTCCAAAGCACACTTCTCTTTTCAGTCAATCCAGAATCATATACTACTGGAAAGGAAATTTTTCTTCAGGCAAAAAAATCCCGCCTTTCAGCGGGGAAGCCCAAGAAAAATTGGAATAGTGCTAGAACATAACTGGAATTATGTTGCGCATTTGTTAATTAAATGTAGCTAACTTTTTTACATTTGCCAAGCTTTTATTGAAAAAATTTTTTCCAGCAGTATTATCAGCATTCAGATTTTATAGAGAGCGTAGTAATGACAATCGATAACGCCATAGCAAACAAGACTCTTGAAGCGGAAGGATTAAGGTGTCCAGAGCCCGTAATGATGGTCAGGAAGACAATGAGAAATATGCAAGATGGTGAAATTTTGTTGATAACAGCAGATGACCCATCAACAACCAGAGATATACCAAGTTTTTGTCGCTTTATGGATCATCAACTTCTTTCTGCTAAAACAGAAACAATACCCTACGAATACCTAATTAAAAAAGGGCTCAAATAGCCCCATATCTAGACAAGAACCAGACTCACAATATGTTATTCACGTTGAAAAATAGTCATTTCAACGTGAGAACAGTAATAAATATCAATAAAACCAAACTTTCTTCCCTACGTTCGATAAATAAACAACATTTGATCTACTCCCGTAGGTAATATATCGCTATACTTTAACGTTATTTTTCACTTAAACAGACAGAAGATCGCGCGAACCTGACTATGCAAAAATACGATATCAAAACCTTTCAAGGTATGATCCTCGCGCTGCAGGATTATTGGGCTACACAAGGTTGTACTATTGTTCAACCTCTAGACATGGAAGTGGGTGCAGGTACTTCTCACCCTATGACGTGCTTAAGAGCCCTTGGCCCAGAGCCAATTGCTACCGCTTATGTTCAACCATCACGACGCCCAACAGATGGTCGCTATGGTGAAAACCCGAACCGTCTACAGCATTATTATCAATTCCAAGTTATCATCAAACCATCTCCTGATAACATTCAAGAGCTATACCTTGGCTCTCTTGAAGTGCTGGGTATTGACCCACTCGTTCATGATATCCGTTTTGTTGAAGATAACTGGGAAAACCCAACTTTAGGTGCATGGGGCTTAGGCTGGGAAGTTTGGCTTAACGGCATGGAAGTCACTCAATTTACTTACTTCCAACAAGTTGGTGGTCTCGAGTGTAAACCAGTAACAGGTGAAATCACTTACGGCATAGAACGCCTAGCTATGTATATTCAGGGTGTTGATTCTGTTTATGACTTAGTTTGGTCTGACGGTCCTCTTGGAAAAACAACTTACGGTGATATCTTCCACCAAAATGAAGTTGAACAGTCGACGTATAACTTCGAACACGCTGATGTTGATTTCTTATTTACATTTTTTGACCAATGCGAAAAAGAGTGTAAAGAGCTTCTGGAATTAGAAACACCTCTATCTCTTCCTGCTTATGAGCGCATTTTAAAAGCTGGACACGCCTTTAACTTGCTTGACGCTCGTAAAGCTATCTCCGTGACTGAACGTCAACGTTATATCCTTCGTATTCGCGACTTAACCAAGTCTGTAGCTGAAGCATATTACGCCTCTCGTGAAGCTTTAGGCTTTCCGATGTGTAAGAAAAAGGATGAGGAGAAGTAGTCATGGCTAAGAATTTTCTAATTGAATTAGGTACTGAAGAGCTACCACCAACACAATTGCGTACGCTTGCTGAAGCCTTTGCTAGCAATTTTGAATCTGAGTTAAAAAGTGCATCGCTTACTCATCAAGGTGTAAAGTGGTACGCTTCACCTCGTAGACTCGCACTTAAAGTAAGTGACCTTGCAGAAGGGCAAGCCGACAAAGTAGTAGAAAAACGTGGCCCAGCTATCTCTGTTGCTTTTGATGCGGATGGAAACCCAACTAAAGCTGCTCAAGGTTGGGCTCGTGGTAATGGTATTACTGCAGAGCAAGCAGACCGATTAAAAACAGATAAAGGCGAATGGCTTCTTTTTAAACAAGAAGTTAAAGGTCAACCAGCACAAGAGTTAGTTGTCGATCTAGCCGCAAAAGCTCTGGCAAATTTACCTATTGCTAAGCCAATGCGTTGGGGTGATAAAGAAACTCAATTTATACGTCCAGTTAAGACGCTAACTATTCTACTTGGTGACGAGCTCATCCAAGGCGAAATTCTTGGTGTCGCATCTAGTCGTATAATCCGCGGGCACCGCTTTATGGGTGAAGCTGAATTTACATTAGATAACGCAGACCAATACCCTGCCATTCTCGAAGAACGCGGCAAAGTAATGGTAGATTACGAAGCACGTAAAGCTATCATCCTTGCTGATTCTCAAAAGGCAGCACAAGCTGTAGGCGGGATTGCAGACTTAGAGGATGACTTAGTTGAAGAAGTAACCTCTCTTGTTGAATGGCCTGTCGTACTGACAGCGTCTTTTGAAGAAGAGTTTCTTAACGTTCCTTCAGAAGCCTTAGTTTACACAATGAAAGGCGACCAGAAGTATTTCCCTGTTTATGATGAAAACAAAAATCTTCTTCCTAAGTTTATCTTTGTTTCTAACATCGAATCTAAAGATCCTCGCCAAGTAATCGAAGGTAATGAAAAAGTGGTTCGTCCACGCCTTGCTGATGCTGAGTTTTTCTTTAATACCGACCGCAAACGACCTCTTATCGATCGTCTACCAGAACTGGAAACCGCTATATTCCAGAAACAGCTTGGAACGATTAAAGATAAAACCGACCGTATTACGGTATTAGCCGGCTATATTGCAAAGCTAATTGGTGCTGACGTTGAAAAATCAACTCGAGCTGCGCTACTTGCTAAATGTGATCTCATGACTTCTATGGTATTTGAGTTTACAGATACTCAAGGCGTTATGGGCATGCATTATGCTCGCCACGATGGTGAAGCTGAAGAAGTTGCTGTCGCACTAAACGAACAGTATATGCCTAGGTTTGCTGGCGATGAGTTACCTAGTTCAGGTATATCTTCTGCCGTTTCTATGGCAGATAAGATCGATACTATCGTCGGTATTTTTGGTATTGGTAAAGCACCAAAAGGCAGTGACCCATTCGCTCTACGTCGTGCATCTTTAGGTGTGCTACGCATCATTGTTGAAAATGGCTACAACCTAGATTTAGTTGAGTTAATCGCAGAATCAAAAGCGTCATTTGGCGATAAACTAACGAACGACAATGTAGAACATGATGTCATCGAGTTTATGCTTGGTCGTTTCCGTGCTTGGTATCAAGATGAAGGCTTTAGCGTCGACGTAATCCAAGCCGTTCTAGCTCGCCGACCAACAAAACCGACCGATTTTGACCAACGTGTTAAGGCCGTTTCTCACTTCCGTAATTTAGATGCAGCTGAATCTTTAGCAGCAGCAAATAAACGTGTAGGTAATATCTTAGCTAAATTTAATGGCGAATTATCTGAAGAAATCGACCTTTCTCTGCTTAAAGAAGACGCTGAAATAACACTTGCTCAAAATGTAGAAGTAATGGCGGAAGCACTTGAACCTGCTTATGCTACGGGCGATTATCAAGGTGCATTAAGCAAGTTAGCGGATCTACGCGAACCAGTGGATACGTTTTTCGATTCGGTCATGGTTATGGCAGAAGATGAAGCACTCAAGAAGAACCGTTTAACGCTGCTAAACAAGCTGCGTAACCTCTTCCTGCAAATCGCCGATATCTCACTCTTGCAAAAATAACGGGGTAATCCCTTGAACCTAAAGCCCCGTTCAAACAACGGGGCTTTTTTTACGTAAACGATCAGAACTAAAACCGTCAGGAAATCCTAGTATGCAATTTTCTAAGTTTGGTGAAAAATTTAATCGACATTCCGGAATAACTCAGTTGATGGGAGACCTCAATGAAGGTCTCCGCACCCCTGGAGCCATCATGCTCGGAGGAGGAAACCCTGCCGCCATCCCGGCGATGCTCGATTATTTTCATCAAGCCAGTAGCGACATGCTAGCCAGTGGCAAGCTTGTCGAAGCAATGGCGAACTACGATGGTCCTCAAGGTAAAGACGCTTTTGTTAAAGCTTTAGCAAAGCTACTGAGTGATACCTACGGCTGGCCAATCACTGAAAAAAATATCAGTTTAACCAATGGTAGCCAAAGTGCCTTTTTTTACTTATTCAACCTTTTAGCCGGTACACAACCAGATGGGACCGAAAAAAATATTGCTTCCACTCGCACCTGAATATATCGGATATGGTGACTCTGGACTTAGCGATGATATTTTTGTCTCCTTTCGACCAGAAATAGCAGAACTCGATAATGGTATGTTTAAATATCATGTCGATTTTGAAAAACTAGAAATCGATGATTCTGTTGCCGCTATCTGTGCTTCTCGTCCAACTAACCCAACAGGTAACGTACTTACTGATACCGAAATTGAGAAGTTAGATGAATTGGCTCGAAAGAACAATATTCCACTGATAATAGACAATGCGTATGGGACCCCATTTCCCAACATCATCTTTGAAGAAGTAAAACCGTTTTGGAATCAAAATACGATTCTGTGTATGAGTTTATCTAAACTCGGGTTACCAGGAGTTCGGTGTGGCATCGTAATCGCTAATGAAGAAGTCACTCAGGCGATTACAAATATAAATGGAATTGTAAGCCTAGCACCTAGCGGGATGGGACCAGCGATTGGTACTCATATGATAGAGTCCGGTGATTTATTGCAATTAAGTCAGATGATTATCAAACCGTTCTATCAACAAAAAGCCAAGCATGCGATTGAACTGCTAAAAGAATCGATAACAGATCCTCGATTCAAAATACACAAGCCTGAAGGCGCTATCTTTTTATGGCTTTGGTTTGATGAGTTGCCTATCACCTCAAAAGAACTTTATGCACGACTTAAAAAACGTGGAGTATTGATTATTCCAGGAGAGTACTTCTTCTTTGGACAAGACTGCACTGACTGGGAGCATACTCGGCAATGTATACGTATGAATTACGTACAAAATGAACAAAGCATGCGAGATGGTATTAAGATCATTGCTGAAGAAGTATTGAAAGCTTATCAGGAGTAACCGCCCTTCCCTCCCTATTTGCACATTCCAAAAGTGGTACTGAGTTACCACTTTTTTGTATCTAAATTTTCATCTCCTCTTACTTATCATACATTGGTCACATAATAGACAATAAAATCAAAACCGTGATCAATATAATAGATTTACGCCAATGTTACCGATAACATTCATGGTGTTCCCGGTAACATATAAAACTAATAGTGCCGAAACACCTAATTTGATGAAAGGACTTACCCTATGAAACACACAATAAAGACCCTGACGATGGCTGTTACAACGGCTCTATTATCAACATCGGCACTTGCTGCGGATTTTAATTTTAAATTCCAATCCAGTGACCCGTCAGGAGATAAAAACTTCCAAGTACAGAAAGAATGGACCGAACGCGTTACGCTAATGTCTGGTGGAAGAATAGAAATTGATCTTTTACCTGTCGGTGCTGTGGTCAAACACACTGAAACTCTAGACTCTATAAAAATGGGGGTATTAGACGGTCATATCACTGCAACAGGTTATTTCTCTGGTAAAGATCCCGCTTTTGGGCTTATCGGAAACATGGTTGGTGCTTGGTCAGATACTCGTCAACTTCTTGAGTACATAAACTATGGTGGTGGGTATGAGCTCATGACCGAACTTTACGCTCCATATGGTATTAAATATATTGGTGGCTCAACGACTGGGGTTGAATCATTTGTTTCTAAAAAACCAATAGATGGTGTTGCAGATCTTAAAGGGCTGAAGCTTCGTGCGCCTGAGGGTCTAGTTCAACAAGTATTTGCAGCCGCAGGCGCTTCACCAGTAAACCTTCCTGGCTCTGAAGTTTTTACTGGGTTAAGTAAAGGTGTTATTGATGCGGCCGACTACACTGTATTCTCAACAAATCAGAAAGCAGGTATGAATGATATTGCACCTCACCCTGTTCAACCTGGTTTCCACTCACTGCCAACTATCGATATATCAATGAGTCAAAAGAAATGGGACAAACTGCCAGCAGATTTACAGGCAATAATGACTGTTTCAGTACGTGACTTTGCTCAAGATATCACAACGCAACTTAGAATAGCCGATCAGGCTGCTGTAAAAGAAGCCCAAGCTAACCCAGATATCACAATACATGATTGGCCCGCGGCTGAGCGTAAAAAATTCCGTCAAATAGCAATGGGTGAATGGGAAAAATACTCAGAGCAATCTCCAAATGCGAAAAAAGTTTACAGCTCGATTACCGCTTACCTAAAAGAATCAGGGCTTCTATAAGTTGTCTACCTTAGGGAGGAGGATCTCCTCTTCCCTACCTTCCTTGGATTGGTCGTTATGAAACTTGCAAAACCTATCTCCTCTTCACCAGAAGAGATGCCAAAAAATAAACTGGATAAGCTCATTGCGAAAACCAGTGAACTATTGAGTCTATTTTTTGTATTCACCGTTGCTATCTCATTTTATGAGGTTCTCAGTCGCTATATTTTTAATTCTCCTACTATATGGGTGCATGAAACAGCTTCCTTCCTAGGTGGGACTCTTTTCACCATCGGCGGCATATACGCATTAGCAACAGATAAGCATGTTCGAGTAGTTCTTATTTATGACGTCGTCTCTCAGAGAACTCGCCACTACTTAAACATTTTCCATCATTTGGCGGGTCTTCTTTTTCTGGATTGTTAGTTTTTGCTGCTTATCAGATGGTCGAAAGTGCATGGTTTACGCCTTGGGGTGACGTACACCTTGAAACCTCGGGAACAGCTTGGAACCCTCCTTTTCCAGCATTACTTAAAGGCATTATTCTTCTCACGGTTTGCTTAATGTTTATACAATTCGTTTTACACCTTATCAGCGAAATTCAAGATTTGAGGAAAGAAAAAGATGTTTGATTTATCTTCTATAGGCATCGCTTATGGCAGTCTCTTGATGCTTGCACTGATGATAGGGTTGCTGTTAACAGGAATGCAGCTAGCATTTGTCACTGGTTTAGTTGCGTTAGTATTTACCTTAGGTTGGTTTGGAGTCGACGCTTTACCTCTTATCACTAGTCGAATATTTAGTTTTGTTAGTGGATACGTATTTTTAGCGGTTCCAATGTTTGTTCTCATGGCCGCACTTTTAGACCGTTCTGGTATCGCTCAAGATTTATTTGATGCGATGAAAAGCGTTGGACGCAAAGTGCGTGGTGGTGTCGCGGTACAAACTTTAGTTGTGGCCGTTATTCTTGCCTCAATGTCAGGGGTTATCGGTGGTGAAACGGTACTACTCGGTATTCTCGCTCTGCCACAAATGCTCAGACTAGGCTATGACAGAAAACTAGCGATAGGAACGACCTGTGCTGGTGGTGCGTTAGGTACCATGTTACCTCCTAGTATCGTTCTTATTATTTACGGGCTATCAGCCTCAGTTTCTATTGGTGACTTGTTTAAAGCTGCATTCTTACCCGCTTTTATCCTTGCTATGTTTTACGTTGCATACGTACTTATACGATGCAAACTAAACCCTGCTCTAGCGCCATTACCAACCGAAGCTGAGTTAGCAGAAGACGCGAAAAACAAACCAAGTTACTTTAAAGCACTTTTTTCCATTACTATCCGTTGCCACCGTACTAGGCAGTATCTATACCGGTGTCGCATCGGTGACAGAAGCATCAGCACTAGGTGTTGTTGGCATCGCTGTCAGCGCTGCAATTCGAGGTGAACTAAACGCATCCATGCTAAAAGAATCTGCTATTGCCACTATGCGCACTTGTGGAATGATCATGTGGATTGGTATCGGTGCATCGGCGCTCGTTGGTGTATATAACCTAATGGGTGGTATCGACTTCGTAGAACAAACCATTCTAACGCTCAGTGGTGGTGATGCGATGGCCACACTAATCATTATGATGGTCATATTATTCGTGCTTGGCATGTTCTTGGATTGGGTAGGCGTAGCACTACTCACCATGCCTATATTTGTGCCAATTATTATTGGACTCGATATGGATCCAGTCTGGTTTGGTGTGGTTTTCTGCCTAAATATGCAAGTAGCCTTCCTATCTCCCCCATTTGGTCCGGCTGCATTCTACTTAAAGTCTGTAGCACCAAAAGATATTAGCCTGGGTGAAATATTTACAGCTTTACTACCCTTTATCGCCTTGCAGATTACCGTTTTATGCCTAGTGATTGCATTCCCACAACTCGCACTTTGGTGGCAATAAATCACCACCAAACCCAATATTTGAGTAAGCATTATGACAAAAAAATATGTAGTAATGGGAGTTTCTGGCTGCGGTAAATCCTCTATAGGAGAGGCGCTCGCGACTAAGCTAGGTATTGCCTTTTATGATGGTGATGACTTCCACCCCCAAATAAACGTTGAAAAAATGCTAAATGGCATCCCTTTAACCGATGATGATCGCCAATCTTGGTTAGAAACTTTAAATTCCATCATAGTAAACGAACCAGCATTAGTGGTCGCTTGTTCTGCTTTAAAACCTGAATATCGAGACATCTTGAGGAAAAACTGCCCACAGTTACAGTTCATCTATTTAAAAGGGAAATTCGACACCATATGGCAACGACATAAAATGCGGCAAGGTCACTATTTTAAAGGCTCTGCAATGCTAGAAAGTCAGTTCAATACATTAATTGAGCCTAACAGATTAGAAGCTATGCATGTAGATATAGATAAAACACCAGAGGAAATTATTGAGCAGATTCTAACAAATATTGCTCAGTAAATTTCCACGACATACTTGTTAGTTATTGCATCTTTGGTAAAAAATAATGACGATTAACTCTGTAATTTTTGAAGTAAAACAAAACATTAAAAAACGTAGTTTTGAAACAAGATCACGCTACCTTTACACGATAGAAAATCAGGCAAAAAAAGGGAAAATACGAGGAAAGTTAGCGTGTGGAAATTTAGCTCACACTGTTGCAGCTTCTACCAATGAAGAAAAGCACTCTATTCTAGATTTTACAAAGGTAAATTTAGCAATCGTAACGTCTTATAACGATATGGTGAGTGCTCACACTCCCTATTTGGAATATCCCAACATAATTAAAAAATCATTATCTTTGCTAGGAAATACGGCGCAAGTTGCTGGTGGTGTTCCCGCGATGTGTGACGGTATTACTCAAGGAAATGATGGGATGGAGTTATCTCTTTTTTCTAGAGATCTCATAGCACAATCCACCGCTATTTCTTTAAGCCACAATACTTTTGATGGTACGCTTTTACTTGGTGTGTGTGACAAAATAGCCCCCGGACAGCTCATCGGTGCTTTAGCTTTTGGGCATTTACCTTGTGCTTTTGTACCAACAGGCCCTATGCCTACGGGAGTTAGCAATTCGGAAAAAGTATCCACAAGACAAAAATTCGTTGCGGGAGAGCTAGATAAAACCGCACTACAAGATATGGAATGCAAAGCCTACCATTCGTCCGGGACCTGCACTTTTTATGGTACAGCAAATACAAACCAACTCGTAATGGAGGCTATGGGATTGATGCTTCCAGGCTCTGCATTCGTTCCTCCAGAGTCGCCACTAAGAGATAAACTAACCGAAAAAATTTCAACTCATATTGCCACCTCTAGCACTATTCAATACGGTAAAAAAGCATTGGCAAAAGTAGTCGACGAAAAATCCGTTGTAAATGGGTTAGTTGCATTGCTTGCATCAGGAGGCAGCACAAACCACACCATTCATCTAGTCGCTACTGCACGCGCAGCAGGTTGGATAGTTACATGGGACGACATCAATACTCTTTCTCAAGTAGTGCCACTTCTCGTTAATATGTACCCCAATGGCAATGCTGATATTAATGCCTTCCATCAAGCCGGAGGGGTCCCTTGTTTAATGAATATTTTGAATCAAAGAGATCTGATTTTCATGGACGCTAACCCTGTTTACGGATCTATGTTGGACTACTTAACCTCCCCGTATTTGGATAGCGATAACCAGCTTTGTTTCTCTAAATCTTCTCTTAGTAAAGATGAAAAAATTATAGCTTCTCATTCTACTAGCTTTAGTACACAAGGTGGACTAAAGGTCTTATCGGGTAATTTAGGTCGTGGAATTATGAAAGTAAGTGCGGTGGACTTTACCGATCAAATAATTACAGCCCCAGCAACCGTGTTTAACTCACAACATGATGTAGTAAAGGCCTATCAACAGGGGTTATTTAAAGAAGATACCGTCATTGTTGTTAGAAATAATGGTCCAGCCGCAAATGGAATGCCAGAGCTGCATAAGTTAATGCCAATAATGGGTAATCTTATGAAACGAGGCTTAAAAGTAGCATTGCTCACAGATGGTCGCCTTTCTGGAGCGTCAGGCAAGGTACCCGCCGTCATTCACATAACACCTGAAGCGAAAAGAGGAGGTCTAATTTCTAAACTAGTGAATGGTGACTTAGTAGAAATCAATGGACAAACCGGTCTCGTCAACGTACTTGCCGATATTAACCATCGGGTTCCAGAACCTTTTGATAACGAACACGAATTATTTGGTAGTGGCAGAGAGTTGTTTAATTTGTACAGACAAAACATCTCCAGCGCTGAAGAAGGCGCAAGCATTTTTTATTAAGGAAAACATGAACTTGTAAATTTCACCAAAAGAAGTATTTTCTGTTTCCCCACAGTGCCTGTAATGGTAATAAATTAACTAGAAGATGCCGTTCCACTAGCAAAAAACTCTATTTGACGGCGGAATAAGAATATTTGAAGTCACATTAAGAACCAATGTGGCATTAGAAGCTATTAGATCAATAGCAAAACTCACTAAAGACGCGCTCGAGGTCGCATCTAACCAATATTAAAATAAGCTTTTTCTCCTTTATGATTAACTTACTTATAGGAATGGCATATTATTGATTCCAAATAGGCATACCCGATCTGATACAAAAACCTGAGAGATCACTTAGTTAATATATGACTGCGAAAAAACAACGCCCAACACTACAAAACATTGCAGACCAAGTTGGTGTTACCAAAATGACGGTAAGCCGTTATTTACGTGATCCCGAGAAAGTATCAGCAGTGGTCGGCGAAAAAATAGCGAAGGCTGTTGAAGAATTGGGTTATGTACCAAATAGAGCACCAGATATACTATCCAAAGCAAAGAGTTACTCCATCGGTGTATTGCTCCCATCATTGACTAACCAAGTGTTTGACGAAGTATTAAGAGGCATAGAAACAGTTATTGAACCTCTTGGTTACCAGGCTATGTTAGCTCATTACGGGTATAGTAAAGAGATTGAAGAAAAGCGTATAGAAACGCTTCTTTCATACAATGTCGATGGCATCATTCTTTCTGAAAGTTTTCATACTGAACGCTCTAAAAGAATGCTGAAAGCAACAGGTGTCCCTGTAGTGGAAATAATGGATTCTGCCTCCCCTCCTCTACAACAGGCCGTTGGGTTTGATAATTACGCTGCCAGTGTAGCAATAACGAAATTAATGCTATCTAAAGATAGAACAAATATCGCTTATCTTGCTGCAAGAATGGACGTGCGTACAAAGCAAAAGATTAAGGGTTTTGAACAAACCATTGAAGGTGCTGGATTATCACCTCTCGTTATTAGTACTAAACAGGCATCATCATATTCGGTTGGTTCTGAACTATTTCGCTTAGCGAAAGAAAAAAATCCTCAATTGGATGGCATATACTGTACCAATGACGACTTAGCAATAGGTGCTCTATTTGAATGTCTTAGACAAGGTATCAAGGTACCTGAAGATATGTCCATTGTTGGATTTCATGGTCATAACATTGCGTCAGTTGTATCTCCCACACTCGCGACAGTAATAACACCGAGAGAAGAAATGGGGAAAATAGCAGCAGATCAGTTATTAAAAAGAATACTAAACCCAAATGAGCCCATTACTGAGCGTGTTATCGAGCTACAAACCGAAATATTTTTGGGTGAAAGCCTTTAGTTTTACCGTTTCAATATAGAGATCTAAAAAGAGCGCTTTGATAGCGCTCTTCATCTATTTAACCTTATGAGCGCGAAATTACTCGCCGCTTATAAGATTTCTACCATTAATAGCAATTTTTCGTGGTTTCATTGCTTCTGGGATTTCA
This sequence comes from Vibrio algarum, assembly GCF_028204155.1. Classification (NCBI taxonomy): domain Bacteria; kingdom Pseudomonadati; phylum Pseudomonadota; class Gammaproteobacteria; order Vibrionales; family Vibrionaceae; genus Vibrio; species Vibrio algarum. Next base: position 435,935 of record NZ_JAQLOI010000001.1, on the reverse strand, counting down.
CGCTCTAAATCTACATGGAGTAACCCATTTTCCATTACTGCGCCGACGACTTTCACATAATCAGCTAATTGGAATTTACGCTCGAAGTCGCGCTCAGCAATACCCTGATATACGTACTTTTTCTCTTCTTCAGCTTTGCGTTCACCGCGTACAATAAGCATATTTTCTTTTTGAGTAATGTCTAGTTGCTCATCAGAAAATCCCGCGACTGCCATAGTAATACGGTACTTATTTTCATCTTGTTGTTCGATATTATACGGTGGGTAACCGTTAGAAGAGTTTTTGGTTGCGCCAGCTTCCATTAAATCAAACAAACGATCAAAGCCAATAGCGTTGCGGTAAAGTGGTGCGAAGTCTACAGTTCTCATATTTCTATCCTCTTAATTAAGCAATAGCCTTAAACACTCTTTTTTATAAAAGTGGTTAAGGAATTAGATTTAACACTCCAGATGGACTTGCTGATCTAATTTTCAAAGTTAAATTGTGTGCTCTCCAAAATGGACAAGCGGTGCAGAGACCCATTGGCATCTCTTCATAAATAAATATGGGAGCAAAAAAATGGCTTTCAAGGGCAAATAAAAAAAACACCGCAAAAAGCGGTGTTTCAGAAGCACGAGTAACAATTACCTTTTGAAAGATAAAGTTAAAATACTAAACGTCTAAGTTTGCTACTTTAAGCGCATTGTCTTCGATAAAGTTACGACGAGGCTCAACTTGATCACCCATTAAGGTCGTAAATAATTGATCCGCACCAACTGCATCTTCAATTTTCACTTGCATCATACGACGAGTTTCAGGATCCATCGTGGTTTCCCAAAGTTGATCAGGGTTCATCTCACCGAGACCTTTGTAACGTTGTAAGCTCAAACCACGACGAGATTCTTTCTTCAGCCATTCTAGTGCTTCAGCAAAGCTGTCTACTTCTAGTGTACGTTCGCCACGTTTAATGTAAGCACCTTCTTCTATTAGTCCTTCTAGAGACTCTGACAAAGAAGCTAACTTACCATACTCTTTCGTTGCTAGTAGGTCTAAACCAATAACGTATTCGTGTGTAACACCATGAGTACGAATAACAATTTTTGCTAAGGAAACATTCAGTTCTTCATGTCTTTCAACTTCAAGGCTGTATTGGCTAGCACCCGTTTCTTTCGCTTTTAGCTGCTCGATTAAGCGTTTACCCCATGCTTCAACTTCTGTAGCATCTTGGCACATTTCTACCGTTAAACGAGGAACATAAACCAGCTCATGTACAAGAGAATGAGGATAGCGGCGAGTCATACGATCCACTAGCTTCATGCCTTTATTGTACTGTTGAACAAGTTGTTCCAAAGCTTCACCAGCAATAGTTGGTGCATTTGGATTTACATGTAATTCAGCATTATCAAGTGCAAGTGATACTTGATATTGATCCATTGCATCTTCATCTTTAATGTACTGCTCTTGCTTACCTTTTTTCACTTTATAAAGTGGTGGCTGAGCAATATAAATATAGCCACGCTCGATAAGCTCGGGCATTTGGCGATAGAAGAACGTCAGAAGAAGCGTACGGATGTGAGAACCATCCACATCGGCATCGGTCATGATGATGATGTTGTGATAACGCAGTTTATCTGGGTTATATTCGTCACGGCCAATACCACAACCAAGCGCTGTAATTAGCGTTGCCACTTCTTGCGATGAAAGCATTTTATCAAAACGTGCTTTTTCTACGTTAAGGATTTTACCTTTTAACGGTAGAATTGCTTGATTCTTACGATTACGCCCCTGCTTGGCTGAACCGCCAGCAGAGTCCCCTTCCACAATATAAAGTTCGGAAAGAGCGGGATCTTTTTCTTGGCAATCCGCTAGTTTACCCGGTAGACCGGCTAAATCTAGTGCACCTTTACGGCGAGTCATTTCACGGGCTTTACGCGCAGCATCACGAGCACGAGCAGCATCAATAATCTTACCGCAAACAATTTTAGCTTCGCCTGGATTTTCAATTAGGAATTCAGACAGCTTTTCACCCATTGCAGATTCAACTGCTGATTTCACTTCAGATGAAACCAACTTATCTTTTGTTTGGCTAGAAAACTTAGGATCCGGTACTTTAACCGATACAACCGCTGTTAAACCTTCTCTAGCGTCATCACCAGAAGTGGCTGTTTTCGCCTTTTTGGAGAAACCTTCTCTATCCATAAAGCTATTTAGCGTACGCGTTAACGCAGAACGGAAACCAGCTAGGTGTGTACCGCCATCTTTTTGAGGAATATTATTGGTATAACAAAAAATATTTTCTTGATAACCATCATTCCACTGCATCGCTACTTCAACGGTAATACCGTCTTCACGTTCAAAATCAAAGTGGAATACCTTTTGAATGATTGGTGTTTTATTGGTATTTAAATAGTCAACAAACGCTCTAGTACCACCTTCATACATAAAGTGGTCCATTTTATCTTCTTCGCGCTCATCAATAAGCTTAATGGACACACCCGAATTTAGAAACGACAGTTCTCTTAAGCGTTTGGCTAAAATTTCATAATGGAATTTTACGTTAGTAAACGTTTCTTCACTTGGCCAAAATCGAATTACTGTCCCAGTTTTTTCAGTTGAGCCGGTAACTGCTAATGGTGATTGTGGCACGCCGTGACAATATGTTTGCTCATGGATTTTACCTTGACGGTAAATAGTTAAGTCAACCTGCTTAGAGAGTGCGTTAACAACTGAAACACCAACACCGTGCAAGCCACCGGATACTTTATATGAGTTATCATCAAACTTACCACCAGCGTGCAATACCGTCATAATAACTTCGGCAGCAGATACACCTTCTTCTTCATGTATCTCTGTTGGAATACCTCGACCATCATCACTTACTGATACCGAGTTATCTTCATGAATAGTAATTATGATGTCATTACAGTGACCTGCCAACGCTTCATCGATGGAGTTGTCCACAACTTCGAAAACCATATGATGAAGACCGGTTCCGTCATCCGTGTCGCCAATGTACATTCCCGGACGCTTGCGTACCGCATCCAATCCTTTCAGTACTTTAATACTCGATGAATCGTAATTTTCTGCCATGAGTTACTCTCTATTAGGACTATCAGCCCGCTTATCAATACACTCTATTTTGCCATGTTCCACATGAAACATCCTGCCATTTTCGTCATACATATCGTCGATCTGGCTGGCGGTAATAGAACTTACAAAAACCTGAGCCCCCGTCTGCTTTAAACACGTTGCTAAACGTTCGCGACGTTGGCTATCTAATTCTGAAGCAAAATCATCAATTAAATAGATGCATTGCTTACCAGTCACTTGAGTTAAGTGTTGTCCCTGCGCGACGCGCAATGCACAAACCATCAATTTCAATTGACCACGAGATAACACATCTTCAACTGGTGTGTTATTCACTTTCATTCGTAAATCTGCTTTATTTGGGCCACTAAAGGTATACCCAAGCATTTGATCTCTTTCGAAGTTTTTTTCTAGAATATCTGCGTAGGAGGTATCTTTTTCCCACCCTCGATAATACTTCAATTTGATCTCAAATTCTGGCAAAAAGCTGCTACAGATTGCTTCTGCCACACATTTTAACTCATCAATATAAGCTTTTCGCCATTTATCAATATTTTCAGCAAGTTGAACTAGCTCTTGATCCCAATAACTAAGCTCTTTATAACACTTTGCCGACTTCAAAAGTGCATTTCTTTGCTTTGTCAGGCGCTTTAACCTTCCCCAAGCATCATAAAACCCTGATTCTGTATGAAACACACCCCAATCGATGAATGCTCTGCGATGCTTAGGCCCATCCGTAAGCAATTCAAAACCTTCGGGATGGATTAACTGTAAAGGTAAAACTTGCGCAAGCTGAGCCAGTTTTTGGCCAGATTGACCGCCTATTTTAACCTCTGTTGTACCATCACGCTTCTTATTTATACCTACTGGTAACTCAAAACTATCAGAATCTAAAGGCTGCCCACTCTTAAGTCGGCCATGAATAAATAATTCACTACATTCATTTTGAATTACCCGGCCTGTCAATGCACTTTTAAATGAACGACCATGACCAAGCATATAAACGGCTTCAAGAAGACTAGTCTTACCGCTTCCATTGGGTCCAATAATAAAATTAAAGCCTGCCGATAGGTCAATATCACAGGCTTCGATATTTCTAAATTGTTTAATCGCTAAACGAGTTAAAGGCATCTATTTACAATATTCAATTATAAACGGATTGGCATAACCACATACATTGCACTGTCATCGTCCGCATTTTCAACTAAAGCACTAGCGTTAGCATCAGACATTGAAATTCTTACTTTATCACATCGCAGCGTGCCTAAAACATCCAATACATAACTAACGTTAAAACCAATCTCTAAATCATCGCCTTGAAAATTAACATCCAACAGCTCTTCTGCTTCTTCTTGTTCAGGATTGTTAGCCGTAATGCGCATTTCATTACCATAAAGGTTCACTCTAACTCCACGAAACTTCTCATTAGATAAGATCGCAGCACGAGAAAATGCCTGACGTAACTCTTCACATCCTGCTTCTAATGTTTTGGTCGTACTTTGTGGCATAACTCGTCGGTAATCAGGAAAACGACCATCGACTAATTTTGATGTAAACGTAAAGTTATTTACGTCAGCACGAATATTTGATTGACCTATCTGCAGAGTGACCGGGCTTTCAGGTGCATCCAATAAACGTACAAGCTCTTGAATTCCTTTACGTGGAACAATTACCTGTTGCGATGTGAACTCTGCACCAAGTGCTGTTTGTGAAACCGCCATTCTATGGCCATCTGTTGCAACTGAACGCAATGTTGAACCATCAATTTCAAACAACATACCGTTGAGATAATAACGAACATCTTGGTTCGCCATTGAAAACTGTGTCTTTTCGATAAGAGATCTAAGTTCAATCTGTGAAAGTGTTATTTCTACTTCACTTTGCCAATCTTCTATATTTGGAAAATCTGAAGCCGGTAATGTAGCAAGAGAAAATCGGCTTCTTCCTGAGCGAACTTGAATTCTGTCACCATCCAATACCACAGTAATAACTGCATCATCAGGTAATCCACGCCAAATATCTAAAAACTTACGCGAAGGAACTGTAATACTACCCGCTTCAAAATCGCCTTCCAGAGCGATACGTGCAACCAATTCAACTTCTAAATCGGTTGCAGTCATTAGCAATGTATTATCTTCTACTTTAAGTAATATATTGCCCAAAATAGGTAATGTAGGTCGACCTCCTAATGCACCCGAAACTTGTTGCAGTGGCTTTAGAAGGTGATTACGTTCAATAGTAAATTTCATAACTGTCTCTTTTCTTTACCTACTGTGCTATTAAGAAGATAGGGTACGAATTAAATTTGAGTAGTCTTCTTTTATGTCATGACTCTCTTCACGCAACTGCTCTATTTTACGACAAGCGTGCAATACTGTCGTATGATCACGGCCGCCAAAAGCATCGCCAATTTCGGGAAGACTATGGTTAGTCAACTCTTTAGCTAGTGCCATCGCTAATTGGCGAGGTCTTGCTACGGAACGAGAACGACGCTTAGAAAGTAAATCTGCAACTTTAATTTTGTAATATTCGGCAACTGTTTTTTGAATATTGTCGATAGTAACCAGCTTCTCTTGTAGAGCGAGCAGATCACGTAACGCTTCACGCACAAAGTCTATAGTGATTGGCCGTCCAGTAAAGTTAGCGTTAGCTATAACACGATTAAGTGCTCCTTCTAACTCGCGGACATTTGAGCGAAGTCGCTTAGCGATAAAAAATGCAACTTCATCAGCCAAGTGTATCTGGTGGTCTTCCGCTTTCTTCATCAAGATGGCGACTCGAGTTTCCAATTCCGGAGGCTCTATCGCCACCGTTAATCCCCACCCAAAACGAGATTTCAAACGATCTTCGACACCGTTAATTTCTTTCGGATAACGGTCTGAAGTAAGAATTATTTGCTGGTTACCTTCAAGGAGTGCATTAAAGGTGTGAAAGAACTCCTCTTGAGAGCGTTCTTTGTTCGCAAAAAACTGAATATCATCGATTAGAAGTGCATCAACGCTTCGGTAATAGCGCTTAAACTCTTCAATAGCATTATTTTGTAGCGCTTTTACCATATCCTGAACAAAACGCTCTGAATGCATATAAACAACTTTTGCATTTGGCTTGTTATCCACAATTGCATTTCCAACCGCATGCAATAAGTGTGTTTTACCCAAGCCGGTTCCACCGTATAAAAATAGTGGATTGTATGCTGCACCAGGATTACCCGCCACTTGGCGAGCAGCTGCCAAACCTAATTGGTTCGACTTACCCTCAACAAAATTATTGAAGTTGTGTTTTTGGTTTACGTTAGAACGGTGATTAATTTCCACCAACTCAGATTCGTCATCCCAGGTTTTATGCACAGGCTTACGAGCTTGAAGTTGCGCAGGTGCTGAAGATTCTGCAGCAACATCGGCTTTAGATTTTCTCGTTACTTGCGTTGGAGAAACAGAAATTCGCTTACTGCCGACTTCAAATCTAAGATTAGGTACATCTGATCCACAAAATTCTTTAAGAAGGCGATTAATATTGTTTAGATACCTATCACGCACCCAATCTAAAACAAATCGGTTCGGGGCAAATAAGGTCAGCGTATTATCATTAAGTTCTGCTTCTAGTGGCCTTAGCCACATACTAAACTCAGTTGCTGATAGCTCTTCTTGTAGTTGTTGCAGACACTGTAACCATAGCGAAGATGACACTGTGACCCCACTATTATTTTATGAGTTGGAAAAGGACGGCAATTTTACTCTTTGTAAGAGAAGATCTCCAGCAAATGATCGCAGATCCAGTGAATAAGATCGAAGTTATTCACATTTAATTATTTTATATACCAAATACCCACAGATTTAACCCCAAAATAGTTGACCTAACTTACCATAATATAAGATCTTTTTTAGTTATCCCCAATACTCACAGGAAGATCGATTGTTGGGGACAAATCACTTGGTTATTTCTAATAACATCTGGTTATTTTATTTATAACTCGCTTTACCAGTAACATCCAACCTATCAAATATAGAGGATTTTATAGAATGAAACACTGGTTAAGAAACTTATTCACAATTTTTGCCCTAGCCACTTCTTCCATTCAAGTAGCTTATGCTACAACGGACGTAAAAGTAGGTATGTCAGGTAGATACTTTCCATTTACCTTTGTAAAACAAGACAAACTTCAAGGTTTCGAAGTTGACCTATGGGACGAAATTGGTCGTAGAAACGATTATAACGTTGAGTACGTCACAGCAAACTTTTCGGGTCTTTTTGGTCTATTAGAAACAGGTCGTATTGACACTATTTCTAATCAAATAACGATTACTGATGTACGTGAGGCTAAATATTTGTTCGCTGACCCCTATGTTATTGATGGTGCCCAAATAGCAGTGCGCAAAGGTAGAGATGATATTCAAGGAATAGAAGATTTAGATGGTAAAACCGTTGCTGTTAACCTTGGTTCTAATTTTGAACAACTTTTACGTGATTACGACAAAAACAATAAAATAAACATCAAAACCTATGACACTGGTATTGAGCATGACGTTGCTCTAGGCAGAGCAGATGCCTTCGTTATGGATAGACTTTCTGTACTTGAAGTTATCAAGAAAACAGGATTGCCTTTACAGCTAGCAGGCCAGCCTTTTGAAACGATTGAGAATGCATGGCCATTTGTTAAAAACGAGAATGGAACTAAACTTCAAGCCGACGTAAATAAGACATTAGCAGATATGCGTGCTGACGGTACACTTAAAGCGATATCTCTAAAGTGGTTTAACGCTGACATAACTAAAAAATAAAATCAGTTAATTTATACAGTTAGGAACCTTTGATGTCTTTTGATTTTAACTACATGCTAGAACTGCTACCCATTCTATTCAAATACTTAGGTACCACCTTAGAAATGGCAGTTTGGGGACTGTTTTTCTCTCTAATTTTGTCAATTTTTATTGCCAACATTAGAGTATTTAAGGTTCCTGTACTGGATCAGCTCAGTCAGCTGTATATAAGTTTTTTCCGTGGAACCCCTTTATTAGTACAGCTATTTTTACTTTATTACGGATTACCACAAGTATTCCCTATTTTGGTCGGAATCGACGCATTTACAGCTGCAATTATTGGGCTGAGCTTACATTTTTCTGCTTATATGGCGGAAAGTATACGTGCCGCAATTATTGGTATTGATAGAAGTCAGATGGAAGCAAGTCTCTCTGTTGGTATGACAACCAGTCAGGCGATGCGCAGAATAATTTTACCTCAAGCCACTCGCGTCGCTTTACCATCCCTGATGAATTATTTTATCGATATGATTAAATCAACATCATTAGCTTTCACATTAGGTGTTGCAGAAATAATGGCGAAAGCACAGATGGAAGCAGCGTCTAGTTTCCGGTTCTTTGAGGCCTTCTTAGCCGTGGCTCTTATCTATTGGGGAGTGGTTGTGATTCTAACTCGTATACAAATATGGGCTGAATTTAAACTTAATAAGGCATATCAAAGATGATCAAGTTAGAGAATATCCACAAGAGCTTTGGTACGTCATCCGTTCTTTCAGGTATAGACATAGAAATTAAACAAGGCGAAATAATCGTTGTAATAGGATCAAGCGGTACTGGAAAATCGACTCTGCTTCGCTGTGTTAACTTTCTAGAAAACGCGGATAAAGGCAAGATCACTATCGATGATGTTTCTGTCAATGTTGAAAACCATACTAAGGCAGAAGTACTCGCTCTGCGTAAAAAAACAGCCTTTGTTTTTCAAAACTACGCACTTTTTTCGCACTTAACGGCTAAACAGAATATAGCAGAAGGATTAGTAACTGTCCGAGGATGGAGTAAAGAGCAAGCTTACAATCGTTCACAACAGATTCTAGATGACATAGGTTTAGGCGATAAATCGGATAGTTATCCTGCCGCACTTTCTGGTGGTCAACAACAGCGCGTCGGTATTGGTAGAGCAATGGCGCTTCAGCCTGAACTATTGTTGTTTGATGAACCAACATCTGCTCTCGATCCTGAATGGGTTGGTGAAGTTCTTAGCTTAATGAAACAGTTAGCAACGAAACATCAAACGATGTTGATCGTCACTCATGAGATGCAATTCGCTAAAGAAGTCGCGGACAGGGTAATATTTATGGCCGAAGGCAAAATTGTCGAGCAAGGTAATCCACAGGATATATTTGGTAATCCACAAGATATTAGGCTCAAAAAGTTTTTAAAAAATGTTGGGATCCAATAAAGATCCTTGAGATTTAACCCACACTACGTATAATCCGTCGACCGGAATAAAATAGCCTTTAAAAGCTTAACAGTTATTGACTCTTTAGAAGTCAGTGATTACAATTCCGCCTCTTTGTTGAGAGGCGTCGAATATTTAGTTCCACGCCGGGTTTAACAAGAACCTATAAACTACTGATCAGTAAAGGTATTATCATGAAACGCACTTTTCAACCTTCAGTTCTTAAGCGCAAGCGCTCTCACGGTTTCCGTGCACGCATGGCAACTAAGAACGGTCGTAAGACAATTAATGCACGTCGTGCTAAAGGCCGTGCGCGCCTTTCAAAATAATTCGCGATTATTTTGAATCCGTACGCGTTCAATCGGGAGTTACGTCTGTTAACTCCCGAGCATTATAAAAATGTATTCCAGCAAGCACATCGTGCAGGCTCCCCCATTTCACTATTATTGCTCGTAACAATTCTCTTTCTCATCCTCGCTTAGGTTTAGCCGTACCCAAAAAGCAGATTAAAACCGCTGTTGGCCGAAATCGCTTTAAACGCCTTACCCGAGAGAGCTTTAGAACCATTCAACATCAACTTCCAAATAAAGATTTTGTTGTCATCGCGAAAAAGAGTGCTCAAGACTTGAGCAATGAAGAAATGTTTAAATTATTAGAAAAACTATGGCATCGCCTTTCTCGCCCTTCTCGTGGTTAGCTATCGGCTTGATTTATATATATAAGTGGGCAATTAGTCCGCTTATTGGCCCACGCTGCCGCTTTACACCAACGTGCTCAACTTATGCTGTTGAAGCAATAAAATTGCACGGTTTTGTAAAAGGTTGTTGGTTATCTGGCAAACGTCTATTAAAATGCCACCCTTTGAACGAAGGGGGTTTCGACCCCGTTCCACCGAACCAAGATAAAGACAGAGACAATTAACGATGGATTCTCAACGTAATATCCTGCTTATCGCTTTGGCACTGGTTTCTTTTTTACTATATCAACAATGGCAAGTTGAAAAGAACCCACAAGCACCACAGCGATTAGAACAGGCACAAAATAACGGTACTTTACCTGCACCATCAATTGCTAATGACCTTGACGCTGCGCCTCAGCAAAGTTCATCAGCAAAACTCATCACTGTAACAACTGACGTGTTAACTCTGTCAATTGATACTTTTGGTGGTGATGTTGTTTCTGCACAATTAAACGAATACGCAAAAGAAGAAGATTCTGAAGAACGATTTACTCTTCTTAAAAGCGATGTAGATCATACCTACATTGCACAAAGCGGTTTGGTTGGTCCACAGGGCATAGATTTAAGCAGTACTAGTCGTCCAAACTACAATGTATCTTCTGATACCTTTGTAATGAATGATGATCAAGATGAACTGCGCGTACCACTTACATATTCTGTTAGTGGCATTAATTACGTTAAAACCTTCGTTCTAAAACGTGGTCAATACGATATTGATGTTAGTTACGATATTGATAACCAATCGGGTAACAACGCTACTTTTGGTATGTATGCACATCTTCGTCAAAATGTAATGGATGATGGTGGTAGCTTGACCATGCCAACTTATCGTGGCGGAGCATACTCTAGCCAAGATACCCGTTATAAGAAATACAGTTTCGATGATATGCAAGACCGTAACCTTTCTATCAATTTACCAGAAGGTCAAGGTTGGGCAGCGATGCTTGAGCACTATTTCGCAACAGCATGGATTCCTCGTGAAGCTCCAGGTTCAAGCCTTTATACTCGCGTGATTGGCAACCTAGGTGATATTGGCGTTCGTATGCCAAATACAACCGTTGCGAATGGTGAGAAAGCACAACTTGAAGCAACATTATGGGTTGGTCCAAAACTGCAAAAAGAGATGGCTGCCGTTGCTCCTAGTTTAGACCTCGTTGTCGACTATGGTTGGTTATGGTTTATTGCGAAGCCTCTTCACTGGTTACTCTCTATGATTCAGAGCGTTGTAGTGAACTGGGGTCTATCTATTATGATCCTAACTTTCATTGTTCGTGGTGCGATGTACCCGCTAACGAAAGCGCAATATACCTCTATGGCTAAAATGCGTATGCTGCAACCTAAGTTGGCAGCCATGCGTGAACGAATCGGTGATGACCGTCAGCGTATGAGCCAAGAAATGATGGAATTGTATAAGAAAGAGAAAGTAAACCCACTTGGTGGTTGTTTACCTATCTTCCTTCAAATGCCTATCTTCATTTCTTTGTACTGGTCACTAATGGAATCCGTTGAACTGCGTCATTCTCCATTCTTCTTATGGATTACCGACCTTTCAGCTCAAGACCCGTATTACATCCTGCCTTTATTAATGGGTGGTAGTATGTTCTTGATTCAGAAGATGAGCCCAACAACCGTTACCGACCCAATGCAACAGAAGATCATGACGTTTATGCCTATCATGTTTACAGGTTTCTTCCTGTTCTTCCCTTCTGGTTTGGTTCTTTACTGGTTGGTTTCGAACGTAGTGACACTTATCCAACAGACTTTAATCTATAGAAACTTGGAAAAGAAAGGCTTACATTCTAAATAAGAATGAATAAATATTAAGAAAGGCGGCCTAAAGGTCGCCTTTTTGTTTTTAGCTGATTACAATTTACTTATTCGGATCCTGATTAACAGAGTAATACCTTTGTTCAGGTCGCTGTAAATACTTCCCTGTAAATTTGACTGTCGCAGCCATATAGCTGTAACAGACACCTGATCAAAGAAGTCACCCAGCCATATAATGTTGTTCTTTGTATCAAGTAGGAAATACTATGACCACAGATACTATTGTCGCTCAAGCTACCGCGCCCGGACGTGGTGGTGTCGGTATTATAAGAGTTTCAGGACCTAAAGCTTGTCAGGTAGCTATAGAGGTTACGGGTAAAACACTTAAACCCCGTTACGCGGAATATATTCCCTTCAAATCAGAAGATGGAATTGAATTGGATCAAGGGATAGCACTTTATTTTCCTAATCCACATTCATTTACTGGAGAAGATGTTCTCGAGCTTCAAGGGCACGGTGGCCCTGTCGTCATGGATATGCTTATCAAACGTATCCTAAAAATAGAAGGGCTCCGTCCTGCTCGTCCTGGTGAGTTCTCTGAACGCGCTTTTATGAACGATAAAATGGATCTAACCCAAGCGGAAGCTATTGCCGATCTGATAGACGCGAGTTCAGAGCAAGCAGCAAAATCTGCACTTCAGTCTCTACAAGGTCAATTTTCTAAAAAAATAAATACCTTAGTGGATTCTTTGATCTACTTAAGAATTTATGTAGAAGCTGCTATTGATTTCCCAGAAGAAGAAATTGACTTCCTAGCTGACGGTAAAGTAAGTACTGACTTACAAAACATAATTGATAATTTGGAAGCGGTTAGAGCAGAAGCAAACCAAGGTTCTATTATGCGAGAAGGTATGAAAGTTGTGATTGCAGGAAGGCCAAATGCAGGTAAATCAAGCCTTCTAAACGCTCTTTCTGGAAAAGATTCTGCCATCGTAACAGATATAGCCGGAACCACCCGCGATGTATTACGAGAGCATATTCATATTGATGGTATGCCTTTACATATTATCGACACAGCCGGTCTTAGAGATGCCTCTGATGAGGTTGAAAGGATTGGAATAAATAGAGCTTGGGAAGAGATATCTCAGGCGGATAGAGTTCTCTTTATGGTGGATGGTACAACCACTGATGCCACCGATCCCAAAGAAATTTGGCCAGATTTCATCGATCGCCTGCCTCATAAAATTGGAATGACAGTAATCAGAAATAAAGCGGATCAAACTAATGAAACGCTTGGTATTTGCCATGTTAACGATCCTACTCTTATTCGATTATCCGCTAAAACTGGTGAAGGTGTTGAATCACTACGAAATCATTTAAAAGAGTGCATGGGTTTTACCGGAAACAACGAAGGCGGTTTTATGGCACGTAGGCGTCATTTGGATGCACTGAATAAGGCAGCCGACCACCTTAATATAGGTAAGCAGCAACTCGAAGGCTATATGGCTGGAGAAATTCTTGCTGAAGAATTAAGAATAACTCAGCAGCATCTAAATGAAATTACTGGTGAATTTAGCTCAGATGATCTATTAGGCCGAATTTTTTCATCATTCTGTATTGGAAAATAGTACGTCATTACATAGAAAAGAGTCGTTATTTACACGACTCTTTTCTTAGGTTGCACAAAAGTTAATTAAGATCACCAACCACTCTAACTTTAAAGTGATGTGATTCATCAACCATGTAAGCAAGGGGTATATCACTCTGTGATATAACAGTTAGTGAGTCCTCACTTGCTCCTGCTAACACAGCTTGTTTTTTCGCTATATTGACCAAACTTTCAAAAATATCCGAACGAGTACTATTTTGAGTCGATGCTATTTTTTCTACATTGCTTCCTATCTTACCAATCGCTACCCCAATAGCATTCGCCACTTCAAAATGCTTTGGCCTAATAACTCGACTAGCGCCTTGAATGTGATCATCCAAAATAGCACTACCACCACCTACTAGGATTACCGGAATATTATCGTCAGAGGTTTTAATTGAGTCCACCGCTATATCAATATCAGTACTAAGCTGTTTCGCTACTTTTTCACACAAATCACGTGGGACTAAATCCAAATTAACATTGTGCTCACCTTGCCATCTAAAACGCTCTAAGCGCAAAGCAATATCTGTTAATGTTAATGAATCTCCACCGAATACTCTGCCTTTTTGGGTAAGTTCGAAAGCAACACTTTCAGGTCCAATGATGACCTCATCATCATTTTGCTTAATGACAGTTCCCCCACCAATACCTACAGCTAAAATATCTGGCATTCTAAAATTAGTTGATATGCCACCAACGTTCGCAGAAACAGAAGACTCTCTAGGATACCCGTCAACTAGCACACCCAAATCACTCGTTGTTCCTCCAACATCAATAACAATGGCGTCAGAGAGCCCAGATAAATGACATCCACCTCTCAATGAATTAGTCGGCCCACAAGCAATAGTAACAATTGGATGAGCTTCAATTGACGACTGATCAATTAATGTCCCATCATTTTGACTAAATAATGGTTTGGCATGCAAACCAAAATTATCTAGCGCATCAGCAAACCCTTGCGTAAATTTTTTAGCCAACGGAATAAGCGCTGCATTCAATATAGAGGCATTTTCCCGCTCTAATAGGCCCATCATTCCAATTTCATGTGAAAGCGTTATGGAAACATCAGGCATTATTTCTTTTACAATATTTGATACGGCGATCTCTTGATCGTTTTTTATCGTTGAAAATACACCTGAAATTGAAATCGATTCAACTTCACCGATCATTTTCGAGCAAATATCTCGGATCTCTTGCTCGTTGATAGCAGCTATTTCTTCACCATTAAATTCTAATCCACCGTGAACCATATAAAAATGTTCACCTAGGTAAGGACTCCAACCTTCTGGCCAACCAGTTAAGGGAGGAAGAGAATCCCCACTCGGTAAACAAACACGAATATGCCCAACTCTACAAAGACCTTTTCTTTCAACGATCGCATTAGTACATTGGGTTGTTCCCAACATTGCATATTTTATCTGATCAGCTGGAATTTTACTGATTGTCAACAATGCGTCTATCGCATCATGGATACCCTGCGCTACATCGATTGTTGTAGGTGATTTTATTTTAGCCACACAGTTAAGCTGACTATCTAATATAACGCCATCAGTATTGGTACCACCTACATCGATACCTAGTCGATAATCAGTCATAACTTCCCCTCACCCAACAACTGCTCAACTTTCTGATATTCCAACGAATAACCAAAATACTTAGGGCCAACTACTGATATTCCCTTGCTTGTCCTCCACTTAGGATCACAAGGGTAAGCAATAACACTCACTCTCTGACCATAATGTAGGTTTTCTGTCGTTATCGCTTTTCCTGTTTCCATATCTAATACTGAAATCATATCTGGCGTCATAGCCAAAGGTCTCGGCTCACTTGTAATATCAGTAGCAAGTAATAATTCATTTTGAAACTGTATCTCTACTTCTTTTCTTTCAAAGCTAGAAAATGAAGACACGTGTAATTTTCCTCTAGCAAAACCACCGACTGTTTTACGTTCTACATCCGTAATTTTTCCTTCTATAAGCTTATAACCGTTAATAAAACTTAGTATAGAATCAACAGGATGAGTTGATGATTTATCCCTTATGGCAGAACCAAGGTTCCATGCAAGTGATAAAGTTCCGTGTAATGCGCTTTGCTTTAATTCCGATCCATTCATAGGGTAATCACAAATTAGTGCTTCTCCACCCATTTGATCAACAATAGGCCGTGCTAATTTTTCAGCCCATACTCCATCAATAGGTTCTATAATCGCCCTATTACCTCTTTCATCAACCAATACATTCGGTGCTGATTTAAGTCCATCTAGATAAAATGTGACCATTTGCGATTCAGGAAAAGCTCTTCCCATAGCATCACAATCAATAATGGGTAAGCCATATCGCGCAGCAGCCAGTATAGGAACCATAGAATTACTGCCACCAATTTCTATAGGAAAAGTAGCCGCTACTTTTCTACCCATATACTCTTCTATTCCCTTCAAAGCTAAATCTATCTGTCGATAAGATAAGAACTTCTCGATAGCAACTGTCGGCGCACCGATCATACTTACTGGAACAACTAGATCGTCATCACAAAGATCATCAGGTTGAATTACTTCCACAGGACCGTATTTTTGTATGGCATATTTTGCCATCAAAGAACCAAGATGAGGATCCCCACCACCGCCAGTCCCTAAGACTCCAGCCCCTGTCGCAATATCATCAATAACATCTTCAGTTAATAGTGTTAAATGTTTCATTATTAGGCCACTTTTGAAGTTAATGAGGCTATAGATGAAAACTTACTTATAATCAAATAACTTAAAGCCGCAGCAACCGTTCCATCTAAAACTGAAATAGACGATATCTGTATGAGATTAAGGAAATCATAACTCGTGATAAAACAGGTAATAGCACCAATACACCAAGCGATGATCGCAGGATAATGAATGCTAATTATTTGTCCTCGTTCAACAGATAGCTCTTTTTTTCTATTTATTAGATAATAATCAACAAGATAAACACCAGCAATTGGAGAAACTACTGTACCGAGAAACGAGAGAAACACACCAAATCGATCAACCATCCCATCGATAGCTAGAACCGTACCTACAACCGAAATAACCCCGACCAATACCCATCTTTTTGCTGTTGGGAAGGTGACAGCAAGATCTAAAGCACCGCCTATCAAGTTCATTGTGTTGGTTGTCCATTGAGCTAAAACTAAAACAAGAATGGCAGATAACCCCATCCCTAGAGAAAATAGTACCGCTACAAGGTCATCATTTCCTACAAACTTAGTCAAAACTAAAGCAACAACAACAATAAAACTATTTCCTATAAGAAAGCCAAGACCAGCCCCTAAAATGGCGTCTTTTCTTTGACGTGCATATCGAGCTACATCAGGTGCATTGACTGCGCCTAATATCCAAATAGAAACAACATAAGAAATAGCAACACCAAATCCGATAGGTTCAGATACCACGTCTTGAATGGTGCTATCAGATGTCATAACTGTATACAGCGCATAACCTATAATAGAAATTAAAATAGGTACGCTAATCATACTCAGTTTACCTAGAGCCCTTACACCCCATAAAGCTGTCAGTGACATCAATAAACTACCAAAAATTAGTACAATAAATCTCGATATTTCAATATCAATAGATTCCAATGCAGATGTCGTCACTACCGTAAAAAAGTCCAATTGAAATGCATACCAGCCAACGAGTGAAACCCCCGTAACAAAACCAACCAGCTTTCCACCAATACGCCCAAAAACATTGCTACAAATTAACACCGTAGATAAGCCACTAGAAAAACCGACATTAGCACAAAGTGCAGCAAGGACAGCGAGCAATGAAGACCCTATAAAAACAGCTATCATTGAATCAAAAAGCGTCATACCTTCACTTAAAAAAGCACCTAAAAAAAGGCCAGAAATATCTATTCCTATAGCAACCCATATGATAGCTATAAACCACCAGTGTTTACGTTCATTACTTGGTACTGCTTGCAACTCATAATCTTGAATCGAGTCTTGCAAATTATTTTTTGAATCCACATCCATGTCTATATTCCTTCACTCTTCCTTGACTAGTACTCCACTTTCACTAATATTTACATCAAATTGAACCCCTAAAACTAAATGTAAACATTAGAAAAACAAATGTATGAGCTTTTCAGTTAAAGAATTTTATCAGTTTGATGTGTTCTGCCAGATTGTAGAATCAGGCGGCATAACGAATGCGGAATATGTAACAGGTTTGAGTCAACCAAGCTTGAGTGCCATATTGGCTAAGTTAGAAAAAAACTAAACATGCGATTATGTGATAGAGGCAGAGGTGGTTTTCAACTGACTCCTCAAGGCGAAGCTGTTTACAAAGAAGCCAAAATTGCACTTACTTCATTTAATTCATTTAGTGAAACGCTCACTGAACTCAAAGGAGAGCTTATTGGACAAGTTTCAATTGGTAGTATCGACAACCTTCTTAGTTA
This sequence comes from Vibrio algarum, assembly GCF_028204155.1. Taxonomy (NCBI): domain Bacteria; kingdom Pseudomonadati; phylum Pseudomonadota; class Gammaproteobacteria; order Vibrionales; family Vibrionaceae; genus Vibrio; species Vibrio algarum. Next base: position 418,063 of record NZ_JAQLOI010000001.1, on the reverse strand, counting down.
TCAACCTTCGCCCATAACTCAAGCTTTACAATATGCAAAAGGTTATGCTCCAAACATCCGGTATACTTTTTTCAATCTGACATATATCAGCTTGAAAGGCGATTAATGGATGGGACAGATCAGCTTCTTATTGGTGTTATACCCGATAGATTAAAATCTCATTTGAGAAGTGAGATTCTATACCATGAAGAAAGTCAGCTTTATATTGCTTCTTCGACACCTGAAAGCGAATTGAAATCTATTAAAGTAATTACGGGGGGTACTCTTCCGACACAGTGAGCAACCTTGTCAATGACCATTTCGAATACCTTGAAGTTTTAGATCAGCTATCACTTGATGCGGGTTTAATGCATATATTATCAGGTAATTATGCTGTCTTTTTACCAATACATTATGCCAATCAATATGTGCAATGCGGGCTAATAAAAAATGTTGAGCAAAATACATATCGCTATACAAGCCAAGTTTCCGTTTCATTTAACCCTAAACGTAAACTGAACCTCGCTTCTGAATTCATTTTAAAATCGCTAATACGGTACGCTAATACCCATACATAAAAACAAAATTGAATAATTCTCGTCTAAATTTAATACTAGTAACGAGTAAAGAACCTAAAAAAGAGGCTAAAAGAACAATGATCCACATTATAACTGGTAGCACATTAGGCACTGCAGAGTACGTTGGTGATCACTTAAGTGACGTTTTACAAGAAAATGGATTGGCTACAACGATCCATAATACCCCTGATTTGAAAACTATCCCAAATGAAGGTACCTGGTTAATTGTTACTTCAACTCACGGAGCTGGTGACTACCCAGAAAATATCCAACCTTTTATCAACAGCCTATTAAACACCCCACCAAAAATGACTGATGTTAAATTTGCAGTTATTGCGATTGGAGATTCTAGCTACGACACTTTTTGTGCTGCTGGCAAACATGCCTTCAATTTACTGGAAGACATAGGCGCAATGGCTATTTCAGAATGTTTAATCATTGATATTCTTGATCATCAAATTCCAGAAGAACCCGCTGAAGAGTGGTTAAACACTTTAATCAGTCAAATGTAACCAGATAAAATTACACTTCTATTGCACATCTTATACCTACATGTGGATAAGTTATGCTTGTAAACCTAATTTTTTTGAACACTACAAAACACTAATTGTGGATAACTAACCTTAATACCAGTGATTAAGCTATAGTTATCCCAATAACAACTTTATTTCGATCTTTCATCTGTGGATAAAAAGCCATTTTGATCCCAGCTAATCCTCCTATAGATCAAAGCAAGATCACACGATATGATCCTCATAAACACCATGATCTTATTGATCATTTTTGAGTTACTAACATGATCGTGCTTGCTTAATAATAGATCCAATAAAAAGATCTCTATATAGATCTTATATATATTCTATATTTTAAATCTCTTCAAAATTACTCTAAATACATTTTACCAACTTCACAAAACAGGTAGAATGACGCTCCTTTTTCATTCACGTTTTCATTAGAAATACCTTAAGGTCGATCCATGCTTTATCACGAACAATTTGACGTCATCGTTATTGGTGGCGGACATGCTGGAACGGAAGCTGCACTTGCATCTGCTAGAACAGGTAGAAAAACACTTCTGCTAACACACAATATTGATACGTTAGGACAAATGTCTTGTAACCCTGCTATTGGAGGCATAGGTAAAGGACATTTAGTTAAAGAAGTTGATGCACTTGGCGGACTGATGGCCCAAGCAATAGATGAAGCAGGTATCCAATTTAGAACACTCAATGCTTCTAAAGGTCCAGCGGTACGAGCTACTCGCGCACAAGCTGATAGAGCTCTTTATAAATCTTTTGTTAGAAAAGCATTAGAAAACACGCCAAATTTAACTCTTTTTCAGCAACCAGCAGATGATCTTATTGTTGAAAATGATCAAGTCACTGGTGTTGTTACTCAAATGGGCCTAAAAATACGTGCCAAATCCGTTGTATTGACGGTGGGTACGTTTCTTGGTGGTAAGATCCACATTGGTATGGAAAGTTCTTCTGGAGGCCGTGCAGGCGATCCTCCTTCAATTGCCTTAGCGGATAGATTACGTGAATTACCACTAAGAGTTGATCGACTAAAAACAGGGACTCCACCACGTATCGATGCAAATAGTGTTGATTTTTCATTATTAGAAGTGCAACACGGTGATAACCCTACACCAGTATTTTCATTTTTAGGTAATCGCACTCAACATCCAAGACAGATACCTTGTTACATCACTCATACAAATGACAAAACTCATGAGGTTATTCGAGCTAATTTAGATAGAAGCCCTATGTATGCTGGTGTGATTGAAGGGATTGGCCCCCGCTATTGCCCTTCTATTGAAGATAAAGTGATGCGTTTTTCTGATAAAAATAGCCATCAAATTTTTATTGAACCAGAAGGGTTAAATACAACAGAACTCTACCCAAATGGTATATCCACAAGTTTACCGTTTGATGTACAAGTAAATATAGTTCGATCAATGAAAGGTTTTGAAAACGCTCATATTGTTCGCCCTGGTTACGCAATTGAATACGATTTTTTCGATCCTAGAGATCTAAAACAGACTTATGAAAATAAATTTATTAAAGGGCTGTTTTTTGCAGGGCAAATTAATGGTACTACGGGCTATGAAGAAGCTGCAGCTCAAGGATTAATGGCTGGTTTAAACGCTAGTTTATTTACCCAAGATAAAGAAGGTTGGAACCCTCGTCGCGATGAGGCGTACATGGGTGTGCTTATTGATGATTTATCAACGATGGGTACCAAAGAACCTTATAGAATGTTTACTTCTCGAGCAGAATACCGATTACTTCTCCGTGAAGATAATGCTGATTTACGCTTAACTGAGAAAGGGCGTGAATTAGGCCTAGTTAATGATGAACGTTGGGCTCGTTTTAACCAAAAAGTAGATAACTTAGAAAAAGAACGACAACGTCTGAAAGATATTTGGGTCAACCCAAAATCGGAAGGTGTCGAGAATTTAAATACTTTACTGAAGACTCCTTTGGTTAGAGAAGCATGTGGAGAAGATCTATTACGTCGTCCTGAAATTACCTATAAACAGCTGACAGAGTTAGAGATGTTTTCACCAGCTTTAGAGGATCAACAAGCTTCTGAGCAGGTTGAAATTCAGGTCAAATATGAAGGTTATATTCAGCGTCAAAAAGATGAGATAGAAAAATCATTACGCCATGAAAATACTAAACTTCCTGTTGATATTGATTATAAAAATGTTCAAGGTTTATCTAATGAAGTTGTGGCCAAGCTCAACGAGGCAAAACCAGAATCAATAGGAATTGCATCTAGAATTTCGGGTATTACCCCAGCAGCCGTCTCTATCTTATTGGTATATTTAAAAAAACAAGGCATGCTTAAAAAGGGAAATGGATAAGTGACTCAATTAAATGATAGATTGAATTTTCTTATCGATAAGACTGATCTTGTTGTTAATGAACAGCAAAGAACCCAGCTTATTGGATATGTTGAAATGCTAAACAAGTGGAATAAAGCTTACAACTTGACCTCTGTTCGCAACCCTATGGATATGCTAGTAAAGCATATTCTTGATAGTATTGTTGTCAGCCCGCATTTGCATGGAAATAGATTAATTGATGTAGGTACAGGACCAGGATTACCAGGCATTCCATTGGCAATTATGAACCCTGAAAAAGAGTTTTATCTTCTAGATAGCTTGGGCAAACGAATTCGATTTATAAAACAAGTTCTTCATGAACTTGGAATTAAAAATGTTACAACGATACAAAGTAGAGTCGAAGAATTTCAGCCAGAGGAAAAATTTGATACTGTTTTGAGTCGAGCATTTGCTTCTATGAGCGATATGGTCGAGTGGTGTCATCACCTACCTAAGCAAAAAACGGGTCAATTCCTCGCTCTGAAAGGCTTACTTTCACAAGATGAGATTGAACAGTTGCCAAAATGGTGTAATGTGATCGAAGTCAAAGCTTTGAATGTTCCTGAGCTAGAAGGTGAGAGACATCTTGTAACCTTAGCCAAGATGGAAGAGTAGAGAGGTTACAGTGGGAAGAATTATCGCAATAGCCAACCAGAAAGGTGGTGTCGGTAAAACGACGACTTGTATCAATTTAGCCGCTTCAATGGCAGCAACCAAAAGAAAAGTTTTAGTCGTTGACTTGGATCCTCAAGGTAACGCTACAATGTCTAGTGGTATTGATAAATATCAAGTAGATTCAACAGCCTATGACCTTCTAGTAGAAGATGTACCATTTGAGGAAGTGGTATGTAAAAACACTAGTGGAGGTTACCATCTTATCGCAGCCAATGGTGACGTGACCGCTGCTGAAATAAAACTGATGGAAGTGTTTGCTCGTGAAGTGAGACTTAAAAACGCGTTGGCTTTGGTTCGTGATAACTATGATTTCATCTTTATAGATTGTCCCCCTGCGCTAAACCTACTTACAATCAACGCTATGGCAGCGGCTGATTCTGTTTTGGTTCCGATGCAGTGTGAATATTTCGCACTTGAAGGTTTAACCGCTTTAATGGATACCATCAGCAAGTTGGCTGCAGTAGTAAATGACAATTTGAAAATTGAAGGTCTGCTACGAACAATGTTTGATCCGCGTAACCGTTTATCAAATGAAGTATCAGACCAGCTCAAGAAGCACTTTGGCGATAAGGTATATAGAACCGTTATTCCTCGAAATGTACGATTAGCAGAAGCACCAAGTCATGGTCGTCCCGCGATGTATTATGATAAGCATTCTGCAGGTGCAAAAGCCTATTTAGCACTAGCTGGAGAAATACTTCGTCGCGAAGAAGTTCCAGCATAATAGATAAAAAGAAGGGAATTACGTAAATGTCTAAACGTGGTTTAGGGATGGGCTTAGATGCCTTATTAGCTACCAGTTCTCTTGCTAGAGAAAAAGAAAAAACAGCGTCCAGTAGCCAATCTATTTCAGTTGATGGCGAGTTGGCTGATATTTCAATTACTAATCTTAAGCCTGGTATCTACCAGCCTCGTAAAGATATCTCTTTAGAGGCTCTAGAAGAGCTGTCTGCATCAATCGAGTCACAAGGTATCATTCAGCCTATAGTGGTTCGTCAGGTTGAAGGAGACTCTTACGAGATTATTGCTGGTGAAAGACGTTGGAGAGCAGCCAAACGTGTTGGCCTTAAGCAAGTACCTTGCATAGTTAAAAATGTAGCAGACAATGCGGCTATTGCTATGGCGTTAATAGAAAATATTCAACGCGAAGATCTGAATGCTATAGAAGAAGCACAAGCGTTGGAGCGGTTGCAAGACGAGTTTGAGCTAACACACCAGCAAGTTGCGGATGTGATAGGGAAATCTCGTACAACAGTAACTAATTTACTGAGACTAAATCAGCTTGAAGAGTCAGTAAAAAAATTAGTTGAGAAAAAGTATCTAGATATGGGCCATGCTCGAGCTCTATTAGTTTTAGATACAGAAAGTCAGGGCGATGCTGCAAAGGTTATAGCTGATAAAAAAATGACCGTGCGTCATGCTGAGCAGTATGTTAAAAAATTATTAGCACCAAAAGTAGAAGGTGAAACGAAAAAAGATACAGAAGCTCTAGATATATCAGAGCGGCTTAGTCAGCGTATCGGCTCAGCTGTATCTTTAACTCGTAGTCCAAATGGAAAATCTAAGATGACGATTACATTTGACAAACCTCACAAATTGGAGCAATTGATTAAATTATTAGATAGCAATCAATAGCTATTGAATGATTTTGTTATTTGTTACAAGTTTTATTGCGAAAGTTGTAGGTTTGTAAACAAATTTGTTATTTAATGCAGCGTTTTTATTGCAAATATACGTGTCAAACGTATAATTTTCGCGGCTTTTCCAAGCTCACTAATAAGAGTTTATTTGGAATTAGAATTAAGGTATGAATACATGGTAGCTAGGCTAGTTCAACCAGGACGGACGCTTGCAAAGCGTCTGTTATTGATTCAATCTAGCGTGGTTACATTTGTGGCAGCAGGGATGGCTTTGGTCGTAAATGTTGAATGGGGATTGTCTGCGTTAATAGGTGGCGGCATATTTGTGCTTGCTAATGCTGTTTTCGCTTTTTTTGCTTTTATGTTTAGTGGGGCGCGTGCTGCGAAAGCTGTGACGGCTTCTTTCTATACTGGTGAAGCATTAAAAATTCTCATTACGGTTATTCTCTTCTCTGCAGCTTACATGTATATGCAGGTGGAACTTGTTCCCCTGAAACTAACCTATTTGTTGGCACTAGGAATAAATATATTCTTGCCAGCGCTATTCATTAACAAAAAAATAGGATGAGTTATGGCTGCGCCAGGTGAAGCGCTAACAGCGTCCGGATATATTGATCACCATTTGACTAACCTGTCACTTGCTAAGATTTCTGAGCATTTCGATTTAGGTTGGCAAATAACGGAGACCAGTTTCTGGAACGTTAATATCGATAGCCTGTTTTTTTCTGTGTTTACTGGGTTAATATTCCTCGGAATATTTCGTTCAGTAGCAAAGAAAGCAACAGTAGGTGTACCGGGTAAGTTACAATGTGCAGTGGAAATGGTTGTGGAATTTGTCGCGGATAACGTCAAAGAAACATTCCATGGACGCAATCCATTGATAGCTCCCTTAGCACTGACTATCTTTTGTTGGGTATTACTAATGAATATCATGGATTTAATTCCAATTGATTTCTTACCGTATCCAGCAGAGCATTGGCTAGGTATCCCTTACTTGAAAGTGGTTCCTTCTGCTGATGTTAATATCACTATGGCTATGGCACTAGGTGTTTTCTTCTTGATGATTTATTACAGCATTAAGGTTAAAGGTCTAGGTGGCTTTGCGAAAGAATTGGCTTTACATCCATTCAATCATCCAGTGATGATACCGTTTAACTTACTATTAGAAGTTGTTTCGCTACTTGCAAAACCTCTTTCTCTTGGTATGCGTTTGTTCGGTAACATGTTTGCTGGTGAGGTTGTATTCATTCTTATCGCGGCTATGCTTCCGTGGTGGTTACAATGGTTAGGTGCTCTTCCATGGGCAATTTTCCATATTTTGATTATTTTGATTCAAGCATTTGTATTCATGATGTTGACTATCGTTTATTTATCGATGGCACATGAAGACTCGGATCACTAAATTAATTTTACAAAGCTTTTTAGGCACATATAAGCCAACAACTATAAATTGGAGATAGTAATGGAAACTTTACTGAGCTTTTCAGCAATCGCCGTAGGTCTGATCGTCGGTCTTGCTTCTCTTGGTACAGCGATTGGTTTCGCAATTCTAGGTGGTAAATTCCTTGAAGGTGCTGCGCGCCAACCAGAGATGGCTCCTATGCTACAAGTTAAGATGTTTATCATCGCGGGTCTACTTGATGCGGTTCCAATGATTGGTATCGTAATAGCACTACTATTCACATTCGCTAACCCATTTGTTGGTCAACTAGGTTAATCAACAGAGCAAAGTAAACACTTTGTGGTTGATTAGCATTTTTTCGTTGGTGAACAAAATAGAGGGGTAGCTGTTGTGAATATGAACGCAACTCTGCTAGGTCAAGCAATAGCATTTGCACTGTTTGTGTGGTTCTGTATGAAGTACGTATGGCCACCAATTATCGAAGCTATTGAAGAGCGTCAGAAAAATATTGCTGACGGTCTGTCTGCTGCGGAAAGAGCAGCAAAAGACTTGAATCTAGCTCAAGCCAACGCTTCTGAGCAACTTAAAGAAGCGAAGCGCACAGCAACTGAGGTCATTGATTCAGCGAATAAACGTAAAGCTCAAATTATTGATGAAGCACGCGAGGAAGCTCAGGCAGAACGCCAGAAAATCCTTACGCAAGCGGAAGCAGAACTTGAAGCAGAACGTAATCGTGCGAAAGATGATCTGCGCAAACAAGTTGCTACTCTGGCTTTAGCTGGTGCAGAGAAGATCCTAGAGCGCTCTATAGATAAAGATGCGCACAAAGATATTCTTGATAACATTACTGCGAAACTTTAAAGCGAGGGGTGCACATGTCTGAATTGACAACAATAGCACGCCCTTACGCTAAAGCAGCGTTTGACTTTGCGGCAGAAAAAGGAGCACTAGACCAGTGGGGTCAAATGCTTACTTTTGCAGCCGAAGTTACAAATAATAAGGATATTGTGGAGCTACTTAGTGGTTCTGTAACTGCAGATAAACTCTCAGAAATCTTTATTGCCGTTTGTGGCGAACAGTTTGATGAATTTGGCCAAAATCTTATTAAGGTTATGGCTGAAAATGGCCGATTAATGGCTTTTCCTGAAGTCCGAGATGAGTTTTTAGCTCTTAAAAAAGAGTATGAGAAAGAGATAGATGTTGACGTAATATCAGCAACAGAACTTTCTGATAAACAAATTACAGATATCAGCAGCAAACTTGAACTGCGTTTTGAACGCAAAGTTAACCTGAATTGTAGTGTAGATGAGACCCTACTTGGTGGGGTTGTAATTCGAGCCGGAGACTTAGTCATCGATAACTCAACTCGCGGTCAATTAGGCCGTCTGAGCGATGCATTGCAGTCTTGATGGGGATTGGAGCATGCAACTTAATTCCACAGAAATAAGCGATCTAATCAAACAACGTATCGAATCTTTCGAAGTTGTTAGTGAAGCTCGTAATGAAGGTACTATCGTATCGGTAAGCGATGGTATTATTCGCATTCACGGTCTAGCAGACGTGATGCAAGGTGAAATGATTGAACTACCGAGTGGTCGATATGCACTAGCACTTAACCTTGAGCGTGACTCGGTTGGTGCGGTTGTTATGGGACCATATGCTGACCTACAGGAAGGCATGAAAGTTACTGGTACTGGTCGTATTCTTGAAGTACCTGTTGGCCCTGAAATGCTTGGTCGTGTGGTAAACACGCTAGGTGAGCCTATTGATGGTAAAGGTCCAATTGACGCGAAATTATCTTCTCCTATTGAAGTAATTGCGCCAGGTGTAATCGACCGTAAATCGGTTGACCAGCCTGTACAGACTGGTTATAAGTCCGTCGATTCCATGATCCCTATCGGTCGTGGTCAGCGTGAACTTATCATCGGTGACCGTCAGACTGGTAAAACAGCGATGGCTATTGATGCCATCATTAACCAAAGAGATTCTGGTATTTACTCTATCTATGTAGCGATTGGTCAGAAAGCTTCGACTATTGCTAACGTAGTACGCAAATTAGAAGAGCATGGCGCATTGGCTAATACCATTGTTGTTGTTGCATCAGCTTCTGAATCTGCAGCGCTTCAATATCTAGCGCCGTATGCAGGTTGTGCGATGGGTGAGTACTTCCGTGACCGCGGTGAAGATGCACTAATTGTTTATGATGATTTATCTAAGCAAGCGGTAGCTTATCGTCAGATCTCTCTACTACTTAAACGTCCACCAGGCCGTGAGGCTTACCCAGGTGACGTATTCTACCTCCACTCCCGTCTACTTGAGCGTGCTGCTCGTGTAAGCGAAGAGTATGTAGAACGTTTCACTAACGGTGAAGTGAAAGGCAAGACAGGTTCTTTAACTGCGCTTCCTATCATTGAAACTCAAGCAGGTGACGTATCAGCATTCGTACCAACTAACGTAATCTCGATTACAGATGGTCAGATTTTCCTACAAACTGAACTGTTCAGTGCAGGTGTTCGTCCTGCTGTTGATCCAGGTATCTCAGTATCTCGTGTAGGTGGTTCTGCTCAAACGAAAATTATCAAGAAGCTATCTGGTGGTATCCGTACCGCACTAGCTCAGTATCGTGAACTAGCCGCGTTTGCTCAGTTCTCATCTGATCTTGATGAAGCGACAAAACGACAATTAGACCATGGTCAAAAAGTAACAGAACTGATGAAGCAGAAACAATATGCTCCTATGTCTGTGTTTGATCAGGCTCTTGTTATCTTTGCTGCAGAGCGTGGATATCTAGAAGACATCGAGCTAAACAAGCTTGCTGATTTTGAAGATGCGCTACTTTCGTTTGCTCGTAGCCAGTTTACCGATTTTGTAAAAGAGATCGATGCGACGGGTGCATACAACGATGATATCGAAGCACAGCTTAAAAAGCTTGTTGATGATTTCATAGCAACCCAGACCTGGTAATTGATAATAGGTAGGTGGCCTTTGGTCACCAATACTAAAATTATCTAAAGAGAGAGTAATACGATGGCCGGCGCAAAAGAAATTCGTACTAAGATCGGGAGTGTTAAAAGCACTCAAAAGATCACGAAAGCGATGGAAATGGTAGCAGCTTCAAAAATGCGTCGTTCTCAAGACGCAATGGGAGCTTCTCGTCCATATGCTGAAACAATGCGTAAAGTGATCGGTCATTTGGCTAACGGTAATCTAGAGTATAAACATCCATATCTAGAAGAACGTGAAGCCAAACGTGTTGGTTACATCATTATTTCAACTGACCGCGGTTTGTGTGGTGGCTTGAACATTAACTTGTTTAAAAAAGCCATGGTAGACATGCAAGAGTGGAAAGAGAAAAATGCTGATATTGACTTAGCCATTATCGGTTCAAAAGCAACGGCATTTTTTAACAACAGTGGCGCTAAAGTAGCCGCTCAAGTATCTGGACTTGGTGATAACCCAAGCCTAGAAGATTTGATCGGTTCGGTTGGCGTTATGTTGAAGAAGTATGATGAAGGCGAGTTGGATCGCTTATACGTAGTATTTAACAAGTTTGTAAATACTATGGTTCAGGAACCAACGATCGATCAATTGTTACCTTTGCCTAAATCGGATAGCGAAGATATGAAACGCACTCACTCATGGGATTATATCTATGAGCCTGAGCCAAAACCGTTACTAGATGCACTATTGCTTCGCTATGTCGAATCTCAAGTGTATCAAGGTGTGGTTGAGAACCTTGCTTGTGAGCAAGCGGCTCGAATGATTGCGATGAAAGCAGCTACAGATAATGCGAGTGACCTGATTGAAGATCTAGAACTTGTGTATAACAAAGCCCGTCAATCGGCTATTACACAAGAACTGTCTGAAATTGTATCGGGTGCAGCAGCGGTTTAAGCTTAGGTAAAACTAATTAGTTAGAGGATTAACGATGGCTACAGGTAAGATCGTACAGATCATCGGTGCGGTAGTCGACGTAGAGTTCCCACAGGGTGAAGTACCTCGTGTATATGATGCTCTGAATGTTATTGAAGCGAAAGAACGTCTTGTTCTTGAAGTTCAACAACAGCTAGGCGGTGGCGTTATTCGCGCAATCGTTATGGGCAGCTCTGATGGTTTACGTCGTGGATTAGTAGTAGAGAACACTGGCGCTCCAATCACTGTACCAGTAGGTACAAAAACTCTTGGCCGTATCATGAACGTTTTAGGTGATGCGATTGATGAGTGCGGTGAAATTGGTGCAGAAGAACACTATGCTATTCACCGTGAAGCACCAAGTTATGAAGAACAGTCCAACGTGTCTGAACTTCTAGAGACTGGCGTAAAAGTAATTGACTTGATTTGTCCATTCGCGAAGGGTGGTAAAATTGGTCTATTTGGTGGTGCAGGTGTAGGTAAGACCGTTAACATGATGGAACTTATCAACAACATCGCACTACAGCACTCTGGTCTGTCAGTATTTGCGGGTGTAGGTGAACGTACTCGTGAAGGTAACGATTTCTATTTTGAGATGCAGGAAGCAGGCGTTGTAAACGTTGAAAAACCTGAAGAATCTAAAGTAGCAATGGTTTATGGACAAATGAACGAGCCACCAGGAAACCGTTTACGCGTAGCGTTAACTGGTCTAACGATGGCAGAGCGTTTCCGTGACGAAGGTCGTGACGTTCTACTGTTCATTGATAACATCTACCGTTATACCCTCGCGGGTACAGAGGTTTCGGCTTTATTAGGTCGTATGCCATCTGCGGTAGGTTATCAGCCAACACTAGCTGAAGAAATGGGTGTTCTACAAGAACGTATCACATCAACTAAAGCCGGTTCTATCACGTCTGTACAGGCGGTATATGTACCAGCGGATGACTTGACTGACCCATCTCCAGCAACCACATTTGCCCACTTGGATGCAACGGTAGTACTTAGCCGTAACATCGCAGCTATGGGCCTATACCCTGCAATCGATCCACTGGATTCGTCTTCTCGACAACTCGATCCTTTGGTAGTAGGCCAAGAACACTACGACGTAGCTCGTGGAGTTCAGTCTACACTTCAGCGCTATAAAGAACTGAAAGATATCATTGCTATTTTGGGTATGGATGAGCTATCTGAAGAAGATAAGCTTGTGGTATCACGTGCACGTAAGATAGAGCGTTTCCTAACTCAGCCTTACCACGTAGCGGAAGTATTTACTGGTGACCCTGGTATCTACGTATCTCTTAAAGAGACTTTACGTGGATTCAAAGGTCTTCTTGCTGGTGAGTACGATGACATTCCTGAGCAAGCGTTTATGTACTGCGGTGTAATAGACGATGCTATTGAGAATGCTAAGAAGCTATAAGGCTAAATAGGAGGCTATATGGCAGCAATGACCTTACACCTTGACGTGGTTAGCGCCGAGAAGGAAATTTTCTCTGGGCTAGTAGAAACGTTTCAGGTGACCGGGAGCGAAGGTGAACTTGGTATTTTCCATGGTCATACTCCGCTACTGACCGCTATTAAGCCTGGTATGGTGCGTATAGTTAAGCAACACGGCCATGAAGAAATTATTTATGTTTCTGGTGGTATAGTTGAAGTTCAGCCGGGTACAGCTACTGTACTGGCTGATACGGCAATTCGTGGTGATGAACTAGATGCAGCGAAGGCAGAAGAAGCTAAACGCCAAGCTGAGGAGAAAATCCAAAATCAGCATGGCGATATGAACTTCGCTCAAGCGGCTAGTGAACTGGCTAAAGCTATTGCTCAGCTTCGCGTTATCGAGCTGACAAAAAACAGACGCTAATCGACTTATCTTTGATATAAGTAACTTAGTGTATTGCTACAAAGGCGGCCAATTGGTCGCCTTTTTGCTTTTTAAAGCATCGAATATATTTAACACTGTTCTAGTAAACGGTTAGAATTGAAACTTCAAAAATAAAAACAAGGCTATTCTTATGAGCTTCAGCGCGGTGATCCTAGCAGCGGGTAAAGGTACTCGCATGTATTCTAATATTCCTAAGGTGTTACACACCTTAGCGGGAAAACCAATGGTCAAACATGTCATCGATACTTGTAATGATCTAGGTGCCCAAAATATTCACCTTGTATACGGTCATGGTGGTGATCTTATGCAAAAAGCTTTATCTACAGAGCCTGTGAATTGGGTGCTCCAAGCTGAGCAATTAGGAACTGGACACGCTGTCGATCAAGCATCTGATAAGTTTGACGATAATGAAAAAGTGTTAGTGCTGTATGGAGATGTTCCTCTCATTTCATCAGAAACGTTAGAAAGCCTTATAGACGCACAACCTATTGGTGGAATCGCATTACTTACCGTCGTTTTGGATAATCCAACTGGATACGGTCGTATTGTGCGTAAAAATGGCCCTGTAGTTGCTATCGTTGAACAAAAAGACGCGACAGAAGAACAAAAACTGATCACAGAAATTAATACAGGGGTGATGGTTGCGACTGGCGGAGATCTCAAACGTTGGCTTTCCGGTCTCAATAATCAGAATGCTCAGGGAGAGTATTACCTTACAGATGTTATCGCCGCTGCACACAACGAAGGAAGAGCAATTGAAGCCGTCCATCCTGTTAGTGCTATTGAAGTTGAAGGGGTGAACAATCGCGTTCAATTGGCGCGTATTGAGCGAGCTTATCAAGCTATACAAGCTGAGAAACTCTTAGAGCAAGGGGTTATGCTTCGTGACCCATCTCGTTTTGATTTGCGCGGTAAAATTCAGTGTGGTTTGGATGTTGAAATAGATGCTAACGTTATAATCGAAGGCAGCGTTAGTTTAGGTAACAATGTGACTATAGGTGCTGGATGTATTCTGAAAGATTGCGAAATAGACGATAACTCGCTTGTACGCCCTTATAGCGTGATTGAAGGGGCAACAGTAGGGGAAATGTGTACCGTTGGCCCATTTACTCGTCTACGTCCCGGAGCAGACCTTAGAAACGATGCTCACGTAGGAAATTTTGTTGAAGTTAAAAATGGTGTCATTGGAGAAGGTTCTAAAGCAAATCACCTTACTTATATTGGTGACACAGTTATTGGTCAGCGTTCAAATATAGGTGCTGGAACGATTACTTGTAACTATGATGGTGCGAACAAGTTTAAGACTATTATCGGTGATGATGTGTTTGTGGGCTCTGATACGCAGCTCGTTGCCCCTGTAACCGTTGGTAGTGGTGCAACTATTGGAGCTGGGACAACCGTTACAAAAGATGTTCCTGAAGGAGCTCTCGTTATTACTCGAGCGAAAGAGCGCCGAGTGGAAGGTTGGCAGCGTCCTGTTAAGAAAAAATAACAATGGGTTTTCGTGTAAAAATACGACCTCATTAAGGTTCGTTTCATTGAACCGTTATTGAGTTTAATGGGTATAAAAAGAAATAATGGGCTGAATAGCCCATTATTTTTTGGATTAGCGAAGCTATTTTTAAGACAAAAAGAACTTATAAGCGGGATTATCCGACTCATCAATATAAGGATAGTCGAGTTCATGAAGATGGGCTGTAAACCTTGGTATATCAGACTCTTCTAGTTCAAATCCACATAATACTCGACCGTAGTCGGCACCTTGGTTTCGGTAGTTGAACATGCTTATATTCCAGTGTGTTCCAAGGGTGCTTAAGAATTTAAGCAATGCACCAGGATATTCTGGAAACTCAAAGCTGAATAACTTTTCTTTGAGTACTTTTGAAGGTTTGCCCCCAATCATATATCGAATATGCAGTTTTGCCATTTCGTTATCAGAGAGATCGATAACGGGGTAACCACCTTCTTTCAGATCAAAAATAATACTTTCTAATTCGTCTTGACCATTTTGCAAACGTACACCAACAAAGATATTCGCTAAGCTCGCATCGCTATATCTATAGTTAAATTCGGTGACCGCTCTTCCTCCGATGATCTGGCAAAATTTAAAGAATGCACCAGGCTCTTCTGGAATAGTAACAGCCAGTAACCCTTCTCGTTTTTCACCAAGTTCACATCGCTCTGAAACATAGCGTAAGCCATGAAAATTAGTATTCGCACCAGAAAGAACAGTGCCAAGTTGTTTGTCTGTCAGTTCATGTTGCTCCGCAAATTTTTTCAACCCAGCTAGAGCAAGCGCACCTGAAGGTTCCGCAATGGCCCGAGTATCTTCAAAAATATCTTTTACTGCCGCACATATTTCATCGCTAGATACAGCAACATGACCATCAAGATACTCATTGCAAAGCCTAAATGTCTCATCACCAATACGTTTTACCGCTACACCATCAGCAAACATATTTATCTGATCAAGAATGACGGGTTTGCCAGCATCCAAGGCCGCTTTTAGGCAAGAGGACTCTTCTGGTTCAACTGCAATGATTTTGATTTCAGGCATGAGTTGTTTAACCAGAACCGCGACACCAGCAGCAAGACCACCACCACCGACAGGAACAAAAATATAATCTAAATGCCCATTTTGTTGCAGCATTTCCATACCAATAGTACCTTGGCCAGCGATGACTAATGGGTGATCGAAAGGAGGGACAAAGGTATAGTTATTGAGCTCGGCTAATCTTTCTGCTTCCGCTTTCGCTTCATCAAAATTGCTGCCATGTAGCACGACTTCTCCACCAAAACCTTTAACGGCTTCGACTTTGATATCTGGTGTTGTTTTAGGCATGACAATAATAGCTTTCACACCCAGTTTTTTACCAGAAAGCGCAATACCTTGAGCATGGTTACCAGCAGAAGCAGCAATAACGCCCGCTTTTTTTGATCTTCCGATAGGCTTGAAACCATATTGTAAGCACCACGTAGTTTAAACGAATGGACTGGTTGCCTGTCTTCTCGTTTAATCTGTACTTGGTTGCCAATACGTTCTGATAGCCTTGGCATATCTTGCAGTAAAGTCACGGTTGCCACGTCGTATACGGGTGCTCTAAGGATGTGGCGCAGATATTCTGCGCCAGTCCTAGGAAGAGTCTCTAACGGATGTTCAGCCATTAAATTTAGTCTTCCAACATTGATTTATCACGTACCGCACCTTTATCTGCACTAGTGGCCATACTTGCGTACGCTTTCAGTGCAAAAGAGACTTCACGAACACGATTGGCTGGTTTCCAGCCAAGTTTATCTTGTTCTGTTCTACGAGAGGCAATTTCATCTTCAGGCACATCTAAGGTAATTGAGCGAGCAGGGATGTCGATATCGATGATATCTCCAGCTTTAACGAGTCCAATTATGCCACCGTTGGCCGCTTCTGGAGATGCGTGACCAATAGATAGACCAGATGTACCACCAGAGAATCGACCATCAGTTAGAAGTGCGCACTCTTTGCCTAAGCCCATAGATTTCAGGTAAGTGGTTGGGTATAGCATTTCTTGCATACCTGGGCCACCCTTAGGGCCTTCGTATCGAATGATAACAACATCACCAGCCTTCACCTTTCCACCAAGAATACCTTCTACAGCATCTTCTTGGCTTTCAAATACAACGGCAGGCCCTTTGAATTTATGGTTCTCTTCATCAACACCAGCGGTTTTAACTATACAGCCATCAAGCGCGATATTACCTTTTAGTACGGCTAACCCACCTTCTTGGCTAAAGGCATTTTCTTTAGTGCGAATACAACCATCTTTACGGTCATCATCGACGCTATCCCAACGACAATCTTGAGAGAAGGCTTCAGTCGTACGAATGCCCGCAGGGCCAGCACGGAAGAACGATTTTATCTCTTCTGAATCCGTTTGCATAATGTCGTATTGGGCTAACTGATCTTGCATTGTTAAACCAAGAACTGTTTTAGTTTGATTGTTGATTAATCCAACACGGTCAAGCTCACCTAGAATAGCCATCACGCCACCGGCACGGTGTACGTCTTCCATATGATATTTTTGAGTAGAAGGTGCCACTTTACAAAGATGAGGGACACGACGTGACATACGGTCGATATCATCCATATCGAAATCAACTTCACCTTCTTGAGCAGAAGCTAACAGGTGAAGAACAGTATTTGTGGAACCACCCATAGCAATATCAAGCGCCATCGCATTTTCAAACGCTTCTTTGGTTGCAATATTACGAGGAAGTGCTGATTCGTCACCATGTTCATAGTAACGCTTAGTTAGCTCTACAACACGGCGTCCAGCACTTAGAAATAACGCTTTACGGTCTGCATGTGTTGCAAGTAAAGAGCCATTACCTGGCTGGCTTAAGCCTAGAGCTTCAGTTAAACAGTTCATTGAGTTAGCGGTGAACATGCCAGAGCATGAACCACAGGTTGGGCATGCACTGCGTTCTATTTGTTCACTTTGTTCATCCGATACGGATGGATCTGCACCTTGAATCATGGCGTCAACAAGGTCTAGCTTGATGATTTGATCAGAAAGTTTGGTTTTACCTGCTTCCATTGGGCCGCCGGATACGAAAATAACTGGAATGTTTAGGCGTAGTGCTGCCATCATCATCCCTGGAGTTATTTTGTCGCAGTTAGAAATACAAACCATCGCATCAGCGCAGTGAGCATTAACCATATACTCAACAGAATCGGCAATCAGTTCTCTTGAAGGTAGAGAATAGAGCATACCGCCGTGACCCATTGCAATACCATCGTCAACGGCAATTGTGTTGAACTCTTTTGCAATACCACCCGCTTCTTCAATTTCTCTTGCGACTAGTTGACCCATGTCTTTTAGGTGAACATGACCAGGTACAAATTGTGTGAATGAGTTTACAACCGCGATAATTGGTTTGCCAAAATCTTCATCTTTCACGCCAGTTGCACGCCATAAAGCGCGAGCTCCAGCCATATTGCGTCCATGTGTTGTTGTGGCGCTACGATATTTTTTAGGTGTAGACATTTTAATTTAGTTCCTTCTCTTACTTATCTGAACCAACGGCGCTTTCTGGATAGACATAGTCTAACCAGCCCCATTTGTCGTCTGTTGTTCCATTGAATAATCCAAAGAATGTGGATTGAATTTTTTCGGTAATCGGACCTCGCTTGCCTTCACCAACAGTAATTTGGTCAACGCTTCGTACTGGGACGATTTCTGCTGCGGTACCTGTCATAAATATTTCGTCTGCAAGGTATAATGCTTCGCGAGCAATATTCTCTTCTTTTACTTTATATCCAAGTTCTTTGGCTAAGATCATGATGGAGTCGCGAGTGATGCCTGGCAGTATGGCACTCGTTGCTGGTGGCGTATGTAAAACACCATTTTTAACGACGAAGATATTTTCACCAGCGCCTTCGGAAAGGTAACCATCAACACTTAGGGCAATACCTTCAGCATAACCGTGACGACGGGCTTCGCCACCAACGAGCAAAGAAGATAAGTAATTACCGCCAGCTTTAGCCGCCGTTGGAATGGTATTTGGTGCCGCACGATTCCAACTTGAAATCATAGCATCAACACCATTTGCAAGCGCTTCTTCTCCTAAATATGATCCCCATGGGAAAGCCGCTATGATCAGGTCCATTTCAGTATCAGTTGGGGGGCATACACCTAACCCAACGTTACCAATAAAGCCAAGTGGGCGAATATAAGCAGACTCTAGCTTGTTATCTCTTAGTGTTTCACGACACGCTTCCATTAATTCATCAACAGAATAGGGTATTGGGAACCGGTAAATCTTTGCGGAATCTTTTAGGCGTTGCATGTGTTCTTTATGGCGAAAAACAATCGGGCCATTAGGGGTGTTGTAACAACGAATCCCTTCAAATACAGAGGTACCATAATGCATGGCGTGAGTAAGTACATGGACATTAGCTTCACCCCATGGAACCATCTTGCCATTAAACCAAATAAAATCAGCTGTGTTTGTTGCCATCTTAGAATCCTTCCTTAAATTTTGTAAGCACTGAGCATTTCATCTTTTTTCAGTCGAGAGGTGTGTACGTTTGTAACATCCCATAGTTTTTCAACTTGATTGGTAATTAACGTAATAGGTCTATCACTGTCGACGACAAGCTCTATCTGAGCAACTTTACTCTCATGATTCTGTGTCGCAAGTATTTGCTTAATGGTAAAACCACGGTGCCTTACTACTCGAAGGATACGCTCAACCAAAACAGGTTTATCGTTGGCTTCAATTGTTAATAGGTATCTATCCATTAGGTGTTCTCCAACATATCTTGGTTTGCAGCCCCTGGTGGAACTAGTGGCCAAACATTTTCGTCTTCATCAATAAGAACATGAAGCAGATAAGCGGTTTCACTTTCTAGCATCTCTTTTAGAGCGGGCTCAACTTCTGCTTTGGTCGTGATGGTTTTTCCCGGAATATCAAATGCTGCTGCTAGAGCTTGAAAATCGGGGTTATCATCCAAAATTGTTTCGCTATGGCGACCATCAAAAAAGAGAGATTGCCATTGACGAACCATTCCTAAGCGTTGGTTATTTAGTAGAACGATTTTTACCGGAACTTGTTTTCTCTTGATGGTACCCAGTTCTTGGATATTCATCATGAAGGAGCCATCACCAGTGATTAGTATCGATTGATCATCAGGCCTTGCAATCTTTGCTCCAATGGCTGCAGGAAGACCAAATCCCATAGTGCCAAGACCAGCGGAAGTTATATAATTTTCAGGTTTACGAGGTTGAATGTGTTGTGCTGCCCACATCTGGTGTTGTCCCACATCAGTAGATACGATAGAGCTATCAGGCATTGAATCTGAAAGTTGTTTTAACAGCAGAGGTGCATAGATAAGCTCACCGGGATGGTCATAACGCCATTTGAATTCTTTTCTTAGATCAGCCGTTTTCTTAAGCCATGGAGATATATCTTGCGAACGAGTAAGTTGCGGAAGAATAACGTTGATATCGCCTTGTAATGAAGCATTAGAACGACGTAATTTATTAAATTCTGCTGCATCAATATCAATATGAATGACTCGAGCATCAGGGGCAAACGAGTCTAGCCTTCCTGTTACCCTATCATCGAAACGAGCCCCAACCACAATGAGTAAGTCGGACTCTTGTACAATTAGGTTAGCAGCCTTTGTGCCATGCATGCCAACCATGCCTAAGTAGTTAGGATCATGGCGTTCTACGCTCCCTAATCCTTTTAATGTACTTACTGTTGGCATTGGGTTTTTAGTAAGAAACGCTCTAACAGTTTCAGTCGCTTTAGCTATCTGAACACCACCACCGATATAGAGAACAGGCTTATCGGATTTGTTAAGTAAGCTTTGTGCTTTTTCTATCGCTTCCGGGTCAGCCACTGGAATGGCTGGTGGTTCGATAAATGGAAGTAGGTGAGTTGGCGCTTCAGCTAGCTGAACATCTTTAGCGATATCAACTACGACAGGTCCAGGTCTACCTGATTTAGCCACCTCAAAAGCCTCGGCAAGTGTTGGTGCTAAATCATCAATGTCGGTGACTAAGTAGCTATGTTTAGAACAAGCTAAAGACATACCAATAACATCCATTTCTTGGAATGCATCTGTACCAATCAATGGGCTTGCTACCTGACCAGTAATGGCGACAATCGGCACTGAATCTAGGAGTGCGTCCGCTAGCCCTGTTACTAAGTTTGTCGCTCCAGGGCCAGATGTGGCCAAGCAGACAGCAACATCTTGTGTTGCTCTAGACATTCCAATAGCGGCCATAGCGGCACCTTGTTCATGTCGGCAAAGTACGTGCTCAACGCCACCATCATAAAGGGCATCATAAATTGGCATGATGGCGCCGCCGGGGTATCCAAATACTGTTGATATGCCTTGCTGTTTTAAAGCTGCTACTACTAAGTCAGAACCGTTCATTAGTACCTCCAGCTTGTTTGCGTTTCTGTTAACGCTAAATTATTACTGCACATACTGTGCTCCTATCTTCCCGTTTGCCTACTTAAGCAAAAATTTATTATATTAAATTGTAAAAAACCCCCGAACTTTTCAGTGCGGGGGTTTTTTTAAACTTTTTTTATTTTGTTCCGCTTACTCGCCCCCGCGCGGTGTCAATAATGACCACGATAATCAGGATAATGAGCGCATTTACGCGAGCGGATAATTTCATTAGTTGTCTATTTTTCTATCAAATGTGTTTGCACCTCTAGTGGTAACATAAATTGTTGTTAGCTGACAAGGAAAAACTCAGTCTTTTACCATATTTATTCAACTTATATTCGCGCTATATAGAGGTGGTTATAAAAAATAATTTTTAATTTTAAATAATTATAAGGATGGAGATGGTGTTAGCAGTCATTCATAGCCGAGCAAGTGTTGGAGTCGAAGCCCCACCAGTTACCGTTGAGGTGCATATTAGTAATGGGATGCCAGGTTTTGCATTGGTTGGGTTACCAGAAACGACAGTAAAAGAGTCTCGTGACAGAGTTCGAAGTGCCATAATTAACTCAAATTTTGAGTACCCAAGCAAAAAGATAACAGTAAACCTTGCCCCTGCTGATTTGCCTAAAGAGGGTGGACGTTTTGACTTACCTATCGCGTTAGGAATACTTGCTGCATCTGAGCAGATAGCGGTTGATAAACTCAGCGAATATGAATTTGTTGGTGAACTTGCTCTTTCTGGCGAATTACGCCCAGTTAAAGGCGTGTTACCAGCGGCTTTGGCGGCTAATAAGGTTCAACGTTGTTTAGTGGTACCGGAAGAAAATGGGGATCAAGCCGCTTTGGTTGGCAAAAAGACACATAAGTCAGCCGCAAGTTTATTAGAGGTGTGTTCGGCACTATGCGGACAAGAAAGCTTGTCTTTATACCAGGTAGAAAAATCAATTTATAAAGAGGTTTATAACCAGGATTTACAAGATGTTATTGGCCAGCAACAAGGAAAAAGAGCGCTCGAGATAGCAGCGGCTGGTGGGCATAATCTCTTATTTCTTGGCCCTCCTGGTACTGGAAAAACGATGTTAGCATCTCGACTTTGCGATTTATTGCCTGAGATGAATGATGAAGAAGCGTTAGAAGCGGCTTCAGTTGCTTCTTTAACAGATCAAGATATTAACAAATATAATTGGAAAAAAGGCCTTTTCGCTCGCCTCATCATTCGTCTTCTATGGCCGCTCTTGTGGGTGGGGGGTCTATACCTCGTCCGGGCGAAATTTCATTAGCTCATAACGGATTGCTATTTCTTGACGAAATGCCTGAATTTGAAAGAAAGGTATTGGATTCAATACGAGAGCCATTGGAGTCTGGTGAAATTGTTATATCTCGAGCGGCTGGTAAAACACGATTTCCTGCTCGTTTTCAGCTGGTTGGCGCTCTAAATCCAAGTCCCACAGGGTATTACGATGGAGATAAAGTAAGAATTAACCCTCAAGTAATTCTTCGTTACCTGAGTCGATTATCTGGGCCGCTATTAGATCGGTTTGATATGTCCTTAGAAATCCCTTTATTACCTAAAGGTGTGTTAGCAGAAGGCGGAGATAGGGGAGAAAGTACTCGTATTGTAAAGCTTAGAGTTGAAAAGGCTCGTGCTCTAATGCTTTGTCGATCGGGGAAAATAAATGCGTTGTTATCAAGTAGGGAAATAGAGAAATATTGTATTTTGGAAAAACAAGATGCAGAGTTTCTTGAAAATGCGCTACACAAGTTGGGGTTATCTATACGTGCATACCATCGAATAATCAAAGTTGCCCGTACTATCGCTGATCTGGAATCCAGCAAAACCATTACTCGTGCTCATTTGGCTGAAGCATTAGGATATAGGTCGATGGATAGGTTATTGAAATTGCTAAACTCACAAGTGGTTTGAACGTATTAAGGTGAGGGGTATTAGAATCGTTCAATATAATGTTGTTTAGGTAAGTTATGGATATAAGAAGCGAAACTAGTGGTTCCGCTTCTATAGGATTACTTATTGATTCAAAAGATAATTGACTAGATCAAAATATTCATCATAACTCTTGATACCATCAGTCTTAACAATATATTTGTTGTTTACCACAACGCCCGGAACCCCAGTTAACTTCACGTCTTTAAATTGTTTATCAAAACGTTTTTGCATCGAGTCAATCGCAAAACCATTATAGGCAGAATCAAATTTCTTAGCATCTATGCCTTGATCTATAAACATTTGACGCAGGTCTGCTTCAGTTTTAGGTGGGGTGCGAAGGTTGTGTATTTGATTGAACATGTATGGGACCATTTGGTCTTCTACCTTTAGTACTACCATACTGGCGTATGCTTTTGCCATAGGAACACCCATGTTGCCTCCCATAAAGGAAACATGCACTTTTTGGAATTTAGCATTCTTAGGTAGCTTTGTTTTAAGTTGCTGTATTACAGGTTCAAAGTTATTACAGTGACCACAATAGAAAGAAAAATACTCGGTAACGGTTGGCGTTGATGTTTTTTCTAAATTCAACACGTCGTAATGCGTACCTTCGTTGAATTGTGCAGCTTGGACAGACACACTTAATAGTGCAGTTGCGAGTAACATAAATATTTTTTTCATAAGATAATCTATTCCATCTAAATCTTGTTTATTTTTGTATTTATTACCATTGAGGCATTAACGAAAGCGGAGGTTCCTGTAATACTGATATCTGTTCTTTAAATCCAAGAACTTGATTTTCCCAATATTTAGGGTCACCAAACCAAGGAAAAGCAAGAGGGAACGCTGGGTCTTGCCACCTTTTAGCTAACCAAGCCATATAGTGTACCATTCGAAGACCTCTTAAAGGCTCGATAAGTTTAAGTTCTGACGGGTTAAAATCAAAAAACTCTTCGTATCCTTCTAACAGTATATCTAATTGAGCGAGCTTATCTTGCCTGTCACCGTTAAGTAGCATCCACAAATCTTGTATCGCTGGACCATTGCGAGCATCATCTAAATCAACAAACATTGGGCCATCGCGCCACAGTATATTCCCAGGATGGCAGTCCCCATGTAGACGGATAGATGTAAAACTATCACTCCAACTGTCTTCGATGCGATTTATGAGCATGTCGAGGTCGCTAAAAAAGCTATTTTCCAAGTGGGAAGGGATAAATGAAGAATTCTGGAGCAGTTTACGAGGTTGATAAAGGTATTCGTCCAGCCCGATAGTTGGTCTATGTTGGAAGTTTTTTTGCTGCCGATGTTATGGATTCTTCCCATAAATCGCCCAACCCATTCAAGGTGATCATTATTATCTACTTCAAATTGGCGGCCACCAACACTAGCAAATAACGTAAATAAATACCCTTTGTATTTATGCAGTGTTTTTCCATTAATAATACATGGGGGAGCAACCGGTATTTCTTGTTCAATTAACTCCAATGTAAAGTCGTGTTCTTCTTGTATTTGCTCGATATTCCAACGCTGTGGACGATAAAATTTAACCACATAACGCTGCTTTTCTTCGTCTATAAATTGATAAACTCGGTTTTCGTAACTGTTTAGTGCTAATAAACCCGATTCAACTCTTATTCCTATGCTTTCTAGTGCATACCACATAAAGTCAGGTGTTAAAGCATCAAAATTGAATGCTATGTTATTCGGTGCTTCAGTATTGCTAGATAGTGTTGTCATAAAAGGTTCCGGTATTAAAAAAGGGCCCGTTAGAGCCCTTTTTTATTGTTTTGCAAAGCTAAAGTTTTTTTACAAACCTGCTTTCAACTTCAACAGTAAATTGGTTGCTATCGGTGAGTATAAACTGAATTGTTGAAACTGGAGAATTTAAGTTCTCGGTTGCTACACCCAAGCTGATGGGTAAATTGAGGACTTCACCAGGATCAACTTGGATGGTTTGATTGCCGTACCAAGTCACGTCACTTAGACCTGACACGTTAAGCGTGTAGGTTTGTAGTTGCTGAGTCTTATTAATTACTTTTAGGTTGTAAGTATTTTCGACATATCCAGCTGAGTTGATCTTAAATAGTTGATTTCGATCTCTCAATACACTCATTCCAACGGGCTCTACACTTGCCACCTGTAAGAAAAAGAGGATTATCATTAATATCATAATACTGCCGTAACCAATGAGTTTTGGCCGCATTACTTTGGTGTTTTTCCCTGATAATTTGTGCTCAGTTGTGTAACTAATTAGGTTTTTCTCATAACCCATTCTATCCATTGTTTTGTTACAAACGTCAATACACGCACCACAATTTATACATTCATATTGGAGCCCATCACGTATGTCTATACCCGTTGGGCAGACTTGTACACAAAGGTCGCAGTCAATACAGTCACCTAAACCGAGCTTTTTGGGATCAGCCTTGCGTGAACGCGGGCCTCTAGATTCTCCGCGCTCAGGGTTGTAACCCACGATAAATGTATCTTTATCAAACATGGCGGATTGAAAACGAGCATATGGACACATGTGGATACAGACGATAGAACGCATCCATGCGGCGTTTGCATAGGTGCAAATAGCAAAAAACAGAACCCAAAAACCAGCCCAGAAAGTTGTATTCAAGGTGAGAAAATCAACAACGAGATCTTTAATCGGAACGAAATAGCCAACAAAAGTGAATCCTGTGACTAGCGCAATACCGATCCAAGCCAAATGCTTTATTGTTTTCCTTAGCAAAAGGTTAGGTGTCATTTTTCCGCTGTCTTGTTTTCGTCTTTTATTCGCGGCACCCTCTAGTTTTTCTTCAAACCAGATATACATAAAAGTCCAGACGGTTTGTGGGCAAAGATAACCACACCAAACACGGCCTAAAAATGTAGTAATAAAAAACAGCCCAAAGGCGGCAATCATGAAAAGTAAAGCCAACAATGTTAAATCTTGTGGGTATAAAGTCGTTCCGAAGAAATTAAATTGCTGGTGACCAATATCAAGTAATATAGCTTGTCGCTCCCCATACGGTATCCAAGGTACTAAACCGAATAAGAGTAGTAAGAACCATGCTCCATATCGTCTTAGTATTTGAAAAGCGCCTTTGCTTTCTCGAACATAGATACCATCACTAGGGTTAAATCTATCTTTTTTCCCTTTATGAGTTTTAGGGTTGAATGTTTTGGGAGTCACATCTTTTATGTCTATTTTATCTTGACTCATGAAGGTTCCTTTTTGGGCTTTTTAAGCGATGTAAACTTATATGACATTACTATTGTTATGCTTCTAGTCTTTATTAGGTGATGATTATATAGCCCTTAACAAATTCGTTTCTTTATTGATGTCTATTTTTAACAAAAATTGTACCCTAGAAACAAAAAAAGCGACACAAAAGTGCCGCTCTAAATAATCTTTCTAGTCTAATTACTTAATAAGACCGCGAGCCTTTAATATTGCTGTTTTAAAGTCATCTTCTTGATCTTTTGCAAGCCCCGGGATCATTTCATCTTTATTACTGTTTCTCATTTTAAGATGGTAGATCAAAACATCATCAGTAAGATCTTCTAGCTTACCGTCATACCCTGCTTCCTTACACAGCGTTAATATAAATGGAATAAGATTCGTATCCGGATCTTTTTGCCATTCAGGGTGAAGCAGCTCAATTACTTCATTTACTCGGTGACACTTCATAATTTCTCCACAACTTTTTTATTGGTATACACCGTACGTTATCAAATAGAGTGGAAAGAAAAAGCGCAGAAATTAATACTGCGCTTTTTAGTTATGCCGCTTGGATGATTTGTTGATCATGCTGTTTGCTGATTGCTTTTTTTCTACCAAGGTCTTTGCAGAGCTTGGAGATTTTGCAACCGGAACAGAAACAGTTCCGCAACGGCGTAAAGACACGCTTCTAGTGGTGCGTGAAAACCTGACAGATGTCGGTCGCATCAAAATACCTAACAGTCAGGCAGCTCCTTTGCCAATTTAATGGCCTGATTATTGATGAGATAAATCTCTTTGGTATAAAACCATTCCAATAAATAATCAGGAATATCGATATGCATTGCATATCGTCGTGAATAATATCACCACGATAGGATCTTATCGAGATATGGCTCAAAAAAATGTTGTTTTTTTAATCACTATTTTGGAGCGTCTTTTCGTTTATAACGATTTAGCTATTTTGTGGCGAGTTTTTTTGCTTTAGAGTGGCTAATATAAGTAAGAAGGTCTTTTAAAGGAGTAAGGCAATGTCTTTTCTTAAAAAAACGCTAGCAAGTTTTGGTATTGGCTCTGCGAGAGTTGACTCAGTTTTACAGCAAGAGTTTTTAATTCCTGGTGAAAAAGCGAATATCGCTATACATGTCTATGGTGGTGCAACTCCCCAAGATATCGACAATATTGACCTGAAAATCTACTGTCGATATATCGAAGAAGTGCCTGCTGATAATGATAAAAATAAAAATGATAACTATATGGGGCGAATGAAACGTGTTCCTAGGGATTATGTTTTAGCAAGTTGGAAGCTCCCTTACTCTTTTGTTATCGAGTCTGGTCAACAAAGGGACTTTGATGTTGAGCTCGATATTCCAGCCAATACTCCAGTAACCATAGGGGATACTAAAGTTTGGTTGGAAACCGGGCTAGATGTATCAATGGCTAAAGATCCTACGGATAAAGATATTTTAACAGTAAGACCAACACCCACTTTAGATGGGGTCATTTCTGCTCTTGAAGAGGAGGGTCTGCGTATAAGACAGGTTGAGTGTGAAGCAACAAAGGGTTTCGCTTTACCATTTGTACAGGAATTTGAGCTCGTGCCTACAACAGGGCAATTCCACGGTCGCTGGAGAGAGTTGGAAATTGTTGCTTATCAGCATGATGATGCGCTAGAGCTTTGGTTTGAGGTTGACCGTCAGAAGAAAGGCTTAGGTGGCATGCTTTCAAATCTTCTCGGCACAGGAAAACTAAAGAGAAACATAGTCATACCGCAGGGAACGGAACCTGATGAAGCAGGGAAACAAGTAATAGCGTACTTGGAATCGACAACGTAAAGATCGTATACCTGATAAATCAATAAAGTATTTCAGCTTACACGTGTAAGCTAAATGTGGCATACTTCAGTTTTCTAGTTTTATGAGGGAACTGAAAAATGTCGACGGCACTAAAAAATGGTTATAGTGTGCGAGAAGAAATTGCCAACAGCTTTTCTCATGGCTTAGGCGTTATCTTTGGCGTTATCGGGTTGTATTTGTTAATAGTGAAAGCTGTCGACCATGATGCTGACGCATTAACTATTGCTAGTTTAAGTATTTATGGTGCAAGCATCATTTTACTTTTTTAGCTTCCACGTTATACCATGCTATTCCTCATCAAAAAGCTAAACGAGGACTCAAAACCTTCGATCATTGTGCTATTTATTTGCTTATCGCGGGTAGCTATACACCATTTCTTCTTGTTAGCTTAAGAACACCATTGGCGATTGGGTTAATGGTAGTTATTTGGTTGATTGCACTGTTTGGAATTATCTTTAAGTTTGCGTTTGTTTATCGATTTGAAAAGCTGTCTCTTTGGACTTATCTCACAATGGGGTGGTTATCGTTAATTGTTATTTATCAGCTAGCGGTGAGTATCGAAATGGGTGGGCTGATACTTTTAGCTGTTGGGGGTGTGGTTTATTCTATTGGCGTTTACTTTTATGTATCCCACCGAATACCGTTTAATCATGCTATCTGGCATGGTTTTGTATTAGCTGGATGCATATGCCACTACTTGTCTATCTATTATTACGTAAAGCCTATTTAACAATTACATTAAGTTAATTAATGGATTGGAAATATAGACTCGGTGTAGCGGGTATCAATACCTTTTCTTAAGTATGTTAAAGTGCCAATAGATAATAATGAATTACGTACGCCAAAAAGCCGGGAAAAATAAAACAAGAATTGTGAGAATTTCTAATCGGCCCATTAACATTCCGAACCCTAATATCCATTTAGCCAGATCCGGCAATGATGAGAAATTTCCGGTAGGGCCAATAATGCTACCCATACCAGGCCCAACGTTTGCGACAGCGGTGATAGAACCAGAGATACTGGTGGTTGGATCTAATCCAATTGCAGATAGGCAGCCAGCGATGATGATGATTGTCGCGAAAAAAGTAATCGCAAAAGCGACCATTGATCGGACAATATCGTCGCTAACGGGGCGTTTATTGTAGCGGTGAACGAATATACCTGATGGATGGATAAGTTTTAGCATTTGTTTGTTAAATAACGTCAACGCTATTTGAAAGCGAAAAATCTTTATACCACCAGAGGTTGAACCAGAACAAGCACCAACTATCATCAGAAAAATAAACACAACAATCGGAAGGCCACCCCATGCAGTAAAGTCTTCTAATCCATAACCAGTCGTTGTTACTACAGAAACGATATTAAACATCGACACACGAATAGCATCGGATATTGGGTAATCGTTATGAACAACCAGCCAACAGGCAATGACCGTACTTGCTGCTATAAATAATAAAGTAAATCCACGAACTTGAGCATCTCGATAGAGGGCGCTAAAGGATTGATTTCTTAATGCCGTAACAAAGAGTAAGAAAGGTAAACCACCAAGGAACATAAACAGTGTGGCGACCCAATGGGCGCCATGGGAAAAATGATTCATTGATCCATCTGATGTCGAATAACCACCCGTTGATAAGGTGGTAAAACCATGATTAACCGCATCAAAGAATCCCATTCCTGTCATTAGATATCCAATGATACAAGCCACCGTTAAAGACAGATAAACAACGACAATATTTTTTGCAACTGTTTTTGCTCTTGGTGCGCTTTTATCAGACCAATCTGAAGATTCTGTCTGGAATAGCCTCATTCCACCGACATTTAACATGGGCAGAATAGCAACGGCCATAACGATAAAGCCTATCCCGCCTAGCCATTGCAAGGTTGATCGCCATAACAATATACTTGGAGCCATATTATCTAAACCACTTAATACCGTAGAACCTGTCGTTGTAATACCTGACATGGTTTCAAAATAGGCGTCAGTGAAGCTGATATGGTTTATAAATACGAAGGGAAGCGCGGCAAAAATGCTTGCTATCATCCATACCATTGAGGTGATCAGGAACATGTCTCTCACACCTAGGCGAAATTGTTTAGTTTTACCAAGAGACAGGCACAGAAATGCCGCAGCATGTGTAATTAAGACTGCCTTGCCGAATTCTAGGAATCCACCTGTTCCCGAGAAAAAAGCTACGAATGTTGGGATGTACATAAACAGGGCTAGTTTAGAGAGTACTAGTCCTATAACAAACGTAATTGGACGAAGGTTAACCATGATTGACGTTTTGCCTACTTATAGGAAGAACGGACTTGGTTGAAAAAGAAGTTCAACGTCAGGTACGTATTTTTTGTCAACTAAGAACATGACTACGTGGTCATCTTGTTCAATGACGGTTTTATCGTGAGCTATCATTACTTCTTCACCACGAACTATAGCGCCAATAGTGGTACCTGGAGGCAGTTTTAGCTCGCCAATTGGTCTGCCAACAACTTTTGATGTGGTTTCATCACCGTGTGCAATGGCTTCAATTGCTTCTGCGGCTCCTCGCCTCAGTGACGATACGTTGACAATATCTGCACGTCTTACATGGGTCAATAGAGCAGAAATAGTGGCTTGTTGAGGTGAAATGGCGACGTCAATATTACCGCCTTGAACAAGATCCACATAAGCGCCACGCTGAATAAGTACCATCACCTTTTTGGCACCCATACGTTTTGCTAGCATTGCTGACATAATATTGGTTTCGTCTTCGTTAGTTAACGCAATAAAGACATCCACCTGATCTATATTTTCTTCAACCAGTAGTTCTTGATCTGCCGCATCCCCACAAAAGACAATGGTTTTCTCTAGTTCTTCAGATAGCTTTTCTGCGCGAGCTAAGCTACGTTCAATCAGTTTGACACTATAATCATGCTCTAATCGTTTCGCGAGAGAAGATCCAATATTACCGCCACCGACAATCATAATGCGACGATAAGGTTTTTCGAGTCGTTGTAGCTCACTCATAATAGAGCGAATATGGTTGCTATCAGCGACAAAGAAAACTTCATCATCGGCTTCAATAATGGTCGTACCTTGAGGTCTAATCGGTCGACCTTGTCGAAATATAGCGGCTACCCTGGTATCTATGTGTGGCATGTGGTCACGCAGTGTTGAAAGAGCGTTACCGACAAGAGGGCCACCATAATAAGCTTTAACCGCAACCAAGCTAACTCGTTTATCCGCAAAACTAACGACTTGAAGTGCACCGGGATACTGAATAAGGCGTTCGATGTAGCTAGTTACTAGCTCTTCTGGTGCAATTAAGTGATCAACGGGCACTGCACCAGAGTGAAATAACGTCTCTTTCTCTTGTAAGTATTCAGGAGAGCGGATACGGGCTATTCGATTGGGTGTATTGAAAATGGTGAATGCGATTTGACAGGCTGCCATATTGGTTTCGTCAGAATTGGTTACAGCGACTAACATGTCGGCATCTTGAGCCCCAGCCTCTCGTAATGTACTAGGGTGACTCGCATGACCATTCACTACCCGTAGATCGTATTTATCTTGAAGCTCTCTGAGGCGTTCGCTGCTTTTGTCTACGATGGTGATATCGTTATTTTCACCTACTAAGTTTTCAGCGAGTGTGCCACCAACCTGACCTGCGCCAAGAATAATGATTTTCATAGGTATGTAATCTCTTTAAAAAGCCAGTATGTCATTGTTAAATAAAATAATAATTTTATCAGATACTCTTTTTAAGAACGGCGTAATAAAATCCGTCCATATCGTCATCCCCTGGAAGTATTTGTTGCCCTGGGTTTTCTAATTCAGAACCTATTAGGCTTGCATCATTGGTTCTTTTTAGAAAATTAATGACTTGTTGACTGTTTTCTTGTGGTGTTATTGAACAAGTGGCATAAACCATTGTGCCACCAGCTTTAAGTTGTTGCCACATCGCGTCAATAATCTCACTTTGAAGCTGCGCTAAAGCATCAATATCATCGGAACGGCGTAACCATTTAATATCAGGGTGACGTCGAATTACGCCCGTTGCTGAGCATGGAGCATCGAGAAGAATGCGGTCAAAATTTTCCCCTGTCCACCACTGCTCAGGTTTTCGAGCATCGCCACATATTACTTTAGCTTCTAAATTTAAGCGCTTAAGATTTTCATAAACTCTTGTTAGTCGGTTATTGTCAGCGTCGATGGCGACGACTTGGCAATTTTCAGAACGCTCTAAAATATGCGCTGTTTTTCCACCAGGAGCTGCACAGCAATCAAGAATTAACTCGTCTTTTTGTGGCTTTAAAAAGTCTACGGACAGTTGCGCTGCTGCGTCTTGAACGGAAACCCATCCTTTATCAAATCCCGGAAGGTTGCTTACGTCTGTTGGCTTATCTAGTTTAAGAGCGTTTTGAGCATTTGGGTGGATGGTAGCGATGATTTCTTCATCTGCTAATAGAGCTAAGTATTCATCACGACTGTGGTGTTTTTCATTCACTCTTAACCACATAGGTGCTTTACTATTGTTGGCCTCAACAATCGATTCCCATTTATCAGGGTAAGCATTTTTTAATAGTTTAAGTAACCAACCAGGATGGCCATATTTGCCTGCATCATGACTTACTGCAAATTGGTCTAATTCTTCTTGGTTGCGTTGATAGTTTCGTAGAACTGCATTTATAAGCCCGCTAAGGCTTTGGCCTTTGAGGTTTTTTGTTGCCTCTACTGTTTCACCAACAGCTGCATGAGCTGGAATTCGCATAAAGCTAAGCTGATATATGCCAACGAGTACTAAATGATGAAATACTCTTTTTTCCCTTTTAAAGGGTTATCCATAAGCTTATTTGCAATGGTTTCAAGTCTTGGTAAGTATCGAAGTGAACCGTAGCAAATTTCCTGAAGCAGAGCATGGTCTCTCGGCTTTATGTTTTGTTGGGCGGCAGGGAGGGCTGTAGACAGGGATTGACCTTTATCTACTACTTGAAAAAGAACTGTGGCTGCGGCAGCACGAACATTCATTTTGAAACCTAATTTTATATTACCAATGGAAATTACTATAAACACTTACATTGGTGTCATCTAAAAATAAAAAGAAGAGGCTAGCTACTAGGCTAGCCTTCATATTATCTCTTTAGCTTAATTGGCTACCAACTTCAAACCAACTGCTACGGGAATTAAGAACATCTTGGACAGACATGGCTTTCTTGCCTGGAACTTGAATTTGTTCCAATATCAAAACCTTGTTTCCTGTAGCGATATATATACCGGTTTTATCGGCTTTTAATATCGTTCCTGCTTCCTTGTCATTTGCGATGTTTTCGACCCTACCTTGCCAGACTTTAATGTTGCTATCTGCAACGGAAAAGTAGCTCATTGGCCATGGGTTGAAAGCTCTAATACAACGTTCGATAGACTCTGCGTCTTGTGACCAATCTATTTTAGCTTCTTCTTTAGATAGTTTTTTTGCATAGTTAGCTAATGCGTCATCTTGCTTTATAGGTGTAGCTTTAGAGGTTACGATTTCTGCTAAACAGTCGACAAGAGCATTTGGACCAAGACCAGCCAACTTTTCATACATGGAGGAACTGGTATCCGTTGCTTCTATTGGCAGCTTGGATATTTTTAGCATATCACCGGTATCTAACCCGATATCCATTTGCATGATAGTGACACCGGTTTCTTCGTCTCCAGCCCAAATAGAGCGTTGTATCGGAGCAGCACCTCGCCAACGAGGAAGAATTGACCCGTGAACATTGATACAGCCCAGTCTTGGTGTGTCTAATATTTGTTGAGGGAGCAATAAACCATAAGCGACAACAACCATAATATCGGCATTCAGCTCAGCAAGCTGTTTTTTTGCTTCATCCGATTTGAAGTTTTCTGGCTGATAAACGTCGATATCGTGCTCTAATGCTATATTTTTTACAGGGCTAGCGGTTAACTTTTTTCCGCGGCCCGCAGGTCGGTCTGGCTGAGTATATACAGCAATGACCTCGTGCTCCGAAGACAACAACGCCGCCAAGTGGCGGGCGGCGAAGTCCGGAGTACCTGCAAAGACAATACGTAGTGATTGGCTCAAGGTAACCTCGTTACTAATTGTTTTTTTCGTTGAAGCGCTTAATCTTTTCTAGCTTGTCTTTAATACGCTTACGTTTTAATGGTGACAAGTAATCGACAAAAAGTTTACCTTCTAGGTGGTCAAGTTCATGTTGAACGCATATGGCTAAAAGGTCATCTGCTTCAAATGTAAATTCTTCACCATCTCGGTTTAGCGCTTTGACTGATACTTCCGATGCTCTCGATACTAAAGCTCTTGCTCCGGGAACGGATAAACAACCTTCTTCTATCCCATCTTCACCACGTTTTTCTGTGATCTCCGGATTGATTAAGACCATAGGTTGATCGCGAGAATCGGATACGTCGATAACGACGATGCGTTGATGAAAATCAACTTGAGTTGCTGCAAGGCCGATACCTTCTTCTTCGTACATGGTTTCAATCATGTCATCGATGAATTTTTTAATCTCTGGAGTAACTTCCTTTACTGGTTTAGCAACAGTGCGAAGGCGGTCATCCGGGAATGTTAATACTTGTAATACAGACATATATAACTCTAAAAATTGAACTGTGTCCAAACAGCGGTTCAGTGAATAACGCAATTCTAGACATTTTATAGATCAAATGACAGCATCCTGACTTTTCTATCTTCGGGATTAACAGCCACGAATTGGTTATTTTACTCCTTTTTTACTCTATTTTAGTATTTTTTTTAATCTCTTCACTTTCTTTGGTTTTCATTGCGTGCTCAATCGGTCTTAGAGGTAGGTTGCTAATGTGTGATAAAACGCTTTCGGCATGGTTAACACTCAGTTTTACACCCTTTATTGGAAGCAGTAATTTCCGCAAGTTAGTCTCTATTACTTCTCCAGTAAATATTGTTAATTCGTCCCGTAAAGAACTAAAATATTTCGGATTTAAACCACAGCAAATTGCTTACATTAAGCAGTATGCTGAAAAAGATGTGGATTTTTGTTTATCGTGGCGAGATTCTTTATCTAATAATTCGATTATTACGCTTATCGATAGTGATTATCCTGAACTTTTAAAGCAAATTGGAAATCCACCACCAGTTTTATTTCTAAAAGGAGATGTGAGTAGTTTATCTGAACCTCAGATCGCTATCGTTGGAAGTCGCAATGCGAGTACTGACGGTCTTAAAAATGCAAGGGATTTTGCTGCGGATTTATCTAGGAAAGGATTAACTATCACCAGTGGTATGGCATTAGGTATTGACGGTCATGCGCACGATGGTGCTTTAAAAGCAGGAGGAAAGACGATAGCTGTACTCGGTTCGGGACTCGAAAATATTTACCCAGCTAAACATAGAGAGCTTTCAACAAGAATAATAGAGAATGGCGCCTTAGTGTCAGAGTTTCGGCCAAATGGACTGCCTAAACCCGAAAACTTCCCTAGGCGAAATAGAATCATTAGTGGCCTTTCTTTAGGTGTACTTATAGTAGAGGCTGCGAAAAAAGTGGTTCGCTTATTACAGCAAGGTATGCCAATGAGCAAAGTCGCGAAGTATTTGCATTACCCGGTTCTATTCATAATCCGCATGCAAGAGGCGGAAATGCTTTAATAAGAGAAGGGGCGAGCCTAATACAGTCCTCGAGTGATATACTTAAAGAAGTCGATAGCTTATTAAATTGGTCAGTTAATGCCCAACGAGGACTTTTTACTGATGAAGATGAAAATGAGCAATTGCCATTTTCGGTACTCTTGGCTAACTTAGGAGTTGATGAAGTGGTATCGGTTGATATTTTGGCACAAAGGACCCATATCCAAGTGCATGAAGTCATGATGCAGCTACTGGAGTTAGAGCTTCAAGGGCATGTTGCCGCTGTATCCGGCGGTTATATTCGAACGAGGAGGGGTTAGCTATGATGGACATATTGATGTATTTGTTCGAAACCTACATCCATAGTGACGTAGAGTTAATGGTCGACCAAGATGAACTTGAAGAAGAGCTACTAAGGGCTGGTTTTCATCAAGAGGAGATCTACAAGGCTCTTGACTGGCTAGAAGATTTAGCCGCGCTTCAAGAAAGTGATCAGCGTTCTGCTATCGCGAAGGGAGCGTCAACCTCAACAAGAATTTATACCGAAAATGAAAAAAATCGCCTAGACGTGAAAAATAGAGGTTTTTTGCTCTTTTTAGAACAGGTGAATGTGCTAACAACTGAAACTCGAGAAATGGTCATTGATCGAGTGATGGGGTTAGAGACGCAAGAGTTACTGCTTGATGATTTAAAATGGATTATTTTGATGGTGCTATTCAATGTACCAGGGAATGAAAACGCTTATACCCTTATGGAAGAGTTACTTTATACCGCAGAAACCGGCATATTACACTAATCTAAGAAGCTTAAGGTATGTATGAGTGGAAAGATAAATAACCAGTTATTTGAAGCGCATGAACACGCGCTAGAGCATGATTCGTGTCCATTGTGCGGTGACAGCCATGGTGGAGAGTTAACGCTACGGCACGGAAAACAAGGGCCATTTCTTGGTTGTAACCGTTATCCTGATTGTGACTATATAAAGTCTCTATATAACAACGATGGGCATATTGTGAAGCCGTTAGGCGTTCCATGTCCAGAATGTGAAAAAGAACTGGTTTTACGTCAAGGTCGCTATGGCATGTTTATAGGTTGTAGTGGTTACCCAGAGTGTCATCATATAGAGTCGCTTGATCAACCAAGCGAAGAAGCTATGGATTCATTTTCGTGTCCAGATTGTGGTTCTGGTCAACTAGTAGAACGAAAATCGCGCTTTGGGAAAATTTTTTGGGCGTGTGACAATTATCCTGGGTGTAAATTTACGGTTAATCAACCACCTAGAAATGGTAAGTGTGAAAATTGTGGTTTTCCTCTATTGGTTGAGAAAAAAACGTCCAGAGGTACTAGTCTTCAATGTGCTGCGCGGAAGTGTCAGCATAGTCAAAATGTTTAACGGCGCCAATGGCGCCGTTTTTGTATGTTAGCTATCGCTGTGACTTAGTTTTATTGCGTAGCTTTTAAGAGCTGGGAATGAAGCCTCATCGAGTATTTCTGATAAGATAAGTAACTGCTCACTTAGCTCAAAGTAGCTAGAAGCACTCACATTTATGTGCCCCATCTTTCTGCCTGGTCGCTTGTCTTTCCCATACCAATGAATATGGCATGCTTGTTCTTTTAATACACCTGTAGGAAGTCTATCTTCACCCAGAATGTTTACCATCGCGGTTGGCCTAATTAGGTTTGTGCCTCCTAAGGGGAGACCACACACAGCCCTAAGATGATTTTCAAACTGGCAAACTTCAGCTCCCTGCTGAGTCCAGTGCCCTGAATTATGCACTCGTGGGGCGATTTCATTAACTAGTAATTGACCGCTGACATCAAAAAACTCTAAAGCTAGAACACCGACATAGTTTAGTGTTTCTGCTACCTTGGTGAACATTTGCTTGGCTTGGGATTGTAGTGCCGAGTCAGTTATAGCAGCAGAAAGAGATAAAACACCATTTGTATGAATGTTTTCAGCAAGCGGATAAACTGAAATTGTCCCATCTATACTTCTAACACCGACTAATGAAACTTCACGATCAAACGGTATAAATGCTTCTGCAACGACCGCTTGATTCGGTGATTCCGCAATACAATCTTCTATTTCGGGCCATATAGAATCAGCCTCAGATTGACTTTTTAGTCTCCACTGACCTTTACCGTCATAGCCACCTAAAGTACTTTTTAAAACCATAGGTAGACCGACTAGCTCAATAGCCTTTGTAAAGTCGTCTTTAGTATTTATTACATGATACTTGGCATTGGCTACACCGGATTTGTCTAATAGTGCTTTTTCTAATCGACGGTCTCCACCGATCTTAATCGCTTCTGTACTAGGGAGAAACTTTCCACTGGCTTCGCAAATATCCAGAATATCGTGGGGGATATGCTCAAACTCAGCGGTAATTACATCTGCTTGTTCAATGGCGTTATCTAACCCATGACCGAGTAGTGCTTGAGTTAGAGGGTGGACTATGTTTTCACTGGTAACATCAAATGCTGATATTTGAATATTTAGAGGAGCGCCTGCTAGAGACATCATTCTGGCCAGTTGTCCGGCACCTAGTACAAGAACATGCATTTATATTAATCCTCTGCTGGGTTTGGGTTAGCTAGAATAGTTTCGGTTTGTTCGTTTCGAAAAGCTTCTACTTTTGCCATAACGGCTTCGTTATGTGTCCCAATAATTTGAGCTGCCAGTATACCAGCATTTGCAGCACCAGCTTCACCGATAGCTAATGTTCCAACGGCAATACCTTTTGGCATTTGCACAATAGAAAGTAGAGAGTCCATCCCTTTTAAAGCACGCGATTGAACGGGCACACCTAATACGGGCAAACTTGTGAAAGCTGCTGCCATTCCGGGAAGATGTGCTGCGCCCCCTGCGCCTGCAATGATTACTTTTAATCCTCGCTCTTTTGCACTGTTAGCATAGTCAGCTAGCAATTGTGGAGTTCGATGTGCTGATACCACCTTTGTTTCGTAAGCTATACCAAATAAATCTAACATTTCAGCGGCAAGTTTCATGGTGGGCCAATCTGATTTAGAGCCCATAATAATTCCGACTTTCATCGTTAACTCCTACGAATTAGTTCATTGCGAGTAGATAATTTTCGCGCATTATAAGGTGAAAATGGCACGAGGAAAACGTTTGCGTCAGTTATTTTCATATCTTGTAAACAAATAGACTTAGCAGCGAAGTCGAAGAGTTTGTACACTAAGGTAAATGTTGAAGCTGAAAACTAGAGAAATGAGTAACTTTAATCACGTAATAGATGCACTAAAAGGTGGAGAGGTGATTGCCTATCCAACAGAAGGGGTTTTCGGTGTTGGATGTGATCCAGACAATGATGAGGCAATTAGAAAGCTCTTAGCCGTTAAAAATAGGTCTGTTCAAAAAGGACTCATTTTGGTGGCTGCCTCTTATGAGCAAATTCTACCTTATATTGATACATCTTCATTAAGTGCCGAGCGACTTATTCAAATTAAGGGCTCTTGGCCAGGTCCTATTACTTGGGTTATGCCGGTTAGTCAACACACTTCAAACTTAGTAACAGGTGAGTTCAATTCTGTTGCGGTTCGGGTAACTGATCATCCCTTGGTTCAAAAAGTATGTTTAGCATTCGGTAAGCCGATAACGTCGACAAGCGCAAATCTTTCTGGATTACCTCCTTGTATGACAACAGAAGAGGTTGAAGGACAGTTGGGTAACACTGGTGTAATTATCTTAGAAGGGAATACAGGGGGAAGAAATAAACCCTCAGAAATAAGGGATGCGCAAAGTTCTCAAATTTTAAGACAGGGATAACAGTGCTACTGTGAATAAACCAGATCTGCGGTGATAAATTATGTCTACGGTGAATAAAGAACAAGTAAAATCATTTTTGTTAGAGTTGCAAGATAGTATCTGTCAGCAGTTAGAGAAAGTGGATGGTAAAAGTAAGTTTAAAGAAGATGCATGGAAGAGAGAGCTTGGTGGAGGAGGAAGAACAAGAGTTCTTAAAGACGGAAACGTATTTGAACAGGGTGGGGTTAACTTCTCTCATGTCTTTGGGGACAAAATGCCAGCTTCGGCTACAGCGCACCGCCCTGAGCTCGCAGGACGAAAATTTGAAGCTATGGGGGTTTCTTTAGTTGTCCATCCAAGGAACCCTTACATTCCAACATCTCATGCCAATGTTCGATTTTTTATTGCTGAAAAAGAGGGTGAAGAACCTATTTGGTGGTTTGGTGGTGGCTTTGACTTAACACCGTTTTACCCTTTCGAAGAAGATTGCGTTCACTGGCACCATGTGGCGAACTCGATTTGTAATCCTTTTGGGCAACATGTGTATGCTGAACATAAAAAGTGGTGCGACGAGTATTTTTATTTACCTCACAGGGATGAAACACGTGGTGTTGGTGGTCTCTTCTTTGACGATTTAAATCAATGGGGCTTCGACACATGCTTTTCCTATATACAAGCGGTAGGCGAAGGGTTTGCAAGTGCTTACTTGCCAATAGTCGTTAAACGAAAAATGTTCGAATATGGCGATCGTGAACGACAATTCCAGTTGTACCGTCGCGGACGCTACGTAGAATTTAACTTAGTCTTTGACCGGGGTACGCTGTTTGGGTTGCAAAGCGGTGGAAGAACAGAGTCGATACTAATGTCAATGCCACCGTTGGCTAGATGGGAGTATAGCTTTGAGCCAGAAGAAAATAGTGCCGAAGCATTGCTTTATAGTCATTACTTGAAAGCTAAAGAGTGGTTATAAGTTATTGGCTAAGCGAACTTGAAATGGTAGGGTCATCTTAGATGGCCCTTTTTATTTTTTACAGTAGGCAAGGATATGGCTAGCGCACCTGATAAATATCTCGTATTTGGCAACCCAATTTCACAAAGTAAATCTCCTTTTATTCATACTCTTTTTGCAAGGCAAACCATGCAAAACATGGAGTATTCTACCTGTGGCCCTGAAGTCGGACATTTTCTTGAGGCTGTAGAGGCTTTTTTTAAAGAGGGTGGAAGGGGGTGCAATATAACGGCACCTTTTAAAGAAGAAGCTTATCAGTTTGCAGATAGATTGACAGAGCGAGCAGAATTAGCCGGTGCCGTTAATACGTTAAAAAAATTGGATGATGGAGAAATTTTAGGGGATAACACGGATGGAGAAGGTCTCGTTCAAAACTTACTTCAATATCAAGTGCCACTAGAAGGTAGTCGGATTTTACTACTTGGGGCTGGTGGTGCGGCAAGAGGTGTTATTAAACCGTTGTTAGATCAAAAGCCCGGTCAATTAACATTAGTGAATCGAACCTACAAAAAAGCGGAGCAGCTTGCACAAATATTTACACCTTTTGGTGACATAAATGTAGAACATATAGATAAAGTGGATACACCATTTGATGTAGTTATAAATTCAACTTCTGCGAGCCTATATAAGCAAGTACCAGATATCAGCACGAACATATTTTCCGGAACGACGATCGCGTACGATATGACCTATGGTGCGGGAATGACGACTTTTAATAAATGGGCAAGAGAGAACGGCGTCGCTAATGCTTATGATGGGCTGGGTATGTTGGTTGGTCAGGCAGCAGAAAGTTTTATGCTATGGCGAGGGTTACGTCCAGGTACAAAACAGATATTAAGAGAGCTTCGCAAGAACTTAGAAGGCTTGTAATGAATCAAGCTATTTTATTCCCAGATATCCAAGAATGGAATGCAAAACTTGAAGTAATAAAGTTTCCTGCTTTGCAATCAGGTTCATTAATAGACTGCACTATTTCTTTACATCGTTTATCTGCATTATCTAGAAATGATGAGATAGGCGAAAACGAGGTACTAAATGTATTTTCTGAGTACCGCTTTGATATAGAGGAAATAGCAGAAGAAATGATCGAGGACGAGATGTTTAATGACCTCGATCAGATAGAAATTAGCTGATTGAAGATACGTGTTCTAGATAATCGTTTTTATTCTCTACATAATTTTGTGCAGATTTTTTTAAGAAAAGCAGTTCCTGCTCTTTTAGGGGGCGTATTTGCTTCACAGGGCTGCCGACATAGAGGTAGCCACTTTCCAATACTTTATTCGGTGGCACTAAGCTCCCTGCGCCAATCATTACATCTTCTTCTATAGTCGCGCCATCTAAAACAATTGCTGCCATCCCTACAAGAACACGATCTTTTATTGTACATCCATGCAGCATTACCTTGTGACCTACGGTTACATCGTTACCTATGATGAGAGGATAGCCATTTGGGTTACTATCAGATTTATGCGTTACATGCAGCACAGTTCCATCTTGGACATTAGTGCGATTACCTATATAAATATGGTTTACATCAGCCCGGGCTGATACGAAAGGCCATACACTTGAGTCTTCACCAATTTTTATATCACCGACCAAAACAGAACTTTCGTCGATATAGGCTGATTTATTAATTTGAGGGCATATCCCTTTATAGCTTCTTAATTTGCTCATCATTTATCCTTATAGATTGCGTATTGAGAGTATATGCAAATAGTAAAGTTAGTAAAACTAAGCTTTAGTGGACAAAAACTATCCAAACAGTAAATAAAAAGCAAAAAACATTAAAAAGGGGTTGCCAATGTGATTCATCTCTCTATAATGCGCCTCACTGACACGGCAGAGCCCACAAGGCTTTGCAGATGAATCAGTAAGACGAGCAGCTTGAAAAAGCCTTTCGAAATTAAAATGAAAAAGTATTTGACTCTTCACTTTAAATCGCTAGAATGCACGTCCGCTTCAAGGGAAAGCCTAGAAGCAACGCTCTTTAACAATTTAAACCTATATCAATCTGTGTGGGCACTCGTTGATGACAATCGACAATGATTCTCTGCTTTCGGGCAAGAAATCAAAAATCGGTTTCAATGAACTGAGTGACCTAATTTGATGTCTTCGGATATCGAACACAGTTATTTAAATACCATTCTGTTGGAATGGTATGAACTTTAAAGAACACTTTACTATTTGGCTTTGGCTAAAAAGTAAAAGGCAATTTAAAGTCAGTATTCATTGAGCCAAAAAAACTTAAATTGAAGAGTTTGATCATGGCTCAGATTGAACGCTGGCGGCAGGCTTAACACATGCAAGTCGAGCGGAAACGATATTAACAATCCTTCGGGTGCGTTATTAGGCGTCGAGCGGCGGACGGGTGAGTAATGCTTAGGAATTTGCCCAGTTGAGGGGGATAACTATTGGAAACGATAGCTAATACCGCATACGCCCTACGGGGGAAAGGAGGGGACCTTCGGGCCTTCCGCGATTGGATAAGCCTAAGTGAGATTAGCTAGTTGGTGGGGTAATGGCTCACCAAGGCGACGATCTCTAGCTGGTCTGAGAGGATGATCAGCCACACTGGAACTGAGACACGGTCCAGACTCCTACGGGAGGCAGCAGTGGGGAATATTGCACAATGGGCGAAAGCCTGATGCAGCCATGCCGCGTGTATGAAGAAGGCCTTCGGGTTGTAAAGTACTTTCAGTAGTGAGGAAGGCAGCAAGCTTAATACGTTTGTTGTTTGACGTTAGCTACAGAAGAAGCACCGGCTAACTCCGTGCCAGCAGCCGCGGTAATACGGAGGGTGCGAGCGTTAATCGGAATTACTGGGCGTAAAGCGCATGCAGGTGGTTTGTTAAGTCAGATGTGAAAGCCCGGGGCTCAACCCCGGAAGGTCATTTGAAACTGGCAAACTAGAGTACTGTAGAGGGGGTAGAATTTCAGGTGTAGCGGTGAAATGCGTAGAGATCTGAAGGAATACCAGTGGCGAAGGCGGCCCCCTGGACAGATACTGACACTCAGATGCGAAAGCGTGGGGAGCAAACAGGATTAGATACCCTGGTAGTCCACGCCGTAAACGATGTCTACTTGGAGGTTGTGGCCTTGAGCCGTGGCTTTCGGAGCTAACGCGTTAAGTAGACCGCCTGGGGAGTACGGTCGCAAGATTAAAACTCAAATGAATTGACGGGGGCCCGCACAAGCGGTGGAGCATGTGGTTTAATTCGATGCAACGCGAAGAACCTTACCTACTCTTGACATCCAGAGAATTTGCTAGAGATAGCTTAGTGCCTTCGGGAGCTCTGAGACAGGTGCTGCATGGCTGTCGTCAGCTCGTGTTGTGAAATGTTGGGTTAAGTCCCGCAACGAGCGCAACCCTTATCCTTAATTGCCAGCGAGTTATGTCGGGAACTTTGGGGAGACTGCCGGTGATAAACCGGAGGAAGGTGGGGACGACGTCAAGTCATCATGGCCCTTACGAGTAGGGCTACACACGTGCTACAATGGCGCATACAGAGGGCAGCCAACTAGCAATAGTGAGCGAATCCCAAAAAGTGCGTCGTAGTCCGGATTGGAGTCTGCAACTCGACTCCATGAAGTCGGAATCGCTAGTAATCGTGGATCAGAATGCCACGGTGAATACGTTCCCGGGCCTTGTACACACCGCCCGTCACACCATGGGAGTGGGCTGCAAAAG
Source organism: Vibrio algarum (assembly GCF_028204155.1). Lineage (NCBI taxonomy): Bacteria > Pseudomonadati > Pseudomonadota > Gammaproteobacteria > Vibrionales > Vibrionaceae > Vibrio > Vibrio algarum. The sequence continues at coordinate 374,069 of NZ_JAQLOI010000001.1, read as the reverse complement.
AAGTAGGTAGTTTAACCTTCGGGGGGACGCTTACCACTTTGTGGTTCATGACTGGGGTGAAGTCGTAACAAGGTAGCCCTAGGGGAACCTGGGGCTGGATCACCTCCTTAAACGATAGATTGCTTGATGAGTGTCCACACAGATTGAATAGGTTTAGAAAGTAAAGAGAGTAGGGAGCTTATATGCTTCCGACCCTATGTCCCGTTCGTCTAGAGGCCTAGGACACCGCCCTTTCACGGCGGTAACAGGGGTTCGACTCCCCTACGGGATACCATCTTTAAGCACATTCTTTGAGTGTATTTAAAAATGGTTTTTTTCTTTAAGTAGAATGAAAATCTTTGCTCTTTAACAATTTGGAAAGCTGACTGATAAATAATTGATTATTATTTGTCAAAATAAAAGTTCTCAAATCCTATTGGCTTCTTTTTAGAAAGAAATTGATAGGTACTTGTTATTACTTCGGTAATAACAAACCAACACACATTCAAGTGTTCTTGGAAACAACTAACTTCGGTTAGATTGTTTAATATTTGAGTCCGGCAAAATCGAAAATGTTGTCTCGCTCATAATAAAGAGACAACGATTTAAAACCTTGGTTGTTTGCCATACATAAAGACCTCTTGGGGTTGTATGGTTAAGTGACTAAGCGTACACGGTGGATGCCTTGGCAGTCAGAGGCGATGAAGGACGTATTAACTTGCGATAAGCGTAGATAAGGCAGTAAAAGCCACTTGAGTCTACGATTTCCGAATGGGGAAACCCACTAGCATAAGCTAGTATTATTAACTGAATACATAGGTTAATAAGGCAAACCCGGGGAACTGAAACATCTAAGTACCCGGAGGAGTAGAAATCAACCGAGATTCCGAAAGTAGCGGCGAGCGAAATTGGATTAGCCCTTAAGCTTTTAATGATGCAGGTGAAGATTCTGGAAAGTATCGCGATACAGGGTGATAGCCCCGTAACCGACACATCATTTTAAGTGAAAACGAGTAAGGCGGGACACGTGATATCCTGTTTGAATATGGGGGGACCATCCTCCAAGGCTAAATACTACTGACTGACCGATAGTGAACCAGTACCGTGAGGGAAAGGCGAAAAGAACCCCTGTGAGGGGAGTGAAATAGAACCTGAAACCGTGTACGTACAAGCAGTAGGAGCAGGCATTGCGTCCTGTGACTGCGTACCTTTTGTATAATGGGTCAGCGACTTATATTTAGTAGCAAGGTTAACCGTATAGGGGAGCCGTAGGGAAACCGAGTCTTAACTGGGCGTCGAGTTGCTAGGTATAGACCCGAAACCAGGTGATCTAGCCATGGGCAGGTTGAAGGTTGAGTAACATCAACTGGAGGACCGAACCGACTAATGTTGAAAAATTAGCGGATGACTTGTGGCTAGGGGTGAAAGGCCAATCAAACCTGGAGATAGCTGGTTCTCCCCGAAAGCTATTTAGGTAGCGCCTCGGACGAATACTACTGGGGGTAGAGCACTGTTAAGGCTAGGGGGTCATCCCGACTTACCAACCCTTTGCAAACTCCGAATACCAGTAAGTACTATCCGGGAGACACACGGCGGGTGCTAACGTCCGTCGTGGAGAGGGAAACAACCCAGACCGCCAGCTAAGGTCCCAAAGTATAGCTAAGTGGGAAACGATGTGGGAAGGCTCAGACAGCCAGGATGTTGGCTTAGAAGCAGCCATCATTTAAAGAAAGCGTAATAGCTCACTGGTCGAGTCGGCCTGCGCGGAAGATGTAACGGGGCTAAGCTATACACCGAAGCTGCGGCAACATAATTTATTATGTTGGGTAGGGGAGCGTTCTGTAAGCCGTTGAAGGTGAACTGTAAGGTTTGCTGGAGGTATCAGAAGTGCGAATGCTGACATGAGTAACGATAATGGGGGTGAAAACCCCCACGCCGGAAGACCAAGGGTTCCTGTCCAACGTTAATCGGGGCAGGGTAAGTCGACCCCTAAGGCGAGGCCGAAAGGCGTAGTCGATGGGAAACGGGTTAATATTCCCGTACTTCTTATAATTGCGATGGGGGGACGGAGAAGGCTAGGTGGGCCTGGCGATGGTTGTCCAGGTTCAAGGGTGTAGGCTAATTTCTTAGGTAAATCCGGGAAATTGTTAGGCTGAGACCCGATGTCGAGCCACTACGGTGGTGAAGTCATTGATGCCATGCTTCCAGGAAAAGCCTCTAAGCTTCAGATTATAAGAAATCGTACCCCAAACCGACACAGGTGGTCGGGTAGAGAATACCAAGGCGCTTGAGAGAACTCGGGTGAAGGAACTAGGCAAAATGGTACCGTAACTTCGGGAGAAGGTACGCTCTTGACGGTGAAATCCCTAGCGGATGGAGCTATCGGGAGTCGCAGATACCAGGTGGCTGCAACTGTTTATTAAAAACACAGCACTGTGCAAAATCGTAAGATGACGTATACGGTGTGACGCCTGCCCGGTGCCGGAAGGTTAATTGATGGGGTTAGTCTTAGGACGAAGCTCTTGATCGAAGCCCCGGTAAACGGCGGCCGTAACTATAACGGTCCTAAGGTAGCGAAATTCCTTGTCGGGTAAGTTCCGACCTGCACGAATGGCGTAATGATGGCCACGCTGTCTCCACCCGAGACTCAGTGAAATTGAAATCGCTGTGAAGATGCAGTGTACCCGCGGCTAGACGGAAAGACCCCGTGAACCTTTACTACAGCTTGGCACTGAACATTGACCCTACATGTGTAGGATAGGTGGGAGACTTTGAAACTTCGTCGCTAGATGGAGTGGAGTCGACCTTGAAATACCACCCTTGTATGCTTGATGTTCTAACTTAGCCCCATAATCTGGGGTGAGGACAGTGCCTGGTGGGTAGTTTGACTGGGGCGGTCTCCTCCCAAAGAGTAACGGAGGAGCACGAAGGTGGGCTAAACACGGTTGGACATCGTGTGGTTAGTGCAATGGCATAAGCCCGCTTGACTGCGAGAATGACAATTCGAGCAGGTGCGAAAGCAGGTCATAGTGATCCGGTGGTTCTGAATGGAAGGGCCATCGCTCAACGGATAAAAGGTACTCCGGGGATAACAGGCTGATACCGCCCAAGAGTTCATATCGACGGCGGTGTTTGGCACCTCGATGTCGGCTCATCACATCCTGGGGCTGAAGTCGGTCCCAAGGGTATGGCTGTTCGCCATTTAAAGTGGTACGCGAGCTGGGTTTAGAACGTCGTGAGACAGTTCGGTCCCTATCTGCCGTGGGCGTTGGAAGATTGAAGGGGGCTGCTCCTAGTACGAGAGGACCGGAGTGGACGAACCTCTGGTGTTCGGGTTGTCATGCCAATGGCATTGCCCGGTAGCTAAGTTCGGAATCGATAAGCGCTGAAAGCATCTAAGCGCGAAGCGAGCCCTGAGATGAGTCTTCCCTGGCACTTTAAGTGTCCTAAAGGGTTGTTCGAGACTAGAACGTTGATAGGCAGGGTGTGTAAGCGTTGTGAGGCGTTGAGCTAACCTGTACTAATTGCCCGTGAGGCTTAACCATACAACACCCAAGGGGTTTTGTGGACTCAATGAAGAACATTGAATGTGTGAAGAATTTATATTTTTGTTGGCTTTTCGAATTTTAAGATTTTGCTTGGCGACCATAGCATTGTGGACCCACCTGATTCCATGCCGAACTCAGAAGTGAAACGCAATAGCGCCGATGGTAGTGTGGGGTTTCCCCATGTGAGAGTAGGACATCGCCAGGCTCTTATTAAGTTTTTAGGTATAATGACCTGAAGACAAAAACTAATTAAAGCAATATATAAGACTTTAATTAGGATGAATTAAATAGCCCGATCTATGATCGGGCTATTGTTTTTTCAAATATCCAAATTTAGAACGCTGATATAGCTCAGCCCGGTAGAGCGCATCCTTGGTAAGGATGAGGTCCCCAGTTCGAGTCTGGGTATCAGCACCAGAATTTTTCTTGGCAACCATAGCATTGTGGACCCACCTGATTCCATGCCGAACTCAGAAGTGAAACGCAATAGCGCCGATGGTAGTGTGGGGTTTCCCCATGTGAGAGTAGGACATTGCCAGGTTCTAATTACATTTTATTTTTAAAAAAGATAAAATTAAGAAATAAAAAGCCTTCCTTTCGGAAGGCTTTTTTCGTTTAGGTAGATATAAATTTATTTTCTGCCAATTCCCATAATGCGTGAATTAGTGGATCGTTTAATTTTGAACGATTGCAGCAGATCCCAAGGTCAAAAGGCTTTACCGTTTCTAGTTTTAATCTCTGAATTTTATCTTTGACGGGACTATTGTTAATCACTACATCTGGCGCTATACCGATACCGCACCCCAAAGCAACCATGCTGACGATAGCCTCATGCCCAGATACTTGAGCGTATATCATTGGTTTTATTTTTTTCTTTTTAAACCAATAATTAGCACGATCTCTTGCCGTTCCTGCTTCCGGTAAGATAAAGGGTATTTTTTCCCAATTTGGTTGCTCTTGTTGTAATTCTTGCGAGAAGCTGCTGACCCCTGTTGGAGCGATAACCGAAAGTGGAATATTGCCTATCGTTTCAAATGCTAATCTAGCCGGCAATTGATCAGGCTTAGCAGATATTGCAATATCCGCTTTGCCTTCTAGAACAATATCTATTGCTTGTGCAGGGTCCCCGGTAGATAGCTTTAATTCAATCTGTGGGTATGTAAGTCGAAAGTCATTCAACAGATCTGGTAAATGACTATAGCTTGCTGTAACAGAGCAAAAGAGGTGAATTTCTCCTTCTAACTCTTTGCTCTGTTCAGATAGAGCAGAGCGGTAGCCATACCAATCATTCGTAATATTAAGAGCGATAGGTAAGAGCTTTCGACCTGCATTTGTCTGGTCTACACTTCGATTGTCGCGGATAAAGAGACTTTGCCCAACTTCCTCTTCAAGTTTCTGAATTTGGCGACTAAGAGCTGACGGGCTGATGTGCATAGCAGTAGCGGTTTTATTGAAACTTTTGCTATCACAAAGATGAATAAATAACTGAAGGCTTTTGATATTCATAGAGTCGAATCCCATATTGCATTTATTGCAATTACTAATTGTGAATATATCACTTTAAGCAATCAAAATCCTGCATTACTATGTGGACATTCGACTCATATGTAGTCGACCAACGGACAGATTTAAAGGAATTTTCAAATGGCTAACTATTTCAATACACTTAATCTACGTGAGCAATTAGATCAACTTGGTCGTTGTCGTTTCATGGATCGCGAGGAATTTGCGACAGAAGCTGATTACCTAAAAGGTAAAAAAGTTGTGATCGTTGGTTGTGGTGCTCAAGGGCTTAACCAAGGTCTTAACATGCGTGATTCAGGGCTTGATGTGTCTTATGCACTCCGTCAAGCTGCTATTGATGAGAAGCGACAGTCATTTAAGAACGCAAGTGAAAACGGATTTGAAGTAGGTAGTTACGAGACTCTAATTCCTCAAGCGGATTTAGTTGTTAACTTAACACCAGATAAGCAGCACACAAACGTTGTTGAAACCGTTATGCCTCTGATGAAAGAGGGAGCTGCACTAGGTTATTCTCATGGTTTCAACATTGTTGAAGAAGGTATGCAAATCCGTAAAGATTTGACGGTAGTTATGGTTGCTCCTAAGTGTCCAGGTACCGAAGTACGTGAAGAATATAAGCGCGGATTTGGTGTTCCAACACTTATAGCTGTTCACCCTGAAAACGACCCTCAAGAAGAGGGATGGGACATTGCTAAGGCTTGGGCTGCAGGTACTGGTGGTCACCGTGCTGGTTGTTTAGAATCGTCTTTCGTTGCTGAAGTAAAGTCTGACCTAATGGGTGAGCAAACTATTCTATGCGGTATGCTTCAAGCAGGTTCAATCGTATGTTATGAAAAAATGATCGCTGATGGAATCGATGAAGGTTACGCAGGTAAACTTCTTCAGTTTGGTTGGGAAACGATTACCGAAGCACTTAAGTTTGGTGGCATCACTCATATGATGGATCGTCTTTCTAATCCAGCTAAAGTTAAAGCTTTTGAACTTTCAGAAGAGCTAAAAGAGCTTATGCGTCCACTTTATAACAAGCACATGGACGATATCATTGTTGGTGAGTTCTCTAGCACTATGATGGCTGATTGGGCAAATGATGATGTAAACCTTTTCGGTTGGCGTGAAGAGACAGGCCAGACAGCATTTGAAAACTATCCTGAGTCTGATGTTGAAATCTCTGAGCAAGAGTATTTCGATAACGGCATCCTAATGATAGCAATGGTTCGTGCGGGAGTAGAGCTGGCGTTTGAAGCTATGACGGCCTCTGGAATTATTGATGAATCTGCATATTATGAGTCTCTACATGAGCTTCCACTAATTGCTAATACAGTTGCCCGTAAGCGTCTTTACGAGATGAATGTTGTTATCTCTGACACTGCTGAATATGGTAACTACTTATTCGCTAACGTTGCTACACCACTTCTACGTGAAAAGTTCATGCCTAAAGTAGGAACTGACGTAATTGGTAAAGGCCTAGGTGAAACTTCGAATCAAGTTGATAACGCTACGTTGATTGAAGTAAACGAAATTATCCGTAATCACCCAGTTGAATATATTGGTGAAGAGTTACGTGGCTATATGACGGATATGAAGCGTATTGCCGTAGGTGGTTAATTACAATTAATCCAATATAAAAAAGGCTTGGTCTATGACCAAGCCTTTTAATTTTTACCTGTTACAGGTTTATTCTTTTTCAGCAAACTTGGCTTCTATTTCGGCTAATTTCGCTTCCATTTCTGTCAGTTTTTGACGAGTACGCAATAACACCTGAGTTTGCACATCAAATTCTTCACGGCTAACTACATCAAGCTTATTCAATTGACCTTGAATGACTTGACGAACTTTTTGGTCAACGTCTGCGCCAAGTTCTTTTACAGGCGCTGGCATTGATTCATGGATCTGTTTTGCAATTTGTTCTAACTTCTTTGGGTCAAACATGAGATGTAAACTCCTATCAATTTGAATTCATTCTATTCAAAATTATGCAAAATGTCCTCAATAAGAAAAGAAAAAAGGCCACCTAAGTGACCTTTTTATTGCAATTTTAGCTTAGTGATGACTAGACAACTCTCTCTGAGCTGCTTTAGCTTCATCAAATCTTGCTAGTTTTTCTAGGTCTTTGTCTTCTACAAAGACAGGCAGTGGCTTATGTTTTTCCGCTAGGAACGAGTAGATAACAGGCAGTACAAACAAGGTAAATAAAGTACCTATCGCCAAGCCAGCAACTATTACAATACCAATACTGAAGCGTTGAGCTGCCCCAGCGCCACTTGCGTACATAAGTGGAATCAGACCTGCAATCATAGCCGCGGTTGTCATTAAGATTGGACGTAGACGAACTTTAGCGGCTTCCATAACGGCTTCTGTTCGAGACATTCCATTATGAAGTTGCTCTTCTTTAGCTACCTCACATATCAAAATACCGTGTTTGGTGATTAAACCAACAAGGGTAATCAAACCGACTTGAGAGTAAATATTCATGGAGGACAAACCCCAAGCCAAGGCGACTAATGCACCACAAATTGCCAGTGGCACAGATACCATGATGACCAACGGATCTCTAAGCGATTCAAATTGAATTGCTAAAACCAAGAATATGATAGCAAGTGCAAGTCCAAAGGTTGTAAATAACGAACTTCCTTCAGTGACATATTGTCTCGATTCACCCATGTAGTCATGTGTGTATCCGTCAGGTAACTTAGTTTCCGCGATATTTTCAAACCAAGCAATGGCATCACCCATTGGAATGATGGGCACTGCACCAATGGTTGCAGAGTTAAGTTGGTTGAAATGCGGAAGCGACCTAGGTTCAGCGATAACATCAATACTGATTAAGCTACCAAGCGGAACGGCTTTACCAGAAGCAGAACGAACGTAATAGTTGTTCATTGATTCAGGATTAAGTCGATACTTACGTTCCACCTGTGGAATAACTTCATAAGAGCGACCATTTAAATCAATTCGATTAACATAACCATCGGCCATCATAGTACTTAACGTGACACCAATGTCTTGCATGGTGACACCGTAAGCGCCTGCCTTGTCTTTATCAATACTGATTTTCATTGTCGCTGAATCGTAATTCAAATCAATATCTGCATATACGAAACTAGGACTTTTTATTGTCTCCATAAGTACTTCGGTTGCTATTTGGAATAAGCTTTCAAAGTTGTTAGGAGTATTGATAACAAACTGAACTGGCAGACCAGAGCCTGCACCAGGTAGTTCGGGCATCTGGAATGCGATTACATTCATAGCAGGAACTTGTTTAATCAACCCAGTTACACGTTGTGTAACTTCAGCCTGACTTGCTTCACGTTCACTCCAAGGCACCATTGAGGCGATACCGAATGCCTGGTTTGAGCTTGGTACACCAACAAATACCTGTGAATAAGAGACTTCCGGTTGATCAGCCAGTATCTGATTGACATCAGCCATCGATTTTTGCAAATAGTCTAGGTTTGCATTTGATGGACCTGTACCCATCAACATTACAATGCCTTTATCTTCAGAAGGTGCTAATTCACTTGGAATCAGCTTAAACAGAACTGGTAATACACCGAAGACGATGACGGCAAAAATAAGTATCACTGGACGTGTTTTCATTACAGCGCTAAGCATTGAGACGTATACATTAGTTAAGCCATCAAGTGCCCTGTGTACAGCTTTTTCGAATCTGCTTGGTTTTTCGTTAGCTTTAAGCATCTTCGAACACATCATAGGAGATAGTGTTAAAGCAATAATACCGGAAACAAAAACGGCACCAGCAAGTGTCAATGCAAACTCTTTAAATAGAGATCCTGTAATTCCTCCCATCATTGCTATTGGTGCGTATACCGCGCCTAAAGTCAATGTCATTGCAATAACAGGCATTGCAATTTCTCTAGTACCTATAATAGCAGCCCTAAACGGGGACTCACCCAACTTTAAGTGTCGATCTACGTTTTCCAAAACAACGATGGCATCATCTACAACAAGCCCGATAGCAAGCACCATTGCAAGTAATGTCATTAAGTTCCACGAGAACCCCATTGTCTGCATTACCATAGCCACACCAATAAGAGACAGTGGGATAGTAACTATGGGGATAATTACTGCACGCAATGATCCCAAGAATAAGGTAATAACTACTATTACAATGAGTGCAGCTTCAGCAATAGTTTTTATAACTTCATTAATGGATTCATTAATCGCAACGGTAGAGTCATATAGAACATTCATCTCAATGTTGCTAGGCATGTTCTGTTTAAGAGTTGGTAAAATGTCTAATACATCTTTTGCTATGTTGATCGGATTAGCACTTGGCGCTGCGTTAATAGCAACAACAACAGCTTCTCGTCCATTAGCGTTAGCTCTAACAACGTCATGGCTTTTTTCTCTAGTGACATTTGCAACATCACTCAAGCGAACCAGTTCGCCTTCTTCTTGTTTAACGACTAAACGCTTAAGTTCTGCCACACTTGAAATTTGTGTGTCCGCACTACCGTTATAAATAACAAACTCACCGGTAGATTGGCCCGTTGCTGATTGATAGTTGTTTGAGTTGAGTACACCCATGATTTCGGTAGCGGTAATACCTAATGCCGCCATTTTCGCAGGGTCTAACCAAATACGCATTGCATATTTAGACCCACCGTAATGATCTACACTAGCGACACCGCTAACTGAAAATAACTGAGGATCGATAACTCTTTCAAGGTAATCAGTAACTTGACTTGAAGCTAACTCTTCACTGGTAAAGCCAATATAAAGTACTGCAGTCGTTGAACCAGTAGACATCGTAACCGTTGGGTCTTCTGATTCACTAGGTAGTAGAGACCTTACGGAGTTTGTTTTTGCAAGAATATCAGATAGAGCAGCATTGGGATCAGTATTGAGCTTCATGGTCACCGTAATGGTAGAAGTACCCAGAACTGATTGAGATGTCATGAAATCAATATTATCGGCTTGGGCTATTGCTTGCTCTAAAGGTTGTGTAATAAAACCTTGAATGAGATCTGCACTGGCTCCGTAATAACCAGTTGTGACAGTGACAACTGTATTCGTCATTTCAGGGTATTCGCGTACCTGCATCTTGAATATTGCTTGAAATCCAAGCAAAGCAATCAAAAAACTGATAGATACCGCTAAAACTGGACGTTTTATGAATATGTCAGTAAAGCGCATTTAATCCCCCAATTACAGCATCGGTGTTTCAGTAGGAGGAGTAAGTGCATCATTCTCCACTACTTTAACTTTGGCATCGTTACTCAAGCGGACTTGGCCTGATGTGACAATTTCATCACCAGCTTTAACACCACTTAGGATGTGTGCTATATCATCTTTACGCTCACCAACATTGATAACTTGCTGTTTAACACGTGTGACGCCATCCACGTCAGTTAGCACATAAACATTGTCGCCATATAGCGTAAATGTAATAGCGATCTGAGGCAGAACTACTTGATCTCTTACTGTTGGTAGAATGATGTCTGCACGTGCAAACATACCGCTTCGAAGTTTACCGCCATTATTTGGAATATCAGCTTGGACTTCTACTAAACCACTTTTAACATCAACAGCTGGTTCAATTGCAGAAATAGATCCGATAAACGATTCTTCTGGGTACGAATCTACTCGAATGTCCATTTCTTGGCCGATATAGATGCGAGAAATATCTGTTTGGGAAACGGTAAAACGAAGGCGCATTACACTAGTGTCTTCAAGTCGAACAATATCATCGCCAGGCTGTAGATATTGACCTAAGAACACATTTCTAATACCTACCACACCATCAAATGGAGCTGAAATTTCGCGCCTGTCTATTGATGCTTCTAAAGATTTAATATCGGCTTGTAGAGAGAAATATTCCGCTTCTGCAGTATCATAAGATTCTTTAGATACGGAGCCTTTTTTATAAAGACCTTTATAGCGTTTATATTTGGCTTCTGCTGCTGGTAAACGAGCTTTAGAGCTATTTAAGTTGGCTTTTTCTACTTCAGTATCAAGAAGAACCAATTTCTGTCCGGTTTTCACTATTTCACCCGAATCAAATTCAATCTTGTCAATGACGCCATTTGATTCAGTAGTTAAAGTGACACCTTGATTCGGCTCAATAAAACCAATTGCTTGAATGGTCGGTATCCAGTCAACTGAGTCGACTTTGATGGTGGTGACTGGAAACTCCTGTTCAGGAGCGTTAGCCATTCTTTCACCCATTTTTTGAAAATCTGTCAATTTTTTATAAATGACAGTTCCAAAAAGTAAACCCACGATAACCAACATACCCAAAAACCAAAATATGGTTCTTCTCTTCATTCTGTTGAACTCCGAAATTAATGATTAATTAAAGCATCCCAGCTTGCGTCGATGGCTTGATTAATCGCCTCTTCGTCAATCTGAAAGCAGTTTTTTCTGTGTCTTCTAGCTAGCGCAGCGCTAGATTCAATACTTACACTCGATAAAATGTCGTTATCCAATGGTTTAAAAACTCCTTGAGCTTTACCTTCATTGAACATTTGATCAATTTTATAAAACATCTTTTTTACTTTTAACGTATCTTGCTCACTCTGATTCGAACAGAGCTGTTCAAAAAGCATATGGCTTTTGATGGCATTTTTAGTTTTAGAAAAATGCCAAATGTTTAACCATATAGTGATGTACTTTTCTTTCAATTGCATGTCATCACTAAGACCAGCTTGAATAATATCTGCTGTTCTTTGAGTAACATGAAACCGAGTTTCCTCGATTAAATGTTCTTTATCGTTAAAATATCTGTAAATAGTCCCTGCAGCTACACCCGCTTGCTTAGCCACTTTTTGCATAGATAGTCCGTGAATCCCCTCTATCGCCACTAATGATTCCGTTGCGTTTAAAATGAGTTCTCTCTTATCTGTACCTTCGGAAGACATATTTAGCCTAAAAATGAATGAACGTTCATTCATTATCTCACTTTGCTCCAATAATTCAATAAATAAACTGTCTCGAATGTGATTAATTATCATATCGCCATCTGATAATGGCATTCTGAGAGTCAGGATACTATTATAGGTCGCATTTCCCAGAAGCATCATCGAGTATTAATAATGAAACTAAATCCAGCGCAAGATGAAGCGGTAAAATTTGTCTCAGGACCTTGTTTAGTATTGGCAGGCGCTGGGTCAGGTAAAACTCGTGTGATTACCAACAAAATTGCGTATTTGGTACAACAGTGCGGTCACAATGCACGTAATATCGCGGCTGTAACCTTCACTAATAAAGCGGCAAGAGAGATGAAGGAGCGTGTTAGCCAAACTTTAGGTAAACAAGAATCTAAAGGCCTAATGGTGTCTACATTCCATACATTGGGTCTGAATATCATTAGAAAAGAGTATAAAGTTCTTGGCTTGAAAGCTGGGTTCTCGCTTTTCGATGACCAAGACCAACTCGCTTTGCTAAAAGAGCTAACAGAAGAGCAGTTAGACGGTGATAAGGATTTACTAAAGCAACTGTTGAGTACTATTTCAAACTGGAAAAATGACATGCTGACGCCCGCTCAGGCGATGAGTTATGCGAGATCCGAACAAGAGACGGTATTTGCAACTTGTTTCGATGCGTATCAGAAACAGATGAAAGCTTATAATGCGTTGGATTTTGATGATCTAATATCTATGCCAACGCTACTTTTGAAGAGCAATGAAGATGTTAGACAAAAATGGCAATCTCGAATTCGTTATCTACTAGTGGATGAATATCAAGATACTAATACTAGCCAATATGAATTAGTAAAATTGTTAGTAGGCGAAAGAGGTCGCTTAACCGTGGTTGGAGACGATGATCAGTCAATATACTCATGGCGAGGAGCCAAGCCTCAAAACTTAGTACTGCTTAGTAAAGATTTTCCTAGTTTGAAAGTAATAAAACTAGAACAAAACTACCGCTCAACAAGCCGAATTTTAAGAGCGGCTAATATCCTTATCGATAACAACCCTCATGTAATTAAAAAGAAACTTTTTTCTGAGATTCCAGATGGCGAGAAGTTGAAAGTCCTCACGGCTAAAAATGAAGATCATGAAGCTGAAAGAGTGACAGGCGAAATTATTGCTCATAAGTTTTTAAATCGAACGGAATATAAAGACTATGCGATTCTTTATCGGGGGAACCACCAATCTCGATTGATAGAAAAGTCATTAATGCAAAACCGGATACCATATAAAATATCTGGTGGAACCTCATTTTTCTCTAGAGCAGAGATAAAAGATATAATGGCGTATTTAAAGGTGTTGGTTAATCCAGATGACGATAATGCTTTTTTGCGGATCGTGAATACGCCAAGAAGAGAGATTGGTCCTGTGACGTTAGAAAAGCTCGGCACTTACGCTAACATGCGAGGAAAAAGCCTGTTTGAAGCGAGTTTTGAGCTTGGGCTAGAGCAGCATTTATCTGGTCGTGGATTAGAGTCATTACAAAAATTCTCCAATTGGATCGTCGCTATTTCTGATAATGCAGAAAGAGGAAATACCGTTGAAGCACTACGTTCGCTTGTTCGAGATATTAATTACGAAGATTGGCTTTATGAAACGTCTTCTAGTGCAAAAGCCGCCGAAATGCGAATGAAGAACGTATCTGAGTTATACAGCTGGATAGTGGCTGATCTTGAAGGTGACAATTACGATCAAGAACCGAAAACGTTAAAAGAAGTGGTATTACGTTTAACACTTAGAGACATGATGGAGCGTGGAGAAGAAGATGCTGATGCCGATCAAGTTCAGTTAATGACACTACATGCATCGAAAGGCTTGGAGTTTCCGTTTGTCTATTTGATGGGGGCGGAGGAAGGAATTTTGCCACATCAAACCAGTATTGATGAAGATAATGTAGAAGAAGAACGCCGCTTAGCTTATGTCGGTATTACGCGGGCACAAAAAGAGCTTACCTTTACGATGTGTAAAGAGCGTCGTCAATTCGGAGAACTAATAAAACCCACTCAAAGTCGATTTTTGGATGAACTTCCATTCGATGATGTCGAATGGGAGAGCGTAAAAAAGAAAGAATCGCCGGAAGAACGTATGGCAAAAGGACAGGCACATATCGCGAATATACGGTCAATGTTTAAAAAGTAGCGTCATATTTTACGATTGATGTGTCAATTAAGTGATGTGATGCAAAAAGGGCTGATCTAATATCAGCCCTTAAGTGTCTTACGGGAATTAAGCAGATTACATTCCGTCAGTCAGGAATTTAATTGCTGCAATAACTTCATCATCACTACAATCCATACAAGACCCTTTTGCTGGCATTGCATTAAAACCTTGAAGTGCATGGTTGGTTAATACATCCATTCCCTGTGCAATTCGTGGAGCCCACTGCTCAGCATTACCTTTAATTGGGGCTCCAGCCGCGCCAGTAGCATGACAGGCTGTACAATAAGTATTATATACAGTAGGTCCATCACGAGGTTCAGTGCGCTCTGCTACAACAGGTGCTGCACCTGCGAGATAAACGTCACCGACGGGTTTGATGCGTTCTGCTATTGCATCGTATTCTTTGTCACTTACGCTAGTTGCTAGAGTTCCAGCAGAAAATGTAATTGCAGCGAATAGTACGCCGATTATTCTTAGAGACATATGTTTTAGCTCACTTTACAGTTATCGTTTTTATTGGGCTTGTGTTCAGCAAAGATTGTTAGAGTGTTCAGTTAAAAATAGAAAATTTGAAAACACATTGTTAATTCGGTGTAAATTTCAAGGGATTATATCCTGTTAATTTATTGCAATAAATACCAAGATCGCCATGATTAGCGCTTTATCACATCCTAACTGCTGAAAAAGACAACAATTAATAAAAAAACTGTAAAAAAAACTAGACTGAGAAAGACGATCTACGTATTATTCCACTCCGCCGATGGGGCATGCGCCCGTAGCTCAGCTGGATAGAGCGTTGGCCTCCGGAGCCAAAGGTCGAAGGTTCGAATCCTTTCGGGCGCGCCAATTTCCGGAAGTGTCATGTATTATTGGTGAAAAATTAGTGGTGGCTATAGCTCAGTTGGTAGAGCCCTGGATTGTGATTCCGGTTGTCGCGAGTTCGAGTCTCGTTAGCCACCCCATTATTTAAAAGCTTAGATTTATTTCTGAGTTTAAAACAAGATATTCGGTGAATAGCGCAGCTTGGTAGCGCATCTGGTTTGGGACCAGAGGGTCGGGGGTTCGAATCCCTCTTCACCGACCATCTTTAAAAGCCTCGTCAAAAGACGAGGCTTTTAATACTTTTAGTGGTGGCTATAGCTCAGTTGGTAGAGCCCTGGATTGTGATTCCGGTTGTCGCGAGTTCGAGTCTCGTTAGCCACCCCATTATTTAAAGACTTAGACTTAATATCTAGGTTTAAAGCAAGATTTCGGTGAATAGCGCAGCTTGGTAGCGCATCTGGTTTGGGACCAGAGGGTCGGGGGTTCGAATCCCTCTTCACCGACCATCTTTAAAAGCCTCGTCATTAGACGGGGCTTTTTTACATGTAAATTCGGAGAATAGCGCAGTTTGGTAGCGCATCAGACACTAATTTAGTATTAGTTAATCGAAAATGAGTGATATATCTATGGCGGTCGTATTGAAATCAAATTCGTATAACTCGGTAATAAACTTATTGTCTAAGTGTATTTTTGGGTAATTCTTTATTTTTCTCTATTCACTTTGTTATTACAAAATATCTGACGTGAGTGTTTGTTTGGTTTTATTGACTGGTTTTTTGTTGATTTGGTGGTGTATAAAACCATGATACTATCTAAATTTAGTTTATGTTTTCTTTTTGTTAAATATTTATAGGGATAAATATGCATTTAAATATCTGAATCTCAGTGTGCCGATATTTGTCTAATAGCGAATGATTCAACGTAATCCTCTTTAATTAGGTGCTTTCTGCACTTTATTTAGAGTAATTGCATATTTCACGAATCGTTATAATTGTATAAAAAATGAATAATTATTGAATCTAAGTGCTTTGAAATTATCTAGATGCGCGTTTTTATACTATATATGTTGCTTTTTAGTGAATTATTTGCCAAATTTGTCAGTTATTAGATTATCAGGGCTTTATTCTGGTAATGAATGGAATCAATTTGCAGACAGGGCAGTTAGCGCCGTAGTCGAGGTCTGGTAATGTCGCTTTTAGAAGTTAAGAACCTTCGGATCGAGTATCCGTCAAGGCATGGTGTGCATGCAGCAGTAAAAAATCTATCGTTCAATATTGAGCGAGGTGAGATTGTTGGTGTTGTTGGTGAATCTGGAGCAGGTAAATCTACTGTTGGTAATGGTGTTATTGATTTGCTTAGCCCCCCTGGCCTTATTGCTGGTGGTGATGTTTTTCTCGATGGAGAAAAAATATCCGGTTTATCAAATGAAGAAATGAGAAAGGTTCGGGGTTCAAAAATTGGGTTTATTTTCCAAGATCCAATGACCTCTCTTAATCCACTTTTCACTGTAGAGCATCAGCTTAAAGAAACGATTCATGCCAATATGAAAGTATCGGATGAAGAAGCCTACGAGAGATCGTTGTCTCTGATGAATCAAGTAGGGATCCCGCAACCAGAGAATAGACTGAAGCAATTTCCTCATCAATTTTCTGGTGGTATGAGACAACGTGTTGTTATTGCGATAGCGCTTGCTGGTGAACCTGACCTTATTATTGCAGATGAACCAACGACGGCTTTAGATGTTTCTATTCAAGATCAAATCCTAAGCCTAATTCGAGAGCTGTGCGTTACAAATAATGTTGGTTGTATGCTTGTTACCCATGATATGGGTGTTGTCTCTAACGTAACTGACAAAGTGGCGGTTATGTACCGTGGAGACTTGGTCGAATTTGGGAAAACCGATAAAGTATTAGGTGATCCTGACCATTCATATACACGCAGCCTAATTTCTGCGGTTCCTCGTTCAGATAAAAAACTTGATCGTTTCCCACTGGTTAGCTACATCGAAGAGGCCCATGAAATGGCACCTCTAGATGTGAAAAACCATTGGCTTGGGCAAAGCCAAGACGAGAGAGAGTACACTGGCCCCCTTCTTAATGTAGAAAATGTAAATCTACGCTTTATCACCAAAGATTCTCTGTTTGAAAGTCGTCGAGAGTATGTTCAAGCTTCTAATGATGTCAGCTTTGAAGTCTTTGAAGGTGAAACCTTTGGTTTAGTGGGTGAATCTGGCTCGGGTAAATCTACGATTGCTCGTATCATTGCCGGCTTATATACACCTAACTCAGGTAAAGTTACTTTTGAAGGTATCGACCTTACCGGTTTGAAATCGGAAAAAGAGCGCAGACCAATGCGTCGCCAGATGCAGATGGTGTTTCAAAATCCTTATACCTCTATGAATCCAAGGATGAAGATTTTTGACATTATTGCCGAGCCTATTCGATTCCATAAATTAACTCGTAATGAGACTGAAACCCGAGAAATTGTACATGATCTGTTGGATCATGTTGGGTTAGGTCGAATGGCGGGCTTAAAATATCCTCATGAATTTTCGGGTGGTCAGCGACAACGTATTTCTATAGCACGCGCACTTGCAACGAGACCTCGATTGTTAATATGTGATGAACCAACCTCAGCTCTTGATGTTTCGGTTCAGGCTCAAATACTTAACTTGTTAAAAGACCTGCAAGATGAGTTAAACCTAACTATGTTGTTTATTAGTCACGATTTACCAGTCATTCGACAAATGTGTGACCGCATAGGGGTGATGCAAATGGGCCAACTCTTAGAGGTGGCACCTACTGAGCAGCTATTTAATGACCCTCAACATGAATACAGTAAACATTTGATTGACTTAATGCCCGAATTTACTGGGCTACGAGAAGATATCGCGTGATTTTTTGTTAGTTAAGCAGCCGTTTCGTTTAACTAACGATAAAAACTCTTGAGCTTTTAAGGCTCTAGAAGACAGTAACAGACGCAAACACAATAAACAGGGATATGAATTCCCGCATAAGGAGTTATGCAATGAAAACCATTAAGACCAAATTGACAGTTGCTTTAATGGCCGCTGGCCTAAGTTTTAGCGCAGCTGCTGCAGATATTACCGTTGCTTACGATGCCGATCCGGTTTCTCTTGATCCGCATGAGCAATTATCAGGTGGTACACTGCAAATGTCTCACATGGTATTTGATCCGCTAGTACGATACACACAAAAACTAGACTTTGAACCTCGTCTAGCAACTAGCTGGGAACGTCAAAACGATACAACAGTGCGCTTTAATCTACGTAAAGGTGTCAAGTTCCACTCTGGCAATGAAATGACAGCAGATGATGTTGTTTGGACATTCGAACGTCTTAAAGACTCTCCAGATTTCAAAGGTATTTTCACACCTTATAAAGAAATGGTTAAAGTTGACGATTACACTGTTGATTTAGTGACTAATGGTCCTTACCCGCTAGTTCTTCAAACGGCTACTTATATCTTCCCAATGGATAGCAAGTTCTATTCAGGTCAAACGGATGCAGGTACTGACAAAGCTGAAGTTGTTAAGCACGGTAACTCTTTCGCATCTACAAATGTTTCAGGTACTGGTCCATTTACAGTTACTTCTCGAGAGCAAGGCGTTAAAGTTGAATTCGCTCGATTTGATAACTACTGGGATACAGAGTCGAAAGGTAACGTAGATAAGCTAACTTTGGTTCCAATCAAAGAAGATGCTACACGTGTTGCTGCTCTTCTTTCTGGTGATGTAGATATGATTGCACCTGTAGCACCGAATGATCACAAACGTGTTCAAGATGCTTCTGGTGTAGAACTTGTGACGCTAGCGGGTACTCGTATCATCACGTTCCAAATGAACCAAAATAGTAACGAAGCTCTTAAAGATGTGCGAGTTCGTCAAGCTATCGTTCATGCAATTAACAATGACGGTATTGTTAAGAAAATCATGAAAGGTTTCGCTACGACGGCTGGTCAGCAAGGTCCTGAAGGCTACGCTGGTTATTCTGCAGAGTTAACACCTCGCTATGATCTTAAAAAAGCTAAAGAGCTAATGAAAGAAGCGGGTTATGCAGATGGCTTTACTCTAACCATGATGGCTCCAAACAACCGTTATGTGAACGATGCTAAAGTAGCTCAAGCGGCTTCTGCAATGCTTTCTAAGATTGGTATTAAGGTTGACCTTAAGACTATGCCAAAAGCACAGTACTGGCCTGAGTTTGATGTTTGTGCTGCAGACATGATGATGATCGGTTGGCACTCAGATACAGAAGATTCTGCGAACTTCTCTGAGTTCTTAACAATGACCCGCAACGAAGAAACAGGTCGCGGTCAGTATAACTGTGGTCACTACTCAAATGCAGACGTTGACCGTTTGGTTGAAGAGTCAAACTTAGAAACAGATCCAGCAAAACGCGCTCAAATGCTACAGCAAGTAGAAGCAACGCTTTATAACGAAGCGGCATTTGTTCCTCTACACTGGCAAAATCTAGCGTGGGGTGCGAAATCTAATGTTGATATCGCTCCAATCGTTAATGCAATGAACTTCCCATATTTTGGCGACTTAGAAGTTAAATAAGTTACTAAATAGTTCTATGGCACTTAATCTTATTTCAGTCGGATTAAGTGCCATTTTTAGACAGTAGACTGACTGAAATACTTCTTTTCGAAGAAGATTATGGATTATTAAGGGGCAAGGAATGTTTTCGTTTCTGGTCAAGCGCCTGTATCAGGCACTGATAGTGATGTTTGTGATCAGTTTAGTGGCATTTGCCATCCAAGATAACTTGGGAGACCCGTTACGTGAACTGGTGGGCCAGTCTGTTTCGGAATCTGAGCGTCAAGCTCTGCGTGATGATCTCGGATTAAACGATCCGTTTTTTACTAAATATACTCGCTTTGTAGGCAATGCAATACAAGGTGATTTTGGTACGTCTTATTTTTACAAGAAGCCAGCGGCTGAGGTTATTTTAGACAAATTAGTCGCCACACTCGAGTTGGTTTTCGGGGCGTCACTAATTATTGTATTGATGTCTATACCTCTTGGTGTTTATTCGGCTATTCATCCCAAGAGCGTGTTTACAAAATTGGTGATGGCATTCAGTAGTATTGGTATTTCAATACCCGTATTTTTAACAGCAATAATGCTAATGTATGTTTTCTCAATTGAATTAGGCTGGCTACCGTCTTACGGTAGGGGTGACACCATGAACTTACTAGGTTGGGAATCTGGATACTTTACACGTGATGGCTTAGCGCATTTAGTGCTGCCTAGTGTGTCACTGGCATCTATAATGTTGCCACTATTTATCCGTTTGGTTCGTTCTGAAATGCTAGAAGTTTTAAGCTCTGAATATATTAAATTTGGCAGAGCTAAAGGTTTGTCATCAAAGAAAATTTATTATCAACATGCGCTAAAGAATACAATGTTGCCTGTATTGACGGTTGGCGGTGTTCAGATTGGTACTATGGTTGCGTATACGATTCTTACTGAAACAGTATTCCAGTGGCCAGGAACTGGCTTCCTATTTTTAGAGGCTATTAATCGCGTAGATACGCCTTTAATTACCGCTTATGTAATTTTTGTAGGTTTGGTATTTGTGGTAACCAATACAATTGTTGACCTCATGTACGGTCTTATTAATCCGACTGTAAACTTAACTGGCAAAGGAGCATAGCAATGGAACAAACTAATGTTGTCCCAAGCCGTTGGGAGCGTTTCAAACAATCAGATTTTCTGTACTATTTTTTGCGTGACAAAGTAGCGATGTTTAGTTTCGCAGTGTTTATGTTATTTCTAATAATGTCTCTTGCTGCACCGTTACTTTCTCCAATGGACCCGTATGATTTAACGTCTATAGATATTATGGATTCTGAACTTCCCCCTTCTTGGATGGAAGATGGTGATTCAAGGTTTGTATTAGGCACCGATGAGCAAGGGAGAGATATTTTATCAACCATGTTGTATGGTTCTCGCCTTTCACTAACTATCGGCTTTTTTGCAGTAGGTCTACAGTTATTCTTGGGCATTGTTATAGGATTGTCGGCAGGCTATTTTGGTGGGCGAATTGATAGTTTCTTGATGCGTTTTGCTGATGTTCAGCTCTCTTTTTCTACCATGATGGTTGCGATAATCGTTTCGGCAATATTTAAAGCGAGTTTTGGTAGTGATTTTTACAGTCAATATGCGGTGTTAATGCTGGTGGTTATTATCGGTATTGCCGAATGGCCCCAATATGCTCGAACGATTAGAGCCTCTGTTCTTGCAGAGAAGAAGAAAGAGTATGTAGAAGCTGCGAGAGTAATGGGTTTTCGTTCTCCTCGTATTATGTTCCGTCATATTCTGCCTAACTGTTTATCACCAATATTGGTTATTTCAACGGTTCAGGTTGCAAATGCAATCATGTCGGAAGCTGCTCTTTCATTTTTAGGCTTAGGTTTACCTGTTGATCAACCGTCTTTAGGCGCACTTATTAGTATTGGTTTTAACTACATATTTTCTGGTGCTTGGTGGATTACCGCATTCCCTGGTTTTGTGTTAGTGACGCTAGTATTGGTAATTAACTTGCTTGGAGACTGGTTAAGAGACGTATTTAATCCTAAAATTTACAAAGGGTGATCCAAAGCGATTGATCTCTAACTATAAAAGTTCCTAAACTAAGAGTCGCTATCATTGTGGCTCTTTTTTTTAGAGCTTATCGATATCACGTGAATGACATGATGAATATAGAGATAACAATATGAGTAAGATTTTAGCTAGAAAACTGATGGTGATGGCGTGTTGTATAAGCTTGGCAATTCCATCTCTAGTGAGCGCTGCTGATGACGAGTATATCTGTGAGGCAAAACAAAACTCTAAAAACGAATTGCCTGTTCTTTCACAAGATTGCCCTGTAGGCAGTGGAGTATGGGGTGTGGCCCCTGCCATTGATGATGGTCTATTCTGGATTCAATGTGGGCTTTTTAATGAGCCGCATACTGTAAAGCAGGCCCAAGTAATATATAACGCGGTAACGACTGATGTTTGGGTAAAACCGGAGAAAAAAGGTTATCGCTGTTTAGTGGGCCCGTATGAAAAATACTCGGTAGCACAAAAAGATTTGGTTAATCTAAAAAAAGTCAGCGCATATAAAGAGTCTTTTATTCGTAATGCTTCAGCGCCAATAAAGTCACCATCGAATACAAGCGCGGTAACAAAGCCTGCGACTAAACAAGTTCCTAAAAAAGCAGCACCCAAACCAAAATCTTCCCCAGCAGCGGCGGTATTGGCCCCTGTTGTCGATAATCCAGCACAGCCTAAGCCAACAGTAAAAGAAGCACAGACAACCGCAGAGAAGAGCACTAAGCCGTCAGAAACCGTGGTTGCGCGCAGAGATGCTAAAATTGGAGACAAATATTATGCCATACCATTCTTGATGGATGGATATGACCAGTTTTATATGGAATATGGCATTGCATGGAACCGATTGAACTATGAGCGGGCAATGCAAGTCTGTGAATCTCAACAAATGCATTTGCCGACGGCAGATGATTGGAAATTATTGATCGACTCTCAGGTGATGAGTAAAAAACAGTGGCCGTTGCATTTACCCTATTGGGGCGATGATAAACAAGGTCTGTTTACTAGCGGCAAGGTGACCCAACTGACAGGAACGTCATTATTGAATGTCGTTTGCGTAAAGTAAGGAAATATTTTAGATATTGGTATCTAATAAATTAAATAAGGCCAGCATTTGCTGGCCTTATTTATAAGGTTTCACCACTAGCGCATAGTAACAAATTCTTCTGAGCCAGTGGGGTGAATAGCAACAACGCTATCAAAATCAGCTTTTGTTGCGCCCATTTTGATTGCAACGCCAAAGCCTTGAATCATTTCATCTACGGTAAAGCCAATGCCGTGTAAACCAACGACTTTTTCGTCATCTCCTGCACAAATGAGTTTCATCTTACAAGGCTGACGATGTTGAGTGACCGCCGTGTACATTGCAGTAAAGCCGGATTGATAGACTTTTACGTTCGCTTCACCATATTGAGCAATCGCCTCGGGTTCTGTAAGGCCAATCGTTCCAATTGGCGGGTGGCTGAATACAACGGTAGGAATAAGGTTGTAATCCATTTTTGCATTAGGTTTATTGTTAAATAATCGTTCAGATAACTGACGACCCGCTTTTACGGCAACAGGAGTTAATTCCACACCACCTTCCATAATATCACCAACGCAATAAATACCTTTTACATTGGTTTCTTGGTATTCATCCACTTTGATGTAACCACGATCGTTAAGTGCCACGCCAGTAACATCAAGATTGATAGTATCGGTTGCTGGGTGACGACCAATAGCCCAGATTAAGGTATCGATATTGTGTGATTTGCCATTTTCTAAATGAAGAGTCAGGCTACCATCTGCTTCTTTCACAATTTCTTTAGGGATAGAGTGAGTGTGAAGGGTTGGACCTTCCTGTGCCATTACCTCAACTAGGGTATCGATAATCGTTGGGTCAAAACTACGAATAGGAGATTGCTTACGAACGAATAGATCCGTTTTAGTGCCAAGTGAATGTAATACACCAGCGATTTCTACAGCGATGTAACCTGCACCGATAACGGCTACGCGTTTAGGTTGTTCCATAAGCTCAAAAAAGCCATTTGAGTCAATGCCGTATTCTGCTCCTGGGATATTTGGAATGCTTGGTCGTCCACCAACGGCAACAAGAATGTGCTCCGCGGTGTAAAGCTCACCATTTACTTCTACGGTTTTTTCATCGACAAACTTAGCGAAACCTTTGATTACTTCAATTTTGTTTTTGCCAAGGACGTTATCGTAAGATTGGTGAATACGGCCAATATACGCTTGACGATTCTCTACCAATTTACCCCAATCAAGGCCTTTAGATTCAACATCGAAACCATAGTCTTTCGCGTATAGGTTGATTGCTTCAGCAACTTGAGCGCCATGCCACATTACTTTTTTAGGAACACAGCCAACATTTACACATGTTCCGCCAAGGTCTTTTGCTTCAATTAGGGCAACTTTTGCACCATACATGGCTGCACGATTAGCAGAAGCGATACCACCACTACCACCACCAATACAAATGTAGTCAAATTGTTTAGCCATTACTTTCTCCAATTTATTTTTGATTTTTTTAATCTTTCTATCATAAACCTATCGAAGAGAGCATGCGAGAAAGCTCTCCGATGTAATTGTTATTAGATATTCCTAATGTATATGGGGGCTTTTTATTCAGGCACAATCCATTCTATTTTAAAATGACCGGTGGCAGGTGCAATTGCTTCCTTTAAAAATGGAAGAATTTTAGTCATTTGGCTCTCCAACTTCCAAGGAGGGTTAATAACAATCATGCCTGAAGCTGTCATTCCACGCTCGTTGGTGTCTGGTGATACGCCTAGCTCGATTTGAAGAATTTTTCGTATACCTAGAGATTCTAAACCTTCAAGCATGTCTTCAATATCTATACGGCTAACGACCGGATACCAAATAGCATATATGCCACTTGCCCAACGTTTATGACTTTGAGCAATCGCATTGACCACATCTCGATACTCTTTAGCTAATTCGTAAGGAGGGTCAATTAATACCAAGCCGCGTCGCTCTTTAGGGGTAAACTCCCTTTTAAACGCTGAAAGCCGTCTTCTTTATAAATTTTTACCTGACGATCTCGATGAAACTCTTGTTCTAATAAAGGGTAATCACTTGGGTGAAGCTCCGTAAGAATCATTCTATCTTGTGGCCTTAGTTGAGCGCGAGCTACCCTTGGCGAGCCGGGATAATAACGGAGCTCATCGCTATCATTAAGAACCCGAATGGCGTCTAGGTAACTTTGGATGTCTTCAGGGTTTGATGATTGCTGCCAAATACGAGCTATCCCCTGTTTATATTCACCCGTTTTTTCAGACCATTCATGAGTAAGATCGTAACGACCAACACCAGAATGGGTGTCGTGATAGATAAAAGGCTTCTCTTTTTGTTTCAGTGAATCAAGAATTAGGCTCTGTACGATGTGTTTTAGTACGTCTGCGTGATTTCCTGCGTGGAAACTGTGTCTGTAACTTAACAAATTAGACTCTCTGTATGCTCATGAATGTGATAAACAATTTACTTTCAAACCTTTTCATTATACGCCACTATTGAAAATTCTATAAGCCGCCTACATTTAGATATAAAGATTTTATAAAGGAACATCTTATGTCCAACCCACTTTTAGATTTTACGGACTTACCACCCTTTTCTGAGATTAAACCAGAATATGTAAAACCAGCGGTAGAACAAGCTATTGCGGACTGCAGAATTAAAATTGAACAGGTTCTAGATGGTAACAGTAACCCGAGTTGGGAGACGATTTGTGAGCCTTTAGCTGAGGTGGACGACAAATTAAGCAGAATTTGGTCCCCCGTTAGCCATATGAACTCAGTCGTTAACAGCCAAGAACTCCGTGAAGCCTATGAAAGTTGCCTACCTCTTCTATCAGAATATGGCACGTGGGTAGGTCAGCATAAAGGGCTATATGAAGCTTATAAGTCGATCAAAGCAAGTTCAGTCTTTGATGGATTGTCTCAAGCCAAAAAGAAAAGCATCACCGATGCGTTACGAGACTTCGAATTATCAGGTATTGGGTTACCGGCAAATGAACAGCATCGCTATGGTGAAATCAGTAAGCGCATGTCTGAGCTAGGCTCTCAATTCTCTAATAATGTTCTCGATGCCACGATGGGTTGGACAAAGCATGTAACAGAAGAATCTGAACTAAAAGGAATGCCAGAATCAGCCATGGATGCGGCAAAAGCGGCAGCCGAATCAAAAGAGCTAGATGGTTGGTTGTTAACTCTAGATATTCCATCTTATCTTCCAGTATTAACCTACTGTGATAATCAAAGTCTACGCCAAGAAATGTATGAAGCCTATGTTACGAGAGCTTCAGATCGCGGACCAATGGCTGGGAAATGGGATAATACAGAAGTGATGGCGGAGCAGCTTAAGCTACGTCATGAAATTTCTAGGCTGCTTGGTTTTGCTACGTATAGTGAAAAATCATTAGCAACTAAAATGGCAGAGACACCAGAACAAGTGCTCGGCTTCTTAAATGACCTAGCAACAAAAGTTAAGCCTCAGGGTGAAAAAGAGGTACATGAGCTAACCGAATTCGCACAAAAAGAATTTGGTGTGACAGAGCTGAAGCTTTGGGATATTGCCTACTACAGTGAAAAGCAAAAGCAGCATTTGTTCCAAATTTCTGATGAAGAACTCCGACCTTACTTCCCTGAGTCTAAAGCGGTCAGTGGCCTTTTTGAAGTGCTCAATCGCGTGTTTAATATGACAGTTGTTGAGAAAGAAGGTGTTGATACTTGGCATGATTCGGTTCGATTTTTTGATATTTATGATGGAGAAAATACGCTTCGTGGTAGCTTTTATCTTGATCTCTATGCTCGTGAAAACAAACGAGGTGGCGCATGGATGGATGAATGTCGCGTTAGACGTATTACCGCAAGTGGCGAATTACAAACACCAGTTGCTTATTTAACCTGTAACTTTAACAAACCTGTCGGAGATAAACCGGCTCTCTTTACCCATGATGAGGTTGTTACCCTATTTCATGAGTTTGGCCATGGTATCCATCATATGCTGACTCAGGTTGACGTTTCTGCTGTGTCAGGAATAAATGGTGTACCTTGGGATGCGGTTGAGCTACCAAGCCAATTCTTAGAAAATTGGTGTTGGGAAGAAGAAGCTTTGGCATTTATTTCTGGGCATTACGAAACAGGGGAACCACTCCCTAGTGAAATGTTAGAGAAAATGTTAGCAGCGAAAAACTTCCAGTCTGCAATATTTATCTTACGTCAGCTTGAGTTTGGTTTATTCGATTTCACATTACATACTGAGTTTGACCCAGAAGTAGGGCCTAGAGTGCTTGAAACGTTGGCTGAAGTGAAAAGCAAAGTTGCCGTATTACCAAGCCTAGAGTGGAACCGATTTTCTCACGCGTTTAGCCATATTTTTGCTGGTGGTTATAGTGCAGGCTACTATAGCTACCTTTGGGCAGAAGTACTCAGTTCAGATGCTTTCTCCCGTTTTGAGGAAGAAGGCATTTTTAACGAAGAGACAGGTAAAAGCTTTCTTAACAATATTTTAGAAATGGGTGGTAGCGAAGAACCTATGGAGTTATTTAAGCGCTTTAGAGGCCGAGAGCCGAATATAGAAGCGTTATTAAGGCACTCTGGTATCAGTGGGTAAGAAATAGTGCTAGGTACTCAGTTCTTGTCGTTAAATCTGAGAAATGAGTGCCTAGAAATCCTTGCTTTGAAGATGGTTATGGAATCACATTACGATTAATGGGATTTTGAAGTGAGATCAATGTTTCTGTCGATTGCACTTCATCTATAGCCTGCAACTTATCTATTAACACATACTGTAACTCTTCAATGGAACGACACATTAATTTCACGAAGATATTATATGCCCCAGTAGTGTAATAAGCTTCAACAACTTCATCCAGTGCATTTAGCTTCTCTAGAGCTGAGTGATAATCTCTAGCTGCATTTAAATTAATACCTATAAAACAGCAAACATCATAACCGAGTTTTTTAGGGTTAATTATTACCTCTGTGCCTTCAATAATCTCTGCCGCTTTCATTTTTTCAATGCGTACATGAATCGTTGCTGGGCTTACATCAAATTGCTTTGCCATCTCAGCATAAGGTCGTCGTGCATCTGCTAATAATGTTTTTAAGATAGCTCGGTCTAAGTCATCGAGACGAGTAGTAGTGTGCATTGATTGGATAACCGATCTAGGAATGTGGGTAACAAGAGTATATTTTATTCGATTGGGTGTTACTATTGTTTTGGCTATTATTCAAATTATCTCGAGTGTGAAGGACAAAAATTTCTGTGAGAATTCTTATACTGCTGTTCTTTTTTTCAGCGTTTCTGTTAGCGCTAAAGAGAAAGATGTCCTTGTCATACATTCTTATCATCAAGGATATTTGTGGTCTGACGATTTTCAAAAAGGATTAGAATATATCCTCACGGAGAACAAGATCCCAAATCGAGTGCTCTATTTAGACACTAAACGTCATCAATCAAAAGAGTATTTAAAGCAGCTCATCCAACTCTATACCGTTAAGCTAAAGAACGAAAAGTTTAAAGCCATTATCGTCAACGATAACAATGCACTTAGATTGATAAACAGCCTCGGACACATACTAGGTGACACACCTGTAATATTCAGCGGTATCAATGGTTATAAGGCTAAGTTGCACGCTAATTTAAACGCGACTGGAGTGGTTTCTAGAGTAGAAATACAAGGCAATGTTGAGTTAATAAAAAGGCTACAACCAAATGTAGATAAGATATTTGTCGTGACAGGAGGATCAGTTACCGGAAAGGGTGTTCGAGATACGATAGATAAGTATCTTGAAGAGTTTCCAAATAATCGTGAGTTAGTAGAACATTATGTACCTAAAACATATGAAGCGCTTATTTCCTTTCTAACTAAAGCGCCAGGAAATAGCGCGATTCTTTATTGGAGCTTTTTCAATGAAAAACTGAATACAAGTAACGACAAAGAATTAAGAGAAAAAATAGATGAATTATCTTCTGTCCCTGTCTACGTATTTCACGATTCATTATTTGGCTATGGAACGGTTGGTGGCGTTGTTCATAGTGGAGTATCTCAAGGAAAATCAACCGGTCTACTGTTAGTGGATGTACTTTCTAACCTTCCAGGCCCTATACCAGCCGTTAGGTTAGCTACACCAGAGATTAGGCTTGATTTCAGTGCGATAGAAAAATGGAAACTCAATATAAGCCAAGAAAATAGCGCGGCTAATTTGATCAACCAACCAGAAAAAGACTTTAAGCGCATTCAAGTCGTCATTGTTGTTTTTTTGTTGATGGCAGCCATTATCATGGCGCTTCTTTATTATCTACGTCGACTCAGTAGCAGTGAATCTAAAGTCAGACAAAGCCAATCTTTACTTGAGTCCGTCATAGAGCAAAGTCATCAATATATCGCCATTCTCGATAAATATGGCAGAGTTCTTTCAAGTAATAATAAATTTCATGAATTGGTTTTTGAACAGGGGTTAGCCATAGAAAAACCAATATGGTACTTCAATGGTTGGGAAGACAAAGGTGCTAAAAAGTTAGGGCGGTTCTTTGAATCTAACACCGAGCAGCTTTCAACTCGTTTTGAGATTGAAGCGCTTTGTAAGGCATCGGGAAGTATTTTACTAGATGTCGTACTTAATAAATTGCCAGAAGAGTCCGGTGTTGATTCACAGTATTTATTCGAAGCGAATGACATCACAGTTGGAAAGTTGGCGCAACAGAAGTTAATAGAGCGTGAGTCGACTATGCGGACTTACTATGAACAACAACCGGTGATGATGTTAACGTTGGATGAAAATAACCGGATACAAGCTCTTAATAAATTTGCACAAGAACTATTAGGCTACGGTGAACTAGAAGTGTTGGGGCATCGCTTAAGAGACTTTTATGCTGATGAAGATACATTGCCCGCGAAACAACTATTGTTGAATAAAGAGCATGAGATAAACGGGGTATGGAGAAGAGAGACTAGATATAGACACAAAGATGGCTCGACATTGTGGATTCGGGAGAATATTCGTCCCTTAGATCATTATGGTAAATTGTTGATGGTAGGAGAGGATATAACAGAAATTCATCTACTGACCGAGCAGTTGGAATATCAAGCTCGCTATGATTTGCTTACCGAGACATTTAATAGAAACCATTTCGAAATAGAACTGGAACAGTCTTTAATAGAAATTGGCGATCACTTACGTACACATGCAATGCTTTATTTAGACCTTGATCAGTTGAAAGTACTTAATGATACGGCTGGTCATGAAGCTGGTGATGCCGCTATTAAGTTTTCAGCAATGGTGGTTGAGTCTGTATTACCGTACAACTCGGTATTGTCTCGAATGGGGGGATGAATTTGCGGTCCTATTAAGAGACTGCACTGAAATAGACGCGCAAAATATAGCTAAGGCTATTATCAATGAGTTAAGTCGCAATACCTTTCAATGGGATGACATATCACTAAATATTACGTGCTCAATTGGAATTCGATTGATTGATCATACTGCCGATTCGCCGCAAATGGTACATGCTCAAGCTGATACAGCTTGCCATGCGGCAAAGGATGAGGGAAGAAATAGATTTCATCTATACCATCAAGATGATGAAGAGTTGCGTCGTCGTCAGTCGGAGATGGAGTGCGTTAACTTAGTTCATGAAGCTTTGGCTAATAATCGACTAGAGTTATTTGCACAAACTATTTTGCAGCTGGAAGAGTGCAATGATTCTTGCAAGATGCATTTTGAAATCTTAGTTCGGATAAAAAGTGCTGAAGGGGACTATATTTCGCCAGGAATATTTATGCCTGCTTCAGAAAAATATAACGTAGCACACCTTATAGATAAAGCTGTAGTGACACAGACTTTAGGTTGGTTGGAGTCCAATATATCCAATTATGATGAACTTGGAATTTGTTCGATTAATCTATCTGGACAATCGATAGGAAACAGAGAGTTTGTACACTTCTTGTTACAGGCTATTGAACATAGTCAGGTACCGAGCCATAAGATTTGTTTGGAAATTACCGAAACAGCTGCAATGGGTAATATGGATCGCGCCATAGAGTTATTTAGCCAAATTAAACAACGAGGTTGCTTGATCGCATTGGACGATTTCGGTTCGGGCTTATCATCGTTTGGTTATCTTAAGAAGCTCCCTGTTGATATCGTTAAAATAGATGGTCTGTTTGTTCGCGATATGGATAACAACGAAACGGATTTTATCATGGTTCGCTCTATCAATGATTTAGCCAAGCAAATGGGTAAAAAAACAGTCGCTGAATTTGTAGAAAACACAGCTATTATTGATAGGTTGCTCGAATTGGGCGTCGACTATGCACAGGGCTACGTTATTAGTAAACCCAAACCATTAGCCGAATTGGTAGCAGAACTGCAAGGCATTCAGTAAAATACACCAACGAAACTAAACCTACCTTAATTTGGAGCATCCATTGCGTCTGCAACTTATCTGTGAAGAAAACATAGATTCCAATCGGCTTGGTCTTATTGCTGAAACTTGGTCATTACAACATGACTCCGACAGTAATTTTGCTTTGGTTTTGACTGCAGAAAGACTAGAGCTTAGAAAAATAGATGAACCCAAATTAGGCGCAATCTATGTTGATCTTGTCGGTGGTGCTGTTGGACACAGACGAAAGTTTGGTGGTGGAAAAGGGCAGTCTATTGCTAAGGCTGCAGGGCTTAATAAAGGAGTCACACCAAGTGTTTTGGATGCAACTGCAGGTTTAGGCAGAGACGCCTTTGTACTCGCTTCTTTAGGGTGTCACGTACAGATGGTAGAGAGAAACTCTATAGTGGCCGCTTTATTAGATGATGGTTTAGAAAGAGCGAAAATAGATCCAGAAATTGGGACTTGGGTTTCTGAAAGAATGTCGCTTTTGCATGCTTCTAGCCATGACGCATTGTATCAACTATCTCAAGATAAAGACTTTAAGAGGCCTGATGTGGTTTATCTTGACCCTATGTACCCTCACCCAGAGGGTAAAAAATCTGCATTAGTGAAAAAAGAGATGAGAGTGTTTCAATCGCTAGTGGGAGCAGATCTAGATGCGGATGGCTTATTTGAACCAGCAATGCAGCTGGCTAAAAAGCGCGTCATAGTAAAAAGGCCAGATTACGCCGATTGGCTGAATCAACAAAAACCAAGTATGGCGATTAAAACGAAGAAAAATCGATTCGACGTATATGTAAAAGAATCAATGACATAGTTGATTTGATAAAACTTAGTTATTGCATCCAGATGAAAACAAGGCTATATCTAACTAATAATCATTCTCAATTACTGTGGGGATGTAATATTAGCTGGAGTAGTCACATGACAAAGCGTTTGTGTAAGTTGAATAGAAGTGAAATATCTGCAGGGTTAGGTGAAATTTATTCTCTTGTCAGTGATGCAAAGTATCTTTGTCGCTCTTGTGCACGCTCTTCTCAAGATAGCTCCCAACTCTGTAAACCAGCAGCAATCCCACCACAATCGTGTCTAGCCAAAAGCACACATGAAAAACAACAGTGTGCCGTATTATTTGATACCTTGAACACCTCAAAATTATCAACAGATTTGCAAAGTGAAGTGACTAGGAAAGAGTTAAAGCAGGCTAAGAAGCAAGCCAAGAAACAGAAAAAATACGTAAAAAAGATGGCCAGTATTTTGAAAAAACAGAATAAATTATTTAAAAAACAGAAAAAAATTGAAGAGCAGTTTTTAAAGTTCAATATTGTGTGTAATGAGCATAACTCCCAATCAGCGCTCCATTAATCCTGCGTTCAAATGATAGACAGGATGTGCGACCAGTTCCGTTTAGGGCCGACATCCTGACTGAAAGTAAAGATAAATATACAAACTTCCCAACCGCTATGAGTTGTAAGAAAGAACGACTTTTCTTTTGATGATGGTCTCGTTTATCCAAAGAGACAATAAAATAATTATGCCACCCAGTAATAACCTAGGTATATCCACATCACGGTTCCAAATAAGAATGTTGACGACTAATCCTGCGGGTACTAATGCATTATTCATAACTGCTAACGCACCTGCATTGACCATGCACGCGCCTTTATTCCACATAAAGTAGCCTAAGCCCGAAGCAATTAAGCCAAGGTAGGTCAAAATACCCCATTGCGTCATGGTTGTGGGTAGCCTCTCAATATTGCCAAAAAGAGCAAACGCAATGACTGCTACACACACTGCACCTAAATAGAAATAGCCAAATACAGTATGTTGAGGAAGTGTTACTTGCTCTTTTTCCATGATGACCTTATATCCCACTTGTCCAATTGCAAAACAGAGGTTTGCACCTTGAACAACTAAAAAGCCAGCAAGAAAGTTATCGTTCACTCCGGAAAATTTAATGACAGCTGCGCCTGAAACAGCGATAACCGCCGTAATTAGATACCAAGGTGAAAAGCGGCCTTTGAGTAGGTCATAGACAAGAGTGACATAAATGGGTGTAAAAACGGTGAAAAGTAGCACTTCAGGTACAGAGAGTAATAAAAAGGAGTGATAGTAAAAGCAGTACATTAGACCTAGCTGTATTCCTCCTACTAGCATTAGTTTGAGGATTAGAGCTTTCGAAATATCTCGAAACTTTAAAAATGGGAGAAAAACAACAGCAGCAAGAATAACTCGCATTAATACTGAAAACCAAGAATCGACTTGACCAGCAAGATAAACGCCAATCAAACTAAATGAAAATGCCCATAAAAGGGTCACTGCAGAAAGGTAGAGCATGTCTTATTTACCTAATGAATGTCTGAGCCCGCAGTGTACCCGAATTTAATCGCTAATTTAATTAATCCTCATGTAATGGCACCACTAACATATCAACCGGAACACTATTCAGTAATTGCTTGGTTGAAGAAAGTATGACACTCCAGAAATCTTGGTGGTGGCCACAAATAACTAAATCGACATCTTTTTTGTCAATTGTTTCTTTAAGTTCATACCCTAAATCACCACTTCCGACTAAAGTATGTTTGATGGGCATATTCGCTTCTTCAGCGAGTACTTTTAGTTGAGCTAATGAGGCTTCCATAGCATGGTTCTGTGTTTCTGCTAAATTGATATCAATGAGGCCTGTGTATATTTCAGCGTAATTTACATCTATATGTATAAAGGATACTTCTGCGCCCAAAGGTTGGGCTAATGCTACGGCTTTTTCTATCAGGACTTTACTTTCTTTACTGAGGTCTATTGCAACCAAAATATGTTTATAGCTCATAGTACTATCTCCATTTAAAGGGGCTTACTATTTAAGCCTAGCACCAAATTTCAAAAAAATTTGTCGTTGTGATCTCATATCCCTACCTGTTTTTTTAGACGCAGCTCTAATGCTTTTTTGCTTCGTGGTATAGTAAGGCGTAATCTACAGTTCATCAGAAAAATTTTGGTCGTCAGACTAAAGTTTAAAATAACAAATTAAATGAGCCAAAAGGGAGCCTTCATGCTATCTCAAACAATGATCGATCAATTAAATGAGCAAATTAACCTAGAATTTTTCTCATCCAATCTATACTTACAAATGAGTGCTTGGTGTGAAGATAAAGGTTTTGAAGGTGCAGCTTTGTTTTTAAGATCTCATGCTGTCGAAGAAATGGAGCACATGCAACGCCTATTTACCTATGTTAGTGAGACAGGAGCGATGCCTATTTTAGGTACTATTGAAGCTCCTAAGTATGACTTTAATAGCCTTGGAGAGGTTTTTCGTGAAACCTATGAACATGAGCAAATGATTACAGAAAGAATCAATAAATTGGCTCATGTTGCGTTCACAGCACAAGACTACTCAACGTTTAATTTCTTACAGTGGTATGTTTCTGAACAGCATGAAGAAGAAAAACTGTTTAAAGGGATTTTAGATAAGCTAGATCTTGTTGGTGAAGATGGTAAGGCGTTGTTCTTTATCGATAAAGACTTAGCGGTAATGGCAAAAGAAGGTTCATCTTCCATTATGGAAGCCGGTGCAGCTGAGTAGTTAGTTGCAAAAGAAAAGATAAGTGAGGGCATCTTTTTCTTTCGGCTTCTTAGGAGGTGTAGGGAGGAAAAGATGATCAGTGGAGACACTATAATATTCACTCTTATGCTTATTGTGAGCATAAACTTAGCGCGCTATTTAACTGCATTGCGGTCGTTAATCTATGTTATGCGTGAGGCACATCCGTTACTTTATCAACAGGTTGATGGCGGTGGTTTTTTCACAACGCATGGCAATGTAATGAAGCAGGTTCGACTTTTTCATTACATTAAAGACAGGGAGTACTTACATCACCACGACCCAGTCTTTATGAGTAAGTGTACAAAAGTAAGAGAGTTGTTTATTTTGTTTGTCGCTTTGATTGCGGTGACCTTGTTTGCGTCGTTTTTAGTTTAGCGAGCGAGGTTAAATGACTACTAGAAGTCGACACTTCAGTAGTTATGTGCTCATAGATTGGCAAGAACGCAGAGAATAGCTAAAATGCTTCTCAATTTGAGGATGTACGAATTCGTGCATCCTTTTTATTTTTTAAGAAAGGGTAAAAAGCGTGGTAACTAAGGTAGACGTAGTCATCGTTGGAGCGGGTGCAGCAGGGCTTATGTGCGCCATAGAGGCGGGTAAACGAGGACGAAAAGTACTGGTGCTTGATCATGCTAAAAAACCCGGTCGCAAGATCCTTATTTCTGGTGGTGGTAAATGTAATTTTACTAATTACGATGTCTCATCGAACCATTATCTTTGCCAAAATCCTCACTTTGTAAAATCGGCATTATCTCAATATACCAATTGGGATTTTATCTCGTTAGTTTCTAAGCATGATATTGAATTTGAAGAGCGTGAGCATGGACAACTCTTTTGTGTGGATTCTGCAAAACAAATAGTCACCATGTTGTTAGATGAATGCAACCAAGTTGGGGTTAATTATCAATATCAATCGGACATTCACAGTATAAAAAAACCGAAGGCGGTTTTTCTTTGCACGCGAATACCGAACAAATTGAATGTGAGTCTTTGGTTGTGGCAACCGGAGGACTTTCAATGCCAAAGCTGGGGGCGACCCCATTTGGTTACAAAATAGCGGAACAGTTCGATATTCCCATTGTTCAAACCACGGCGGGCTTAGTGCCATTCACCTTGCATAAGGAAGATAAAGAAGATCTATCCAACCTTTCTGGAATTGCTATCCCTGCGGAGATTACTTCAAGTGACGGAACCGTCTTCAAAGAAGCGCTGCTTTTTACACACAGAGGACTATCTGGCCCTTCTGTATTACAAATATCCTCATACTGGAAAGCAGGGCAAGAAGTCTTAATCAATCTGGTGCCAGAAATAGATGTCGAAGCACTTTTGATAAGCTCTAAAGAAAAACACCCAAATCAAAGCTTAAAAAATACGTTGGCTAAAGTGTTGCCTAAGCGCTTAGTAGAAGCCTTAATCGATAGAAAAAACCTGAACGACAAACCATTAAAGCAGATGAATGAAAAAGAGTTACAGAATACGGTACTGGCATTAGAGAATTGGCAGATCAAGCCCAATGGTACTGAAGGTTACAGAACAGCTGAAGTAACGCTTGGAGGGGTAGATACAGATTTTATTTCTTCTAAGACAATGGAAGCTAAAAAAACCAAAGGACTCTATTTTACTGGTGAAGTGTTAGACGTATCTGGTTGGTTAGGAGGGTACAATTTTCAGTTTGCTTGGAGTAGTGGTTTTGTTGCTGGGCAGTGGGTTTAATTAATTGTTTTAAAAGCGCATTTTTTCATCTAGATATGGCTGGTATTTTAACGCTTAAACTTGAAAATTGGATAGTTACCCTAAATGTAAGCATATAAAAGGTGAAAGTTGAAAATTAGAGCAAGATTAATTTCTCTATACAGCTCTCTATACGGCTGCTAAATCCTAGCTCCTGAATTCAATCTGTCCTATATTCATGAGAGATATTTGATTATAGGACATAAATTCATGGGAATAGAAGAACGATTATCAAAGGTCGAAGCGTTACCTAGAATCGAGCAAGTATTGCAAGACGCACTTAATATCGTCAATCATGATCATTTTGATTTTGATGAGCTAACAATTAAGCTGTCTATGGATCAGCTTCTAAGCACTAGCATATTAAGAATGGCAAATTCGGCTCAATTTGGTGGACGAAGAGAGATATCTTCACTCAATGAAGCGATAGTAAGATTAGGTGAAGATAATATTCGAACACTTGTCCGTTCTTCAGTGCTATCCATGGCATTTCCTGTGATTAAAACGATCAGTTTGAAAGACTATTGGTCGAAAAATTTTGAAATATCTACGATTGCGAGCAAGATTGGTGTCATCTCCGGGTTGGATAAAAACGAAGTGTTTACAACCGGTACTCTTCATAATATTGGCGAGTTAATGATTCATGCCAATTTACCTGTTGAAGCCAAATTGATGATAGATAGAATTGCAAAAGGTGAAGATCCGTATCGAGTTCAAGAAGAGCTATTGAATACAACCGTTCCTTATCTGGGGGCGAGATTGGCCCATGCCTGGAACTTTCCTCCTCAAATGGTTGAAGCTATTTTCTTCCTACCGAATCCTGAAAAAGCAAAGCTTTCTCCAACACTTGCGCATACTATCCGTTTTGCAAGTGACCTTCATACCGTTTGGGACTCTTTGATCGATGAAGAGAAAGAAGCCTTTATTTCAACTCATCCTAGCGCGATTGCTTTGAGACTAAACAAAAATATCATTGCAACCATAGATAACGAACGTGGAAAAGGTTTTGAGTTGGCTTATAAGGTGTTTGCATAGAATGGCACTTTAATGGGGGCAGATTTAAATAGAATTCTAACAACGACTGATCGATAATGAATAATCGAGGCTAAAAATAGTATAAAAGGAAATTACTATGTGTCGTTGGTTAGCCTATCAAGGAGACCCTATCTACATGGATGAGCTGGTGTATAAACCAGAACATTCATTAATTCATCAAAGTATTGATGCTAGAAAAGCAGTAACACGCGTCAATGCAGATGGTTTTGGTTTAGGCTGGTATACGGAAAGAGATACTCCGGGGATTTTTCATGAAGTGATGCCTGCATGGGGAGATGAAAACCTTGTTTCTTTAACTCATCATATCCGAACACATCGCTTTATGGCTCATGTACGTTCTTCCACGGGAGCTACTGTCTCTCGTTCAAACTGTCATCCTTTTGTTATTGGAAATTGGATGTTCCTACATAATGGCCAAATTCCAGAGTTTGATTCGGTTAAGTTTGAATTAGAACGTCGTTTACCTGAGCATTTATATTTACGACAAAAAGGAACAACGGATAGTGAGCTCATCTTTTTGATGATGTTTAAGCATGGTTTGTTAGAAAATCCTGCGAATGCTATTCAAGCGACATTTGATGAAATAAAACAGCAGCTAAATAAAAAAGGGATAGAAGACCCGTTTAAGGCGTCGATCTGTTTATCAGATGGTGAGAATTATTGGATTGCTCGATACAGTACAGATGAATTTCCGCCTACTGTTTATATGCAGCAGACGGAGCATAATATTGTTTTTGCCTCTGAACCATTAGATAAAGCAAGTAAATGGGAAGTTATTCCTGCCCAATCATTGCTATATGTAGTGGGAAAAAAGTGTTTACTCATAAACTGTTGTGAATTAAGCCTTCCTTTTCAACTGCTGTATGAGTAATCCTATAACGATTAAAATTAGCCCTATTAAAGTCGATACGTGTATTTCCTCGCCGATGATATAGGCGAGCAAAAGCAAAGATACAAATGGTGAGATAAAAATTAAGTTACTTATTCTTGCCGTATTTTGAGTCGACTTAAGGGCTGATATCCAGAGTACAAAGGTAATTCCCATTTCAAATAAGCCCACATAAGTAACAGCAGCCCACCCTTGAATACTCATATCCCATGATGATTGTTCATAGAAACAAAGAGCAATGGCGAAGGGTAACGCAACCATGAAACCTAAAAAAACACCAATTACGGGATCGGCTTTGTTTTTAGTGTTCAGAATCCAATAGCCAGCCCAAAGTAACGTTGATAACAACGCTAAGCCAACGCCCAAAGGGCTATCAAAATTAAGCGCAAGTAGATCTCCTTTTGTAGCAATAACAACGACACCAAAATAGCCTAGAGCACAGGCAATCCAATCTTGTTTTTTTATTTTTTGACCAAGAAAAACGGCAGCCATTAGAGTTAACGTAATAGCCCAGCTGTAATTTAATGGCTGAGCTTGTGACGCTGGGAGTAAGTCGTAGGCCTTAAAGAGAATTAAGTAATACGCTAAAGGGTTAATGAGACCAAGGATGATGAAATAAAATGGATTAGAAAAAAAGTAGTAACTATCTGATTGATTTTTCCTTGGAAGTAACAGAGCACAAATAAGGTTAGTGCAGAAACAAAACTTGCCACAGTTAACATTTGAATAGGCGTAAACTCTTGCAAGGTTAATTTAAATGCAGTGGCGACTGTTGACCAAAGCATGACAGCAGCAATACCGAACCCTAAAGCGCGACGTTCATTAATCATGGTATGTTTTGTTTTGTTTAATTGGATCTGGATACTAACACTTCTTGAATCACCTAAGGACTGGACATTTATCCAGTGCACACTTACCATTTGCCCAGAACTCAAAGGATTAAGACTGACATTATGCAGTGGATTATAGAAAATCAAGAACTCGTTATTACCATTATTGTAAGTGGTATTGTCGCAGCGCTTATCGTTGGCTGGTGGATAAAACAGAAATATCAATTCCAAATACAGTTATTGGAGCAACAAGCGGAAGCCGAAAAAACTTGCTTCAAGCAAAAAATGAGCAGCTTGAATTGAGTCTCAAGCAAGCTCAAACAGAGTTAGATCATCTTGATATCGAAAGAGATAAAACTGCCCATGAATTAACACACACCCATGGTCAGTTAATGGCAGCTATGGAAAATTTGAGCCACTTTGATGCTGTTAAAAAAGAACGGTTACGATACTCACAACTACTTGACTTAGCACGAGAAGAAATATCACAGAGAAAAGCAGAGTTCAGAGAACAACAAGCCAGACATCAAGAAGAAAGCAAGTCAGCCAATGAAAAGCTTGAGTTGTTAGAGAAGGCTGAACAACGCTTAAAACAAGAATTTGAACAACTCGCTAACAGCCTCTTTGAAGCTAAAACAGCGAAAGTTGATCAACAGAACAAGCAAAGTCTTGAAGGGTTACTCACGCCACTAAAAGAACAGTTAGAAGGTTTTAAAAAGCAAGTAACAGATAGCTATGGAATGGAAGCGAAAGAGCGACACACTTTAGTTCATGAGATCAAAAGCTTACAAAAACTCAATGAGCATATGACGCGAGAAGCCGTAAATTTAACTCAGGCTTTGAAAGGTGACAATAAGCAACAAGGTAATTGGGGTGAAGTGGTTCTCGCTAGAGTATTAGCTGAATCCGGTCTGCGCGAAGGTCATGAGTATCAGACCCAAGTGAGTTTGCAAAATGAAGCAGGCAAGCGCTATCAACCCGATGTCATTGTTTATCTACCTTATGAAAAGCAAGTCGTAGTGGATTCTAAAATGGCTTTGGTTGCTTATGAAAGATACTTCAATGCAGAATCGAATGACGATAAGCAGCAAGCGTTAAGCGAGCACTTATCGGCGTTACGCGCCCATATCAAGGGTTTGAGTCTAAAAGATTACCAGCATCTAAAAGGCATACAGAGTCTTGATTATGTATTAATGTTCATTCCTGTTGAGCCAGCTTTCCAGATTGCAATAGAGGCCGATCCAAGTCTTGTGAAAGATGCGATGGAAAGCAATATTATTTTGGTTAGCCCTACCACGTTGCTAGTGGCATTAAGAACGATTGATAACCTTTGGCGAAATGAAAGACAAAATCAAAATGCTAAGGTCATTGCTGATAGAGCCAGTAAGCTGTATGACAAGTTAAGGCTCTTCTTGGTAGATATGGAATCGATAGGTCAATCGTTAGATAAAGCCAACCAAAATTACCAAGGAGCAATGAATAAACTCGCCACTGGTCGGGGGAATGTTATTAGACAGGCAGAAAGCTTTAAAGAGTTAGGCGTAGAGGTTAAACGCCCAATCCCGATAAGTATTATTGAGTTAGAGCAAAATAGCTTGATGGAAGAACCGTCAAAAGAAAGACATCAGGCAGAGGATAAAGTAAACTGACGGTCCGCAAATTTTACAGATTTGTGAAAGGATTATAGTTAATTAAAAAGCCGTTATTACGGTATTGCACAAGAGGAAGAAAATGACAGATATAAGCCTAAATGACAACTCAGCGATACCGTCAGATGAGACAACCCACTTTGGTTTTCAAACCGTTGCAAAAGAAGAAAAAGTAGCCAAAGTAGCAGAAGTATTTCATTCAGTAGCAACCAAATACGACATCATGAACGATTTAATGTCAGGTGGCGTACATCGGATATGGAAGCGCTTCACTATTGATTGTAGTGGCGCGAGACCAGGCCACAAAGTTCTAGATCTTGGTGGCGGTACAGGAGACTTAACGGCAAAGTTTTCTCGAATAGTCGGTGATAAAGGGCATGTTATTCTTGCGGATATTAATAACTCCATGTTGAATGTTGGCCGCGATAAGCTACGTGATATTGGCGTTGTTGGTAATGTGCATTATGTACAGGCAAATGCAGAAGAACTGCCTTTTCCTGATGATTATTTTGATTGTATTACCATTAGTTTTTGTCTGAGAAATGTAACAGACAAAGATAAAGCATTACGTTCAATGTTTCGTGTTCT
This sequence comes from Vibrio algarum, assembly GCF_028204155.1. Lineage (NCBI taxonomy): Bacteria > Pseudomonadati > Pseudomonadota > Gammaproteobacteria > Vibrionales > Vibrionaceae > Vibrio > Vibrio algarum. The sequence continues at coordinate 332,728 of NZ_JAQLOI010000001.1, read as the reverse complement.
TAAACCGGGTGGACGACTATTGGTATTAGAATTTTCTAAGCCAGTTTTAGAGCCGTTATCTAAGATTTATGACACTTACTCATTTTACTTGCTTCCTAAAATGGGGCAATTGATAGCGAATGATTCAGAAAGCTATCGATATCTAGCAGAGTCTATCCGTATGCATCCGGATCAAGAAACACTGAAAGGTATGATGGATACGGCCGGTTTTGAAAAAACCAGTTTTTATAATCTTACTGGTGGTATTGTCGCTTTACATCGCGGCTACAAGTTCTAAGGTTGAGGTGACCAATGCTTGATCTAGGATTGACGGACCAAATTGCGACAGCAACAATTGAGACGGCTATAAATGCCGCGTTAAAGGATAACCCTGATCATGGGCGACGTTTAAATCGACTTAAAGGGCAAGTACTACAAGTTCATTTAATTGAGCTAAAAAAGAAACTGACCTTTGTGTTTAGTCAGCAGGTTGATGTATTGGCCACTTATGAAGGCTCGCCAGATTGTTACCTTTCTTTGCACTTAGCAGTACTTCCCCAATTAAAAGATCAGAACAATATCACTCACCTCATAAAACAAGAAAAAATAGAACTTGAAGGTGACTTAAAATTAGCTCAGCAGTTCTCGCAATTAATGGCAGATTGTAAGCCAGACATTGAAGAATTGATGTCGAGATTTACGGGAGATATTGTTGCTCATACGGTTGTTCAAAGTGCTAAAGACACGAATCGATGGATAAAAAAACAAGCCAGTAAGCATCAAAGTCATGTCGCTCAAGTACTGACGGAAGAGTGGAAAGTGGCTCCGAGCCCTCTGGAGGTTGCTTCTTTTTGTGATCAAGTTACAGATATTCAATTGGTCACAGATAAGCTAGAAAAACGATTTATCCACTTGTTGGAGAAAGTATGAGACCAGCAGAGTTACGACGCCTATACCAGATTACCAAAGTACAATTAGAGTATGGACTAGACGAGCTAATCCCTGAGCACGATTTAACAAAGACACCTTTGCTCGCTCGCAAAGCGCTTTTCTGGATAAAGAATAAACATCAGGATAAAGCTCTAGGTGTCAGATTACGTCTAGCGTTGCAAGAATTAGGACCCGTTTGGATTAAGTTTGGTCAGATGATGTCGACCCGTCGTGATCTCTTCCCTCCTTACTTAGCTGACCAACTTGCATTATTGCAGGATCGTGTCGCTCCATTTGATGGCCAAGAGGCCAAAAATCAAATGGAAAAGGCGTTAGGTGGGAATCTAGAAAATTGGTTTACGGATTTTGATATTGAACCATTAGCTTCTGCATCAATTGCTCAAGTACATACAGCGAAATTAAAAGATAGCGGTAGAGAAATCGTACTAAAGATCATTCGCCCAGATATTCGCCCTGTTATAGATGCAGATATTAAACTGATGTATCGAATGGCTAAAATCGTTGCTAAAGCAACACCTGAAGCGAAGCGATTAAGGCCTGTTGAAGTTATACGTGAGTATGAAAAAACATTAATTGATGAACTGGATCTTCGACGTGAAGCAGCGAATGCGATACAGCTAAGACGGAATTTTGAAGGGAGTGAAGAACTCTACGTTCCTGAGGTTATTACCGATCTGAGCAGTGAAGCATTAATGGTTTCTGAGCGAATCTACGGTATTCAGGTTTCTGATATTGAGGGGTTAGTCGCTAACGGCACGAACATGAAGCTGCTTGCAGAACGGGGTGTGAGTGTTTTCTTTACTCAAGTCTTCCGTGACAGTTTTTTTCACGCTGATATGCATCCGGGTAACGTATTTGTTAACCCCGAACATGCAGAAAATCCACAATGGATTGGTCTTGATTGTGGCATTGTGGGCACACTGAACACGGAGGATAAGCGCTATCTTGCTGAAAATCTTCTTGCCTTTTTCAATCGGGATTATCGAAAAGTCGCCGAATTGCACGTAGATTCGGGCTGGGTGCCAGCCGATACGAATGTACAGGAGTTCGAATTTGCTATCCGAATCGTATGTGAGCCTATATTTGCTAAGCCCTTATGTGAAATTTCCTTTGGTCATGTGTTATTGAATCTATTCAATACAGCTCGCCGTTTTAATATGGAAGTGCAACCGCAGTTAATACTGCTACAAAAAACCTTACTTTATGTCGAAGGTTTAGGCAGACAACTTTATCCACAACTAGATTTATGGGATACAGCTAAACCATTTTTAGAAAAGTGGATGGCCAATCAAGTGGGTCCTCAAGCTGTTGTGAATGCAATTAAAGATAAAGCGCCATTCTGGGCTGAGCGATTGCCAGAACTTCCGGAGTTGCTCTATGATAGCCTTAAGCAAGGCAAAGCAATGAACCAGAAAATGGAGCTACTTTATTCGGGTTACCGAGCTACCAAAGAACAGCATGCGAAAGGCAAGCTTATTTTTGGGGTTGGTGCTACATTAGTGATCTGTTCTGCGATTTTGTTACTCAGCCCTTACCAGAACGGTGCGATAGCGTCAGGCATTATGGGTGCAATTTGTTGGTTGGTGAGTTGGCGAGTACACAGCAAATAAAAATCAGCAAGCCTGTAAAATAGAACTTTGTTAATGAGTTTTCATATTTTTTGGTATTCATTAACTTTATGACATTTGTCTTTTTAATCCTACCCATGAGTAGGTAGTGGCATTGTAGATGTCACATTTTACTTGCTTAATTGGCGTGTACAGGGTAAATAACAAGTACACTAGCATACTTATTTATAGTCTAATTTATATAACCCGAGGTATTGGATAATGGGCGGTATTAGTATTTGGCAGTTGCTTATCATAGCAGTTATCGTTGTATTACTATTTGGAACAAAAAAACTACGCAACATGGGTGGTGATTTAGGTTCAGCAGTAAAAGGTTTCAAAAATGCGATGAGTGACGACGATGCTGCGAAAAAAGTAGAAAAAGACGCAGATTTTGAGCCGCAAAACTTAGAGCAAAAATCTGAGCAAGCTTCTGCACAAGAAGTTAAAAAAGATAAAGAGAAGGTTTAACCTGTGTTTGATATCGGTTTTTGGGAACTGGTATTAATATCTGTTGTAGGCTTAGTTGTACTTGGCCCGGAGCGTTTACCTGTTGCAATACGTAGTATCTCTAAATTTATCAACAGCGCGAAGGCAATGGCAAATGGGGTGAAAGATGAACTTACCCATGAGCTTAAAATCCAAGAACTACAAGATAACCTTAAGAAAGCCGAAAAAATGGGGATGGAAGAACTCGCCCCGGACTTAAAAGCATCAGTTGAAGAGCTGAAGCAAGCGGCTGCAGATGTTCAAAGACCTTATGCTACAGACTCAAAATCAACTGATGCGACTGAACCTAATAACAAGGTAAGCGCAACAAAAGATGAAGTGTCCGAAGCAAAAAAGCTCGATTAATCACGCTATGATTAATTCGGCGTCATTGTGATGAGAGCTGCCGAACAAGCAGCTCTTTCTGTTTTTCCAATTAGAGGTTTAATATGGCATCAGTTGAACAAACCCAACCTTTGATTAGTCATCTACTTGAGCTTAGAAATCGTCTTTTAAGAGCGATGTTGTCTGTACTTATTGTTTTTGTTGGTCTTATTTACTTTGCTAATGACATCTACGAGTTTGTTTCGTCTCCATTAGTTGATCGATTGCCTGAAGGGGCAACGATGATAGCAACAGATGTTGCCTCGCCATTTTTCACGCCACTTAAATTAACGCTGATAGCGTCTATATTTGTGTCTGTACCGTTTATCCTCTATCAAGTATGGGGCTTTGTCGCACCAGGTTTGTATAAGCACGAACGTAAGCTTATTATGCCGCTTCTTTTTCAAGCTCACTGCTTTTTTATTGCGGTGTTGCGTTTGCTTATTATGTGGTGTTTCCGCTCGTATTTAGTTTCTTTACAGCCATATCTTTAGGTGGGGTAGAGTTTGCTACTGACATTTCAAGCTATCTGGATTTTGTATTAGCGCTATTTTTTGCTTTCGGTATCGCTTTTGAAGTACCTGTCGCGATTATCTTACTCTGTTGGACTGGTGCTACCGATGCCAAAAGTTTGGCTGAGAAGAGGCCATATATAGTTGTAGCGGCTTTTGTTTTTGGAATGATGTTAACGCCACCTGATATGATTTCTCAAACACTGCTTGCGATTCCTATGTGTATATTATTTGAAGTAGGACTATTCTTTGCTCGTTTTTATGTAAAAAAAGACGAAGATGATACAAGTGAAGAAGAGACAAAGGCTTAATACTAAAAAGCGAGTGAATTCCCCACTCGCTTTTTCCGTTTTAGTGACCTCACTATTTTAGATTAATCTAAATAGCTTGTTAGCGTTCTCAGTCGTCAACCTATCTACCTCATTGACGTCTAACCCTCTTAATTCTGCAATTCGTTTAGCAACTAAAGCCGTATACGACGGTTCGTTACGTTTGCCTCTATGAGGTACTGGCGCGAGATATGGGCAGTCTGTTTCCAGAATGACATAATCTAAATCTAGGCTCGGAATCACTTTATCCATTCCTCCATTTTTGAAGGTTGAGACGCCGCCCAAACCAAGGTGAAAGCCTAAATCATTTATTGCTTTTGCTTGTTCAATACTGCCGCCAAAACAATGAAACACACCTGATAAGGTGCCATTTTGCTCACTGCGCAATAACTGGAGGGTTTCTTCAATCGAATCACGAGTATGGATCACGACAGGCAACTTCATCTCTTTAGCCCAATTCAACTGGGTAATGAATGCGTGCTCTTGCTCTGTTTTGTAAGTCTTATCCCAATATAGGTCGATACCGATCTCTCCGACAGCAATAAAATGGTGTTTTTCAAACCAAGAGTAAATAGTTGAAAGGGACTGTTTAACATCAGAATTAACGTAACAAGGGTGAAGCCCCATCATTGAATGGCAGATATCAGGATACTGCGCTTCAGTAGCCAGCATGGGCTGGATAGAATCTAAATCAATATTCGGTAGCAATATCTTGTCTACTCCTTGAGACAGAGCCCTTTGAATCACTTGATCTCGATCGTTATCAAATTCAGCAGCGTATATGTGAGCATGGGTATCAATCATTATTGTTTCTCTAGTTGGCGAACTCATTGGCAGTATATATTGAATTTGTGCTCTATAGAGAATTTCTACCCCATTAACCTCCTATCCAATATCGACAATGATATGATACAAATAATTAGTTAAGTGATAAGCACGAAGTAAATTTTAGGAGAGCCAAGTGTCTGTTTCTATTAAAGGTGAATTCCCAGTACGACGTATGCGTCGTATGCGCAAGCATGATTTTAGTCGACGTTTAATGGCCGAAAATCAAGTAACTGCAAATGATCTTATCTACCCTATGTTTATCCTGATGGGGAAAAACCGTCGAGAAACCGTCGATTCAATGCCAGGTGTAGAACGTCTGTCTATTGACTTGATGTTAGAGGAAGCTCAGTTACTTGCTAAGTTAGGTGTACCCGCTATCGCGTTATTTCCTGTGGTTAATCAAGATGTAAAAAGCCTATGTGCTCAAGAGGCGTTTAACTCTGAAGGGTTGGCACAAAGGGCCGTCCGAGCATTAAAAGAACATGTCCCAGAAATGGGGGTGATCACAGATGTTGCATTGGATCCGTTCACGACACACGGTCAAGATGGCATTATCGATGAAACCGGCTATGTCATGAATGAAGAAACGACAGAAGTGTTAATTAAGCAAGCGCTCTCACATGCGCAAGCGGGTGCCGACGTTGTTGCTCCATCAGATATGATGGATGGCAGAATAGGCCGTATCCGAGAAGCTTTAGAAGAAGCCGGTTACATACACACTCAAATTATGGCTTATTCGGCAAAGTATGCCTCGAACTATTATGGCCCGTTTAGAGATGCTGTCGGATCTGCAGCGAATTTAAAAGGTGGGAATAAGAAAAATTACCAGATGGACCCAGCTAATAGTGATGAAGCCTTGCAAGAAGTCGCAATGGATATCAACGAAGGGGCTGATATGGTGATGGTTAAGCCTGGTATGCCGTATTTGGATATTGTTCGTCGAGTTAAATCAGAGTTACAAGTTCCTACTTTTGCATATCAAGTCTCCGGTGAATATGCGATGCACAAGGCTGCAATTCAAAATGGTTGGCTGAAAGAGAGAGAAACAGTATTGGAATCTTTACTGTGCTTTAAGCGAGCAGGTGCTGACGGCATTCTCACTTACTTTGCGAAAGACGTTGCACTTTGGCTAGCAGAGGAGAATGCAAAAGCCAAAGAGAGCATCAACGAATAGTGTCGGCCTAGGCATTTAGATTTGAAAATAGAGCCTAATGGCTCTATTTTTTCATATTTAAGAATTATTCTCAAATAAACCTTGCAATACGAATGATAATTGTTATCATCTCTATGTCTTCAAGATAAAAATCAATGCTTGTTTGAGGGATTGAATTTTTCTTATTGACACGACATTGCTCACATTGCTTCCAGTGTATTCAGCTTTTAGGTTAAGCGCGTTAGTATTTCGCTTTTCCTTGTTATGCTAAGCGACATCTTTTGATGTCGCTTTCTTTTTTGTCACTATCTTATATTCAATAACCGACGCGTTGTGGCACTCGAAAATAATTATCTTTTGCCTTGCTAAGAACTTTTCCACAATCAAGGATCAATTCATGATCTTTGTTGTAATTGGTGTATTGCATTTAAATTATTGATATTTATCTATTATATGCTCTATTTTTGGTTTTTATGTTTGGTTAATTATTAAACGATCAGAAAGTACAAACAGACTTATCCACAGAAAAGTGTCTCTGTTTATATCAACATGTGCATGCTCGGTCTTTTTATCTGGATGGATAATAATGGCTGTTCATGGCATTCTAAGTGAATAATTTCTCCCTGTTCTGGATTGTAAACTCATGGCAAGCATCCCTGAAAACCCGTTGATTCTTATCGATGGTTCCTCTTATCTCTATCGAGCATTTCACGCATACCCTGATTCAATGAGTAATGGCGATATACCAACTAATGCCATTTATGGCGTTGTTAACATGTTGCGAAGCATGATGCGTCAGTTTTCTACTGAAAAAATAGCGGTCATATTTGATGCGAAAGGAAAAACTTTCAGGGATGACATGTATCCAGAATATAAAGCCAATCGCCCTTCAATGCCTGATGAATTACGCTGTCAAATAGAGCCGCTTTATAACGTTATAAGAGCGATGGGATTGCCTTTAATCTCTATCCCTGGTGTTGAAGCTGATGATGTTATAGGAACATTGGCTTCACAAGCATCTAAAGCTGGTATGCCAGTTCTGATAAGTACTGGCGACAAAGACATGGCGCAGCTTGTTGATGATAACGTAACCTTGATCAACACAATGACGAATGTTGTGATGGATAGAGATGGAGTAATCGAAAAATTTGGTATTCCTCCGGAGCTGATTATCGACTATCTAGCGTTAATGGGA